>CAZGXI010000011.1:0-8435 GCA_964529715.1 uncultured Anaerolineae bacterium | reverse complement strand
ATGTGGACGGGCCAGGGCGTAGTCGGCTACGGCCCCTATGTGTTCGATTCGTGGATCATCGGCGATAGCATCACCCTGGTGAAGAACCCCAACTGGGACGGCCAGGAGCCTGCGATTGACCGGGTGATCATCAAGTTCATCCCCGACGCCTCCCAGATGCAGAATGCGCTGCAAAACGGCGAGATCGACCTGGCCTTCAACTTCAGCGATGACCTGGTCGAGGGCTACAGCGCCATCGAAGGCGCCGAGGTGTGGAGCACGGCGGGCGTCTATGGCGACGCGCTGTGGATCAACACCGGCAACGGCAACGTCCACCCCGCGCTCACCGACGTGCGCGTGCGCGAAGCCATTGCCTACGCCATCGACCGGCCCACGATGGCCGAAGGGCTGGTCGGCCCCGGCGTGCAGCTGGCCCGCTCCTGGTACTCTGAACTGTTTATCCCGCCAGACCTGCCCTTCCGCGAATACGATCCAGAGCGCGCCGCCGCCCTACTTGACGAAGCCGGCTGGGTAGACACCAACGGCAACGGCACGCGCGACAAGGATGGCCTGGAACTGGTGCTGCGCTTCTTCACCACCACGCGCCAGCTGCGCATGGACTACCAGCTCCTGATCCAGGAATACCTGAACGCGGTGGGCATCGGCACGCAACTGCTGCCGGTCCCGGCCTCGATCCTGTTCGCTTCGTATGTGGACCGGGGCATCCTGAGCACGGGCGACTTTGACCTGGCGATCTTCGCCCTCAGCACCAACCCGCTTTCGCCCAACGGCACGCTCGACTGGTTCGGCTGCCGGGGCATCCCCACGCCCGAATCGCCCGACGGCAACAACGGCTGGGGCTTCTGCGATCCGGAGCATGACCGTCTGGAAGAGCTGGTCGAAAGCACCGTCGATCCTGAGCAGCGTATGGAGTATCACTATCAGTTGGAGCAGCGCTTCTTTGACGCAGCCTTCTGGCACGGCCTGTACCTGCGCCCGACCTGGTATGCGCTGCGCGCCGACCGTTGGGACGTGACGACCTTCCAGAACCTCGGCACGCTGTCGGCCAACTACTTCAACCACTGCGAATACTGGCAGCCACTGTCGTAATCGGCGGAAGTTGAACGATGCATGGTAGCGGCGGAATGACCCCATTCCGCCGCTGTCTGACCCCGTTTTAGCTCAGCCGTTTCTTAGCCCTCACCCCAACCCCCTCTCCCTCAGGGAGAGGGGGGCAGACGACCTATTCCTCTCTGCTCTTCAGCAGAGGATGCGCGGGTGAGGGCCAGCTATAAAGGGCGCACTATCATGGGCCGATATATTATCCGCCGACTGCTCCAGGCTGTTCCCCTGCTCATTCTCATTACGGTGATCGTGTTTGTGCTGCTTAAGACGGTCGGCGACCCGCTGGCCTATCTCGCCCAAGACCCGCGCGTGACCGAGGCCGACCGGATCATGTTGCGCGCGCGGCTGGGCCTTAATGACCCGCTGCCTTTGCAGTTCGTCCACTGGCTGATCGGCGACGATTGGTACATGCGCGATGTAACGGGCGACGGCGTGCCCGACGAGTACGGCAACCGTCTGGGCATCCTGCGCGGCGACTTCGGCGAGTCGATCCGCTACCGCCGCCCGGTGACAGACGTGATCGGGGAATTTTTGCCGAACACGCTGCTGCTGGGCACCACTGCCTATGTAGTGACGATTGTGGTGTCACTGGGCATCGGCATCTTCGCCGCGCTGCGCCAATACACCCTGGCCGACAATATCATCACCGGGGTGGCCTTTGTCACATACTCGATGCCGATCTTCTTCATCGCGCTGTTGAGCGTGTTCATCTTCTCCGTCTCGGCCAAGCAAGCCGGGCTGCCCTATCTGCCAGTGCAGGGGATGTACGATGTGCGCGGGGATCGTTCGGTGTGGGACCTGGCGCGGCATATGATCCTGCCGGCCTTCAGCATCGCCGCCATCAACATCGCCGGCTACAGCCGCTATGTGCGCTCGACCATGCTGGAGGTCATCAGTTCGGACTATATCCTCACGGCGCGCTCGAAGGGCCTCCCCGAACGGCGGGTGATCTACCTACACGCCCTTAAGAACGCCGCCCTTCCGCTGATCACGCTGATCGGCCTGACCATGCCGTTCATCCTGAGCGGCGCGGTGGTGACGGAGACGATCTTCGCCTGGCCGGGCATGGGCCGCCTGTTCATCACCAGCCTGGAATACCTCGACTCGCCGGTGCTGATCATCTTCGTGCTGATGACGGCCATCGCGGTGGTGGCGTTCCAACTGATCACCGACGTGCTGTACGCCTGGCTTGATCCGCGCGTGCGCTACGACTAGGCCGGAGGACCCCATGACCAATGTAACTACGGCCAACGGCCAGATTGCCAGCCTACAAGAAGACTCGCGCAAGCCGGAATCGCTGCTGCGCCTGACCGTGCTGCGCTTCCGCCGCCATCGGATGGCGGTGATGGGCCTGATCCTGTTGGGCCTGATCGTCGCCTTCGTGCTGGTCGGGGCTTTGTTCTATAGCGAAGACTACGCCAACCGCACCAACCTGTTGCACCGCTTCGAGCCGCCCAGCGCCGAACATCCCTTCGGCACCGACCAGGTCGGGCGCGACATCCTGGCGCGTACTATCTACGGCGGGCAGATTTCCCTGATGATCGGCATCGTGTCCGTCGCCATCTCGGTGGTGCTGGGCACGATTATCGGGCTGATAGCGGGTTACTTCGGCGGCTGGATCGACGCCGTGCTGATGCGTATCGTCGAGGCGTTGCTGTCGATCCCGACGCTGATCCTGCTGCTGATGCTCTCCAAGTGGCTGGCCGGGACGACGGCGACGGTCAACATCCTGGGGCGCGAATTCAGCGCCAGCCTGATCGTCATCATCCTGATCATCGGCCTGACCAGTTGGATGAGCCTGTCGCGCATCGTACGCTCGATGGTGCTCACACTCAAGGAGCGCGAGTTCGTGACCGCCGCGACGATGATCGGGGCGAAGACGGGCCGCATCATCCGGGTGCACATCCTGCCAAACTGCGTCGCGCCGATTGTCGTCTCGGCCACGCTGGGCGTGGGCAACGCCATCATCACCGAGGCATACCTGAGCTTTTTGGGCTTCGGCGTGATGCCGCCCACTGCGACCTGGGGCAATATCCTCCAGCGCGCGCAAGAACTGCTGGATGAGGTGTGGTGGATGTGGATGGCCCCCGGCGTCTTGATTATCCTGACGGTGCTGGCGATCAACTTCATCGGCGACGGCCTGCGCGATGCCCTGGACCCGCGCTCCCTCAAATCGCGCTGAGGAAAAGCGTACACAGATAACACAGATTCAGGCCGATTGACACAGACGTTTCGTGGAACAGCTCGGAAAATCGGCGTCATCTGTGTACCGCCCAACCGCCATGCTCGACATCTACCGCGTGTTGCAACGGCACTGGCGCACCCAGCGCGATCCGGTCTACCTGGCGGAGCGCCGTCGGGCACAGCGCAGCGTCGTCGTTCCGACGGCGTGGGTGGTGTGGCGGCGCTACGGACAGCGTATTGCCCTGGCCGGCCTGGCGGCGCTGATTCTGGTGAGCTGCCGGACCGGCGTGGCGGGGGCGGTGGTTGTGGTGGCGCTGATCGCGCTGGCGCTGTTGGTGGGCGTGGCTGTTGCGCCGTACCTGTGGCGCATCCCGACGGTAGTCGTCTGCGCGCCGACGGTCGTGCGGGAGCGCGAAAGCCACACCTGGGAGACGCTGGCGACCATCCCGGCTTCGGTGCGCGAGATTTTGCTGGCGAAGATGGCCGCCGCGCTGCAACCGCTGCAAGGGCTGGTCGGGTACGTGGTGATAGTGCGCCTGCTAATCAGCCTGCCGGCGCTGGCGGCGGGAAGCTACTTTTTGCTGCGCGCGCTGGGCAACCTGAACCTGGAAATACTGGCAGTGGGGCTGTTGCCTTTCTGCTGCACCGTTTACTACCTGCTCGAACCCTACCAGGACACCGCCATCGACGGCGCGGTGGGGCTGGTGGCATCCACCTTGAGTCCGTCGGTGGCTTATGCTTTTCCCCTGGCGATCATCCTGCGGCTGACGCTGTGGCTGGTGCAGTTGTTGGCGCTGATCCCATTGTTGGGACTGCTGACGCTGTTGGGCCTGGAGCCGCGCCTGTTGGGGCAGCTTCCCCTGCTGGCGCTGCTGGGGCCGGGCCTGGGCTACCTTACCGACTGGCCCTGTGGGGCGATTTTGCTATGGATGGCCGTGTTGCTGCCGGTACGTCTGCTGTGGCTGAACGGCCTGTTCACCCTGGCGGAGTGGCGGGCGCGGGAAAACGTCTGATCCGCTATACTGAGATCGTCGTGTAGGAACTGCTCGATCCGGGAGGCAAACGGCATGACGGGCACGGCGCTGATTTTCTTTTTGCTCTTCGCGCTGATCATCGTGGGCATGTATCTGGGCGTGCGACGGGAGTGGGCGCGCCCCGGCGGGATCGCTCTAGTCGGCGGGATTGCCAGCATGATCACGATGGCGCTGTTTTCGCTGGCGCAGGGCAACCCCGGCCTGCAAGCGGTTGTGGTGGGCGTGCTGGTAGGAGGCGTGTTCACGGCCCTGACGGTGTCCATCGCCAACTTCTTCCGAGGCGACGAAGCCCGTGCCGGCGAGGTCTCATCCGACGAACCCGAATAGCCGTGTGGAGTGTTGAGTTCAAAGTCATGAGGGCGCAGTCCGGCGCGTCGTCTTTCTTTCTAATCCCCAAAGAAACCGCGAGCCGGGCCGGATAACTCAAAACTCAGCCCTCAAAACTCAAAACTGCTGCTCCTCACTCCCCGCCCGCATCGGCAATGGCCAGGAGCGTCTCGCAAGCGAGCGCGCCTGCCTGCGCCTGCGCGATCAGCGGCGCAAAGGCGTTGTTCAGGCGGCTGCGCTGCACCGTGTCGAAGTCGGCGGCGGCCCCTGTTGCGTCGCCCTGCAATAGCCGAACCTCGCCCCGCCCGAAGCGGGCGAAGATGAAGCCCGGTTCGAGGGTGATGGCCTGCCCATAGGCATCCTCGGCGGCGACCAGATCGCCCAGGTTGCACTGCGCCAGCCCTTGCAGCACGAGCAGGTCGGCCTGCCGGGCGGCGTAAGGCGAGCGCCCGCGCCCGCTGGCGCCCATTTCGCGTGTCAGCCGGGTGTACATCTCCAGTCCGGTGTTGGTCTGCGCGACGACCTCGGCGTACTGGCCTAGCGCCAGGTTGACCGAGGCAGCCAGCAGCGGCCCCAGCACATTGCCTTCCTGACGGCCAAAAGTTGCCTCCAACAGGCGCATGATCAGCGTCGGGTCGGGAAAGCGCGTGAGGATGGTGTGATACTGCGCCGCTGCATCCTCAAGACGGCCCTCGCGCAGGGCCAGCAGAGCGGCGAACACGTAGGGAAAGTTGGCGTTTGGCCCTAAGGCGATGGCCTGCCCCAGATCGGTTCTGGCAAGGTCGTACTGGCCAGACAGGTAGTACAGCGCGCCCCGGAAGTTCACGGGGAACCAGTCGGTGGGGCGTTGTTCGATGATGCGCGTATAGTACTGGATCGCCTCGGCGTCGGAGGCGCTGTTTGCCAGCAGGTACAGCGGCACGGTCCAGTCCGGCGGGCTGAGCCGCGCGGCGGTCTCGGCGTCGCGCAGGCCGTTCCCAAAGCGCCCGATGCGATGGTTAGCGATGCTGCGCAGCACATAGAGCATCGGGTTGGCCGCGTCCAGCGCAATGGCGGCGTTGATGCTCTCGATGGCCGTCGGCGTGTCTTCTAGAAAGGCGTTGAAGAAGCGGTGCAAGTGCGCGGCCACGCCACCGCTGACGATCTCGGCGGGCGGCGCATGGAGGGCGTCCATCACGGCGATGGTGCGCATAAACTCATAGCCGTCGCCGTCGGCCCCCTGGAGCGCGCTGAGCACCACCAACACCGGCGCGGCAGCCGATTCTTGAAGTGCGTCGGTCAGGCGCAGGCGCACGTTGACCGAGCGAGAAAGCATCTCTTGGGAAAATTGGGCGTGCGGAAAGGCATCCAGCACGCCGACCTGCACATCAAGCTGGATGAAGTTGGTGTTGTAGTTGCCCCACACCACCACTGCCGCGCCGTTGGCCTGCGCCGCCGCCTGGGCCTCTTGGGCAGAGGTGATCACCGCCGGATATTCGCGCACGCGAATCTTGGAGAAGGGAATCTCGATCTCCAGGCGTTCATGCAGGTCGTCGGCCACGAAGCGAGTCACATCGCGCGCCTCCGCGTTCAGCGCCTCCAATCGGCCCACCAGGACCAGGTATTCGCCCGGCTGCACCGGTTCGACCCGTAGGGCTGTTGCGGTGGCGCCGTCCACACCGGCTTCTCTCCCTGGCTGCCCGCTGCCGGGTGGCAGCACCAGCACGATGATCAGCAAAAGCACCGCCAGCCCGACGATCAGCCAGGTAAGCGGGCGATTGCGCACGATGATGAAGCGTTCGCCGGCCTCGGTGTGGGCGATGGCGATAGGCGAATGGTCTGCGGCCCGCGAGGCCATATCTGCCCTGGCGGGCGTCGTCGGAGGCGGTTCGCCGGGCAATGCTGGCGGCGCGGCGTTGGCGGGAGTGGGCGTGGCAAAGCGGGAGTACAGGGCTTCGGCGGGGGCAGCGGCGGCCCGGCTGGGGGTATCCAGGTTGCGCAGCATGGCTTCCAGTTCTGCGCCCACCAGCCGCACACTGCCGATGCGCTCGTCGGGATTTTTTTGCAACATGGCGTGTACCAGGTTGACCATCTCGGCGGGCGCGTCCGGGCGCAGACGGGCCAAGTCTGGCAGCGGTTTGGAGATGATGGCTGTCAGCGTGGCTGCCGGGCGACCCTCGTCGAAGGGGCGCGTGCCGGTCAGCATTTCGTACAGCATAATGCCGAAGGCCCAGATGTCGGCGCGCTCGTCCAGCTCCTGGCCGTAGCACGCCTCTGGACTGAGGTAGGCATATGTGCCGATCATCGTACCGGTTTCGGTGATGTGCGAGCGGTCGTCTAAGTGGGCCACGCCGAAGTCGGTCAGGCGCGGCGTGCCGTCTTCGGCCAGCAGCACGTTAGCCGGCTTGATGTCGCGGTGGACGATCTTGAGGCGGTGGGCGCGCGTGAGCGCATCGGCCAGGTCCAGCCCGATCTCGACGATGCGGCGGATGGGTAGCCGGGACTGCTCGCGCAGCAGGTCCGCCAGCGACCCACCGCCGACATATTCCAACACGATGTAGCGGCGGTTATCTTCTTCAACCGAGGCCAGCACGCCAACGATGTTTGGATGGTTCAACTGGCGGAGCGCCTCGGCCTCACGCACGAATCGCTCCACCAGGGCCGGGTTGGCGTGCGCGATCTCAGGCCGCAGCGCCTTGATGGCGACGGTCTGGCCGGTGAAGGTATCGACGCCCCGGTAGACGTCGCCCATGCCGCCCTGGCCGATGATGTCGCCGAGCCGAAACCGATTGGCAATTAACCGCCCTTCACCCATGCCCCCCTCACTTCCGGTGCTCCTATCCCCGTCTGTCCGCCGCACACCCTGGCTGATACTTCCCAATATACCATGTTCGGGAAAAAGACGGGTAAATAGGTTCGACAGAGCAGGCAGGGCCTTAACTCAGGCCGCGCACCAGTTCCAGGGAGAAGGCTTCTAGCGAGGGCAGCACGCGGTCGGCCAGGGCCAGCACAGGCTCTGGCAGCGGAAAACCGGGACTCGGCACGGCGATGGCGTACATCCCCGCCGCTTTGAGCGCCTTGAGGCCATTGGCCGAGTCCTCAATGCCCACACATTGCGTAGGCGACACGCCCAGTTGCGCGGCGGCTGCCAGGTAGATGTCGGGGGCGGGTTTGCCGCGCGGGATCGTGTCGCCGTAGACGATGGTCTCGAAGCTCTGCCCCAAACCGGTCAGGTCCATCACGCAGTCGATGACCGCCGTCGCCGAGCCAGACACCAGCGCCACTCGATACGCGCCCGCCGCCTGCCGAACCGCTTCGACCGCGCCGGGCAACACAGGCAGCCGTGCCCGCAGCCGCGCGATCACGCGCGCGATCACATCGTCCATGATCGCCTGCACCGGCATCTCTGGCGCCAGGCGTTCGTGCATCAGCTGCCCCCATTCGATGGTGGCGCTACCCATGCACTTGCGCTGGTCGTCCATCGTCCAGGTCAGGCCGCGCTCCTGTGCGAAGTCCACGCGCGATTGCCACCAGTATTCCTCCGAATCGACCAGCACACCGTCCATGTCGAACAGCACCGCCTGGATGGGCATTGTTTCTCCTCCACAAAAGCTGTCGAAGCACCAACGCGAAAATCCTGCCTGTCAATCATAGCGGCGGAACCCGCTCTGCCGCTACCTTTTCCGCCGAAGTTTCCCTATCAGGCAGACCTGGTTTTCGCCTCGAACCTCATCCCTATTCCCAACAGGGAAAAATTTTTTATAGAGTAGCGGGGGGGGGTAGGCGCCGCGACGACCAGCCCCCCCC
>CAZGXI010000010.1:80596-122556 GCA_964529715.1 uncultured Anaerolineae bacterium | reverse complement strand
CAAGGTTGCGAAAGGGGCAAGGGGGCTTCCCCTGTCGCCTAAAGGCGACAGTCCCCGCCGCCAATTCTTATGGGGTAACGGAGACCTCCTTTGCTGTGATGTGAGGAAGAGGGAGCCGGGGAGACGGGCAAAAAGGCGGCGTAAGAGAACTTGCACAGTGGGTTACAATAGCCGCTCAATGTCTTTGAGCGGCTATTGTGTCTGGGGGAAGGGATGTTCTTCGATCAAATTCAGGCGGCGGCCCAACGGCTGCGCGGATATGCCCACCGCACACCGGTGATGACCTCGCGCGCTTTGAACGACCGTTGCGGCGCAGAGGTGTTGTTGAAGTGTGAAAACTTCCAGCGCGTCGGAGCGTTCAAGTTTCGCGGCGCATTCAACGTGATCAGCCGGCTCTCGGAAGCGGAAAAAGCACGTGGTGTAATCACCTATTCCTCTGGGAATCACGCCCAGGCGGTGGCGCTTGCCTGCCGGATATTGGGTGTTCGGGCAGTGGTTGTCATGCCGGATAACGCTCCCGCGATTAAACGCGCGGCGACAGAGGGTTATGGCGCCCAGGTGATCGCCTACGATCCGGCGGTACAGGACCGCCGTGAGATCGCCGAAGGGCTGGCTGCTGAACACGGCTACACCCTGGTGCCGCCTTACGATCATCCGGGTATTGTAGCTGGGCAGGGGACTGCCGCGCTCGAACTGTGTGAAGACGCCGGGCCGCTGGATGTGTTGCTGGTGCCGTGTGGCGGGGGGGGGCTGCTGAGCGGGTCGGCCATCGCGGCGAAAGGGATGTGTTCTGCCTGCCGTGTGATCGGGATCGAGCCGGAAGTGGCGGACGATGCAACACGCTCCTTCAGAACGCGGACATTGCACACCGTCCACAATCCGCCCACCATTGCCGACGGCACGCGCACGCCCTCCCTGGGCGCGGTAACATTTCCCTTGGTGCTTGAATATGTCGATGACATGCAGACGGTCAGCGAGGCAGCGATCATCGAGGCGGTGCAGTTCTTGTTCTTCCGCATGAAGCTGGTGGTTGAACCGTCTGGCGCGCTCGGCGTGGCGGCGCTGCTCAGCGGCGTAGTTCGCACGTCGGGGCGTGTGGGCGTGATTCTCAGCGGCGGCAACGTCGATGCAACGACGATGGTGCAGATTTTGCAGGGATGACGCCCTATCTCCCTCGTGGGCTTTGCCTGGCAGCAGGAAATCAACAACGCTGCCAGACAGATGATTGCAGAATCGGCGCAGTGCTGAAAGCTTAAGTTAGAGTTAAGGATTTCCTCGCGCCACACGCAGCACCGGAGCGGGTTAGCGGCATTTCAGCGACCCGCTGCCGGGTGGCGGGAATTTACAGCGGTTTCAACGATGAATATCTTTATGCTAACGGATTGACACCGCTTGCCTTTCTGTGCTACAGTATATGAAACCGCTTGCAAATCATCTCAGGCATTTTGCGTCGAGAAGTTCGGTTCTAATGATGGGATTGGCCCTGTAGCAAGGGCTTTCTTGGTCAGTATATATGCAACCGATTGCATAATCTCCGAATGCAGAACGCTTGGTTCAATGGGTACAAGTCGCCGCAAAAGTCAAAATGCCACGATCTACGATATTGCTGAGGAGCTGGGAATTTCAGTTTCCACGGTTTCGCGGGTGCTCAATGGGTTTGAGCATGTAAGAGCTTCGACTCGCCAGCGTGTCTTAGAGGCTGCCGAGCGCATGGGCTACGTGGCAAATGTGCAGGCGCGTAGCCTGGCCGGTGGGCGTTCAAACATGATCGGCGTGGTCGTGCCTGGCGTTGACAATAGCTATATCAATGCCATCTTGTCTGGCATCGATGACGAATTAGCCAGGGCGAACCTTAACCTGATTCTGTACACAACACATCGGGAAAACAGGCGCGAAGCGGAGTATGTCAGGGCTGTTGCCAATGGCATGACCGACGGTCTGATTCTGGTGGTCCCGCTTGCCCGGACGTCGTACCTTGATGCCCTGCGGGAGCAGCACTTTCCCTACGTGATTGTTGACCAGAATGACCCTACTAACGAAAGCTGGACCATCCAATCCACGAATTGGGAAGGGGCGTATGATGCCACCCGTTATCTGATCGAACTGGGGCATCGCCGCATCGGCTTTATTACCGGCTTGAAGGCGTTGAGCAGTTCGCTTGAACGTCTTGAGGGCTATAAGGCCGCGTTGCGGGATCACGGCATCCCGATCATGGACAGCTACATTATCGAGGGAGATTTCTGGGAGCCACAGGGATATGAGGCTGGCAGGAAGTTCCTGGGCATGTCCCAGCGACCGACGGCGATTTTTGCGTCAAACGATCTCATGGCCTTCGGCGTCTTGCGTGCCGTGTGGGAACGCGGCTTATCGGTCCCGCAGGATATGTCGATTGTGGGCTTCGACGATGTGCCCCAGGCCGCGTATGTGCATCCGGCTTTGACAACGGTCCAGCAACCCCTTGAACAGATGGGGCGTATCGCTGCCCGAAAAGTGATCGACCTCATTGCCCATCCGGGATTGCCTTGTGAGCGTATTACGCTTACAACCCAGTTAGTTATCCGTCAATCATGCCAGTCGCCGAGTAGCACAGTGTAGCAAAAGGAGGTGCTTATAGACCCATCGTCAAGGACGGCTATTCAGACTTCTTGGCCTAGCTCTAAGGAGGAGTGAAATGTCCCGTTCTCTGCGTTTGCTGCTGGTCCTGACAGCCTTGCTGATGGTCCTCGGATCGCTCAGCCCTGTGACGGCCCAGGGGGGCAGCATTCCCCGTGGTGGCACTGTCGTGATCAATGAGTCCCCTGACGGCAACTGGACCGCCCGCAACTTCAATCCCTTTACCGCTCAACCACTCGATCCTACCCGCAGCCTAATCTACGAACCGTTGATCGACTTCAACCCGGTCGATGGTGGCGCGCCGACCTGGGTGCTGGCAACGGCTGCCGAATACAGTGAAGACCTGATGCAGTTGACCTTCACTCTGCGTGAGGGTGTCCTTTGGAGTGACGGCGAAGCGTTCAACGCTGACGACCTGGTGTTCACGGTCGAACTGATTCGGCAGTTCCCGGCGTTGGACATCAACGGCATTCTGCCGTTGTTTACCAGTGTTGAAAAGGTTGACGATTACACCGTCACCTTCAATCTGACAGAGGTCTATACCCAGGCCGACACCGTCCTCGGCGCCCTTCGCGTCGTTCCAGAACACATCTGGCGCGATGTCGAGGACCCGGTCGCATTCCTGAACGAAAATCCGGTCGCCACCGGCCCGATGACCGAAGTGCGGGAATATAACGAGTCGGTGTTTGTCGTCTGCCGCAACCCTTATTACTGGCAGATGGGCGAGGATGGACAACCGTTGCCCTATGTGGACTGCGCGAGCTACCCGGCCTATAGCGGCAATGACTCGGTGAATGCTGCCCTGGTTAGCGGCGAGGTGGATTGGACGGGGAACTTTATCCCGGATATCAACGAGACGTTTGTAGCCAGAGACCCTGAACACTTCGGCTACTACTTCTGGCCGGAAGGCTCCCCGCCCAACTTCCTGTATTTTAACACAACTAAAGCGCCCTTCGACAGTGTAAACTTCCGCTACGCCGTCAGCATGGCCGTAGACTGGGAGATGCTGCTCGACGTGGTCTATGGTCCCGGCTACAGCGCCCCGGTGAATGCCACAGGTCTCAACCCTGGCCGCTATGGCAACTGGATGAATCCAGAAGCGTTGGCCCGTGCTGAGGAACTCGGTCTGGGCCAGTACAATCCAGCGCGTGCCGAAGAACTGCTCGACGAGGCGGGATTCGTCAGGAATGCCGACGGGGTTCGCACCCTGCCCGATGGCACTCCAATCCGTTTCAGCATCATTAACCCCAACGGCTGGACCGATTGGACCAACTCGGTGCAGTTTGTCGCGCAGAGCTTGCAGGAAATCGGTCTCGACGCGCGGCTCGAAACCCCGGAATTCGGCACCTGGTTCTCGTCGATTCAGAACGCCGACTACGACATGGCGATGGGCTGGGCTGTCTATGGCCGCACGCCCTGGGACTTCTACCGTAACATGCTGTCCAGCGACCTCATCACCGAGGGACCCAGCGGTCTCGTTGCGAATGGCACGACCTGGTCGCGCTGGACCAGCGAAGAGACGGACCAGTTGCTGGCTGACTTCACCCAGACGGCGGATCTCCAGGAGCAGATCGAGATCGTCAAGCAGCTCCAGATGGTGTTTGTGGAAAATCTGCCTGCCCTGGCGATGTTTGCAAACCCGCAGTGGTATGAGTGGAACACGCGGCGCTTTGTAGGCTTCCCAACTCCGGATAACTGGTATACGCAGGGCAGCCCCTGGAATGCGAGCGGTGCATGGCACGTGATCAACACCATCCACTGCGTTGCAGAAGGGGCCTGCGACTAGCGGCGGTCTGACTGCATTTTCGTAGGGTGGGCAACCACGCAAATGGAAGAGGACTGGCAAGGGTCTGCCAGTCCTCTTCTAAGAAACGAGTACCGGAGGACGGGTCCCATGCGCTACATACTTCGTCGGGCGCTTTTTTACCTGGTAGCCGCGTTCGCTGCCATCACGTTTAACTTCTTTCTCTTTCGGATGATGCCCGGCGACCCAGCGGATATTATCTTCGCGCAGTATCAGGGCCGGCTAGACGTGCGCGCGATGGCCGCATTGCGCGCCAGCCTGGGGTTTGTGGAAGGCCCACTCCACGAACAGTATTTTACCTATTTACAAAACCTGTTTCAGGGGAACATGGGCATCTCGATCTCGAATTTCCCGCAGCCGGTGATTGCCGTGATCCCCGTCGGGTTGGCGTGGACTCTACGCTTGGTCGGGACGGCGACTGTCCTTTCCTTTGGGCTTGGCACCCTGATTGGTATTTTCGTGGCGTGGCGGCGTGGCAGGCTGCTAGATACCTTTTTTGTGCCGTTTGCCACGATGTTAGGCTCATTTCCGGTGTTTTGGGTTGCACTGATACTGCTTTATTTCATCGGTTTCCAGAACGGCTGGCTGCCGATGATGCACGCCTTCGATATCCATATGGCGGTGGATTGGACGAATCCGACGTTTCTAGTCAGCGTGGTCGAACACGCCATCATGCCCAGCCTCACCATTGTGCTGACTACCATCGGCGGGTGGATCCTTGGGATGCGTAATAACATGATCGGCGTCATTTCCAGCGACTATATTACGCTGGCAAAGGCGAAAGGGCTGTCGGATCGGCGCATCATGCTCACGTATGCGGCGCGCAACGCGATGTTGCCGAACCTGACTGGTTTTGCCATGAGCCTGGGCTTTGTGCTTGGCGGCGCGCTGTTGGTCGAGATTGTCTTTTCGTATCCCGGTATGGGATCGCTGCTGCTGGCAGCGGTGCTCAATCGAGATTATCCGCTCATGCAAGGGGCTTTGTTAATGATTATTTTCTCCGTGCTCCTGGCAAACTTTCTCATCGACATTCTGTACGTTGTGCTCGATCCGCGCACGCGCTGAGTGGAAAGACAGACAGCATCCATGTCAACCCAGACGGTCGGTCAGTCTGCATACGTCAAAAATACGTTCAGGCGGCTCCTGAAAGCTGTGACGCTGCCGCCGGAGGTCCAGCTGATCCTGACGAATCGCAAGGCCATGCTGGGGGTCGCCATCCTGCTGTTTTTCATTATTGTGGCGGTATTTCCCGAACAAATCTCTGGCACAGCGCGCCCCGAACAGTTTGTCGCACGCGCCCATCTTGAGCCGATGACCGAATATCGCGGTCATACGTTCATCCTGGGCACCACGCGCCAGGGGCAGGATATGTTTGCTCAACTCGTGTGGGGTACGCGCACCACGTTATTTGTTGGTTTCGCGGCTGGCTCGATAATCCTGGCTATTGCCATTGTCGTCGGTTTGTCGGCTGGCTACTGGGGCGGGGCAATTGATGAACTGCTTTCGGCGATCATGAACATCTTTCTGGTGATGCCGGGGCTGCCGCTGATCATCGTCATGGCAACGGTCCTGGAACAGCCGGGTCCCTATACCGTCATTTTTGTCCTGGGCTTCGTCAATTGGGCCTACGGCGCACGTGTGCTGCGCGCACAGACGCTGGCGCTGCGCAACAGCGAATTCGTCACTGCGGCCAGAGTCGCCGGCGAACCGGGGTGGCGCATCATCTTCTTCGAGATTTTGCCGAACATGATTCCCCTGGCTATCTCCGCCTGGATCGGGGCGGTGTTGTTTGCTATCCTGGCCGAAACCGGGTTGAACTTTGTCGGCGTAGGGGACGCCGCCTCCATTTCGTGGGGCACGATCCTGTACTGGGCGCAACAGAACCAGGCGTTGCTCGTCGGGGCCTGGTGGACCTTCTTTCCGCCCGGCATCTGTATCGGGCTGATCGCTGTGGCGCTCACGCTGATTAACAACGCCATCGACGAGATCTCGGACCCGCGTCTGCGAGGAGGAAGCTAGACCTAATAAACATCTAGCAGGTTACCCCACAACACCACTTCGGAGCAGGCCCGCGATGGCGACGTGCGGACTGCTCTGTGTTTTTCCGCTGCGGCATCTTTTCTCGAAGGCTTTGCTGTGCAGAGGACTCAAAAACACCGCCAAACAGACACCAGCTGTTTTGGGGGTGTTTTTGTGAAAGGCCTGTGATATGGTGCTGTCTGAGCGTTGGAGGTGTTTTCTCTCCGACGCTCCTTGAGCGGGTAACGGGATTCGAACCCGTGACATTCAGCTTGGGAAGCTGACGTTCTACCGCTGAACTATACCCGCGTGGATAGATTGTGATCATTATAGGGGGAGAGCGGACTACTGTCAAGATTCCTGCGCACAACCCGATTCGAACCAAACGGGGTGCAGGCTTGCGAATCTCCATGTTATAATCTCTTTTCGTTTAACGCGAGACGAGGGTGGGATTAAGTGAGCAATCAACGGGCCGCGTTGATTATTGGAATTCTCCTGAGCGTGGTTCTTTTGGGGGCAGTGCTGGCGGGGGTTGATCTAGGGCGTGTGTTGGCGGCGCTGGCAGGCGCAGACTACGTCTATCTGGTCCCGGCGGTGCTGTTGCTGTTCGTCGGTCACTTCGCGCGGGCGTTGCGCTGGCGGGCGTTGTTGGTGGGCCGTCTGCCGCTGGGACGTACCTTCAACATTCTTAATATCAGCTACCTGTTCAACGGTGTGTTGCCCTTTCGTCTGGGAGAAGTGGTGCGGATGTTTCTGGCGACGCGCGCCGATCCGCCTGTGCCGGTGTTCACGTCCTTGAGTACTATTTTGGTCGAGCGGCTGCTGGACTTGCTGGCTGTGCTGATGCTGTTGGGAGGGGTATTGGTCGTGCTGCCGCTACCTGCCGCCGTTACGACGGCAGGGTTGACGCTGGGACTCGGCGCGCTGGTAGGAATCACGGCGCTGGTGGTCTTCGCCCGGCGGCGAGCTTGGGCTTTCCGGTTGCTTGTCATCGCCACGCGGTTACTGCCGTTTCTTGAACGTTGGGGAGCACAAGCGGCGCTGACGCGGTTTTTGGATGGGTTGCAGCCATTGGCATCGAAGCGTGGTGTAGTGATGGCACTGGGGTGGTCGGTAGTTGCGTGGGCATTTTCGGCGGCGGCAGGCTATGTGCTGATGTATGCCTTTTTTCCGCAGCCGACCTGGGTGGCTACCTGCCTGTTGATCACTCTGGCCTCGCTGGCGGTGGCCGTGCCCTACGCACCCGGCGCGGTGGGGCCGTTCGAGGCGAGCGTGGTTTTTGCATTGGGACTTGCCGGTTTGGGTCAACCGGAGGGGGCAGCGGTGGCCTTTGCTGTTATCTTGCACGCGACCAACCTGGGCTTTTATACGCTGCTGGGGATTATCGGGTTGCTGGGCGAAGGTGTGACGCTTGGCCAGGTGGCGCGCGGTGCACGGACGCTACGCCCGGCGGCTACATCGAGCAGCGGAGATTAATCTCACACATGGATCGTCTGAAAATCCTGATTACACTACTCTACTATCTGCCGCATCGTACCGGGCTGACGTTGCATGTCCAGCGCGTAGCAGAAGAGCTGGCCCGGCGCGGCCATGAGGTCACAGTGCTCAGTGCGCGTTACCGCCGGGACCTGCCGCGCGATGAAGTTATTAACGGTGTGCGGATGGTCCGGTTGTGGACGCTGCCGATCAGGCTGAGCCGAGGCATGTTGATGCCGGCCTATCCCTGGGCAGCCTATGGTCTGATCCGGCAGCATGATGTGGTGTGGGTCAATGTGCCAATGTTGGAAACGGCGTTCATCGCCTTCCTGGCCGATTTGCTCGGCAAAAATGTGGTGGCGACCCATCACGGCGACCTGATCTTGCCGCGCAGTCTGACGAATGCCGTCCTGACCCGGATCATGTATTGGCTCTATACCTTTCTGGCGACGCGCGCCGGGCGGTTGGTCGCTTACAACGCGGACTACGCCGATCATTCCTACTACCTGATGCCATTTCGAGATAAAGTCTCAGTCATCTATCCGCCCGTTGTTGTGCCGGATCCCGATCCGGCGCAGGTGGCGGCGCTGCGGGCGCAGTGGTCACACAAGGGTGGTCCAGTGATCGGCTATGCCGGGCGCTTTGTGGAAGAAAAACGCCCCGACCTGCTCATCCGCGCACTAGACACGATCAATCAAAAGTATCCGAATGCACGGATCGTTTTCGCCGGAGAATACGACATCAAGTACGAGTCGTTCTGGGAACGCAACCAGGAATTGGTCCAGAAATACCGCGATCAGTTGATTTTTCTGGGGTTGCTGACCAGCATGGAACAGATGGCGAATTTTTATGCAGCCTGTGACGTGCTGGCGATGCCGAGCGGTACGGAGTGTTTTGGGTTGGTGCAGGTCGAGGCGATGATCTGCGGCACACCGGTGGTCATGACCAACGTACCGGGGGCGCGTGTCCCTGTGTTGGAGACGGGCATGGGGAAGCTCGTTCCGCCGGGCGATCCTGAGTTGATTGGTCGCGCCGTAATCGACGTGTTGGATAACCCGGCAGCCTATCGCCGTCCACGTGAGGCGATTGAGCGGGTGTTCAGCCTCAAGGAGACGGTGGACCGCTACGAAGAATTGTTCCGCGCTTATACCGTCCGGTCGAGGAAGAGATGATCGACGAGGCGACCCTGGCGCGGATGACCCGCAACGAGGCCGATATGGCCTTCAAGCGACGGGTGCGCACGATCTTTGCATGGATCGACCCGCAGGACGGCGACACGATCCTGGATTGTGCGTGTGGACGCGGCTTTTACCTGAACATGTTTCGCTATGTTAGCCGGGCGCGGCTGGTGGGTCTGGAACTCGAACGGCCCATCATCGTTAAGGCCAGGCGCAACGTCGGTCATCTGGAAGACGTGTTTCTCACCCAGGGGAACATCTACCACCTGCCGTTCCCCGATGGCTTCTTCGACGCGGTGATTCTCTCGGAAATTCTTGAGCATCTCGACGACGACGTGGCCGGGTTGCGCGAGGTGTGGCGGGTGCTCAAGCCGGGCGGCGTGGTGGCGATCACTGTGCCCAACGCGAACTACCCGTTCTGGTGGGACCCGATCAACAAGACCCTGGAAACGTTGTTTCACACCCACATCCGGCATGGACCACTGGCAGGCATCTGGGCCAACCACGTCCGACTGTACGAGCGCGATCAACTGCGGGCGGCAGTTCTGGCGGCGGGGTTTGCCGTCGAGGAAGAGCGTGCTTTCACGCACACCAGCTTCCCGTTCATACACAATATCGTCTATGGGCTGGGCAAGCCGCTGCTGGAAAGTGGCATCTTGCCGGAAAGTCTGGCGAATGCCGCCGACCGGACCACATTCGAGAAGAACAATGGCAGCCTGCTCAATCCGATTAACTGGGGGCTGGCGCTGTTTAACTTTTTTGACCGACCTAACCGCATGGACGAGCCGCCGGGCCGTTCAACGGTTAATTTGTGCATCAAGGGGCGCAAACCGGCATGACCGACACGCCATCGGATGACGACCTGGACCTGTTCGGTTCGGATGAGCCCGCCTTTTCGCCGGAGCTGAACGCTGTGTCGGACCGGACGCCTGAGCCAGACGCCTACCGGCCGGGCGAACCGGTGGATAGTTTCGCCGACCTGACGCTGTGGGATGTGCTGGTGCATGGCCTGCGCGCTCCACGCGCCACCTGGCGGGCCTTTTGGGACACGATCCAGACGGACGGCGCCCCTGACCGGTCTGACGGCCCGCAGGTTGTCGCCGTCCCGACGGTCAGCGTAGCAGCCGCGAGGTCGCTCGGCGCTGGCTGGCGCGACAGGCTTGACCGCCGGATGCTTCCGTCGCTGGTGATCATGGCCGGCGGGCTGTTGCTGGCGCTGGTTGGCTCGGCAGTGATGGCCTCCGGCACGATCCGTTCGGAGGTAGCGGAACTCAATGCGGGGCTGCCCTGGTTGCTGGCCGGGTTCGTCGCCTGGCTGATCGCTGGAGGGCTGCTTTCACGGGAATCGCTGGTGGGGTGGGCAATGCGTCTGTCCTGGCGTCCGGGCAGAGTAGAGCCTGTACGCAGTGGCGAATCTGCCTCGGCAGAAGCTGTTGAAGTCGAGTCGTTGGCTCCTCTGGCTGCGCCGCCTTCCGGTTTCTATCGGGAGGCAGAAGCCGAAGGCTTCCATTTTCCGCCAGAACGGGTGCGGCTCTGGATGGAGGCACACGCCCCGCGCCTGTTCCTGGCCGGGCTGGCGGTCTTGCTCAGCCTGGCGGCCTACGAGTTCAATCGCAACAACACCTTTACCGGCTTCGGTGTGTTTGTGTGGATCAGCGGGGTGCTTGCCTGGCTGATGGTATTGACCCCGGCAGACTTTGATTTACGCGCCTGGGTGTCCGCGCGCCGCGCGCAGTGGGCCGATTTGTTCCGGGGAGAACTGCGCTTGCGCCTATCGTGGACGGCGGCGGCCCTGATCGTGATCATGATCGTCGCGGCGGCCTTCCGGTTCGCTAACTTCGAGGCCGCGCCGCCGGAGATGACCAGCGACCATGTGGAAAAGCTGTTGGATGCACAGCGGGTGCTCGACGGCACGTATCAGGTGTTTTTTCCGAACAACGGCGGGCGCGAAGGCTTGCAGATGTACCTGGTGGCGCTTTTCTCGCGTCTGAGCGGATTGGGAATGCAGTTCGCCACGCTCAAGTGGGTCTCGGTGTTGGAAGGGCTGCTCACCATTCCCGCGCTGTGGTGGATGGGGCGCCAGTTGATCGGCGAAGAGGATGAGCCGGAACTCGCCAACGCGGTCGGGTTGATCCTGGCGGCGCTGGTGGCCGTGAGCTACTGGCACGTGGCGCTTTCGCGGTTGGCGCTGCGGATTGTGCTCACGCCGCTGATCATGGCGCTGGTGGCGGGCTACCTGGCGCGGGCGATGCGCCACAACCGGCGGGGCGATTACCTCAAGGCAGGTGTGGCGCTCGGCGTGGGGTTGTACTGCTACCAGGCTGTGCGCATGATTCCGGTGATCGTCGTCCTGGGCGTGGGGATGGCGTTCCTGTTCCGGGCACGGACGTGGCTCGAACGCCGCCGTTATCTGCTGAACTTTGTGGCGCTGGTGCTGGTCGCATTGGCTATCTTTGCGCCGTTGGGTCGCTTCATGGTGGAGTTTCCCGACCTGTTCTGGATGCGCACGGCGGGGCGGCTGCTTGGAGACGATGTCATCACAGAGACAAACCCGGTGACGGGCGAACTCATCCAGCGCAATGCCACCTTGCAAGACCGCATCGACGCCTTCAACCGCAACCTGCCTGTGCTGGGAAGTAATATCCGCAATGCTTTGCTGATGTACAACTGGAAAGGTGATGTGGCCTGGATCAACGGTGCGCCGAACGAGCCGGCGATGGACGTGATCACCGGGTCGCTGCTGATCGTCGGGCTGGCGGCGTGGATCGTGCGGCTGTTCCGGCGCGGCGACGTGGCAGACTGGCTGGTGTTGCCTGCGGTGTTCATCATGCTGCTGCCGTCGGCGCTATCGATTGCCTTTCCGGTGGAAAATCCCAGCGCCACGCGTACCAGCGGCACGCTGCCGCTGGTCTATCTCATTGCTGCTTATGGGGCGGCGTTGCTCATTCGGCAGTTCGAGCGCGCCTTCAAGGGCCGTTGGACGCGCCCGATCAGTGTGGCGTTCGTGGTAGCGATGGTTTGGGGGGCGCTGGCCTATAACAGCAATCTGTACTTTGGCGAATACGTAGAGCGTTACGCCGCCGCCGCGCAGCCGTATTCGGTTGCCGGGCGGGTGTTGCGCGGTTTCGCCGAGAGCAATGGCAGCTATGGCAATGCGTTTATGGTGGCTTATCCCTACTGGTTCGATCATCGGGCCATCGGCATCGAGGGTGGGGTGATCGACTGGCCGAACGGCCTGGTGTCGTTGGACGATCTGCGGCAGAGACTCCGCGATAACCTCACCGATCCTCGCTACGCCTTCGACCCGAACCGGGCGGTGATGTTCTTCTATAGCACGCAGGACACCCTGACGCCGGGCGTGCTTCAGCAATGGTTCCCGCAAGGAAATGCATATTTGCAGCGGACGATCAGCCCGGTTAAGGACTTCTATACGTATGTCGCGCCGCCGCCGGGCGAGGCGTGGCTGCGCGCCTTTCTGGATGCGCCAGCTTCCGCGCCTGAAACGGGAAGCGACGACTGATCGCCGGGCGCGGTCTGGCCTGATCGTTTTGAGTGAGGAATTTCCCGCCGGGGTGTGTATGTCCTGTGGAGTCTGCCGCGAGGCTGAGAACTGAACAGCATGAGCGATCCCGTACTGACCGACGACCGTGAAGTGCCGTCCCCGGCAGATGCCCTGCCGGAAGCGGCTCGCCCCCGCCAGATGGTTCATATTGATGTCGGCAGCGTCCTGATCGTGGCGCTGCTGGCCGTGATCCTGGCATGGGCGGCGTATCTGCGCTTTGTGGGGCAAAACTGGGACGACTTTACACACCTGCACCCAGACGAACGGTTTTTGACCGGCGTTGTTTCCAGTTTGACACCCGTCGCCAACCTGGGCGAGTACTTCGATACGCACGTCAGCGGCCTGAACCCGAACAATCGCGGAGCAGGCTTTTATGTGTATGGCACGCTGCCGCTATTCGTGGTCAAGGCAGTTAGCGGCATCACAGCGGACCTGACCGGCGATCCGGTCTGGACCGGCTATAACGGCGCGCACCTGGTGGGGCGGTCGGTGTCGGCAGTGGCAGACATGCTGACGCTGTTCTTTCTCTTTCTGCTAGGGCGGCGGTTGTATGGCCGTTGGGTGGGCCTGCTGGCAGCGGCGCTCTATGCCGGGGCGGTGCTGCCGGTGCAGCTTTCGCACTTCTGGACGACCGACGCCTTTACCAGCCTGCCGGTCGTGATCGCGCTGTGGTTCGCCGTGCGGGCGATGGACGAAGGGCGCTGGCTCAACTACGGCGGTTTCGGCGTGGCGCTGGGCTGCGCCGTTGCCAGCCGGATCAACGTCCTGCCGCTGGCGGTGGTGCTGGCGCTGGCGGCACTGATCCGCGTGATGCCAACCTTTGAACCGGGTTTTCCGCGCGCGGAGCGAAATCGCCAGTGGACGCGCGAGTTTGGCGGGTTGGTGTTGGGCGGGTTGATCTCATTCATTGTTTTTCGTCTGGCGCAGCCTTATGCCTTCGATGGGCCGAGCATCCTGGGCATTCTGCCGAACCCGCAATGGCTTGCCCAGATGCAGGAAGTTGGGCGACAGGTTTCTGGGCAGGTGGATTTTGCCCCGAATCACCAGTGGACGGCGCGGACGCCGTACCTGTTCCCCTGGTGGAACATGGTGATGTGGGGTATGGGCCTGCCGCTGGGGCTGGCAGCGTGGGTTGCGTGGGCGGCGGCGGGCGTGCGTATTTTGCGCGGTCGTCTCGATTGGACTCGCCACTTGCTGCCAGTGGTGTGGGTGCTCATTTACTTCGGTTGGCAGGGACGGCAGTGGGTGATGACCATGCGCTACTACATGCCGCTCTATCCGGCCCTGGTGCTGCTGGCAGCGTGGGGGCTGGCGACGTTGGCGCGGGCGGCGTGGCGTGCACTGCAAAAACAGAAACGGGATGCAGCCGTCCAGACTGCGTTTGGCTGGCCGCAACTCCGGCTGGCGCTGGCGGCGGGCTTGATTGTCGTTGTGGTTGGCTTCACATCGCTGTGGGCGTTGGCTTTCACCAACATCTACCGCCACCAGTTGACCCGTGTGCAGGCGTCTTACTGGGTGCTGGAGAATATCCCCGGCGACTACGCACTGACCATCGCCGGCGTGGACGGCTCGACGCGCATGGTGAACCTCGGCTTGCCGAACACGCAGCTTGCCGATCCTGATGACCGCCTGGCTCTGGCCGAAAACGCCACGCGCTATTTCGACAACATCACTCTGCCGCGCGATTCCAGCCTGTGGGATGAATTCGAGTCAGGAGCCGCACAGACGCCCGCACCGCAGGGCGGTTCGGGAAGTACGACGGCCACGTATTGGAGCAGCTTTGCGCCGGGCCAGCAAGAGCCGCCTTACCAGACGACCACACCTCTGGTTGTACGCTTTACTGCTCCGACCAGCGGTACGGTTTCGAGCGTCCATGCGACCCATCTGGGCGATCCCAACGGCGATTCGGACCCGGAAACTCTGTGGGTGCGCCTGTGGGACATCGATGAGGATCGCCCGCTGGCTGAGGGCACCGTGACCGCCGACTTCAGCCAGGGCGAGTCCCCGCTGGGCGACAGCTACGAGATTCGACTGCGAGAGACGGTCACGCTGGTAGAGGGGCGGCGTTACGAACTCCAGACCGGAGTCCTGGAAGGTGCGCCGGTGATCGTTGCCGGGGCGGTCATTGCGACTGAGGCCGAATGGGATGATCCCGTGCCGACCAAAGTCTGCGCGCTGCCGTCGGGCCAGCGGTGGTCGCCGGACTTACCTCCCGGCCTGAATACGGCAAGCACCTGCGCCGGGATCGACGGTTTCGGCCAGGGCTACTACCAGGGCCTTATTCCGCCGATGCACTGGGATGACGTGGAGCAAAAGCGCGACACGCTGCTGGCGATTCTGAACACGACCGACTACATCACCATCACCAGCAACCGTTTTTACGATTCGCTTGCGCGCATTCCCATGCGCTGGCCAATGAGCCTACGCTACTACGACGCCCTGTTCAGCGGTGAACTGGGGTTTGAACTGGTGCGGACGTTTACCTCCACGTTTGCGCTCGGTGAGTGGACCTTTCCCGACCAGGTTTTGCCGACGGATGATGTTCCGGAGTGGTTGAACGAATGGGAGGCCGAGGAGGCGTTCCACGTCTACGATCACCCGGCGGTGTTCATCTTCCGCAAGACGGAGGACTACGATCCGCAGGTGGCGGCGGCGATCATCGATGGCGTCGAGCTGTCTTCCACGAGCGACATCACGGTGTGGGGCGACGGCACGCGGCCTATCGGCGTCATTCCCTGGGATGCGCGCACGGCCAGCGCCAGCACGACGGCGCTGATGCTGCCGGCCTTTTTGCGCCAGGCGCAGTACAGCGGTGGCACATGGTCGCAATTGTTCGATGTGGACGCAGCGATCAATCAAAACGAGATACTGGCAGCCGTTGTTTGGTGGCTGACGATTGCCGCCATTGGCTGGATCGTGTGGCCGATCTTGTTTGTATTGTTCCCGGCCCTGGCGGACCGGGCCTTCCCGGCGGCCAAGATTGCTGGGCTGCTGCTGACTGCCTGGATCGTGTGGGTCGCGGCCAGTCTGCATATCTCTGCCTGGAATCGAGAGGGCATCCTGTGCGCGCTGGCGGGTTTGCTGGCGCTGAGTCTGTATATGGGCTGGCATAACCGCGCCGACCTGCGGGCCTATCTGCGCGATCACTGGAAACGCCTGCTGGTGATTGAGGCGCTGACGTTGGCGCTGTATGTGGCGTTCCTGTTCGTGCGGGCGGGCAACCCGGACCTGTGGCATCCGAACTTCAGCGGCGAAAAGCCGATGGACTTCGCTTACTTCAATGCGGTGCTGCGCAGCACGTACTTCCCGCCGTATGATCCCTGGTTTGCGGGCGGCTACATCAACTACTACTACTTCGGCTTTGTCATTGTTGGCGTGCCGGTCAAGCTGTTGGGAATGGTGCCTTCGCTGGCCTACAACCTGATCCTGGCGACGTTTTTTGCTCTGACGGGGATGGGAACGTTTTCGGTGGCCTTTAACCTGGTTGCCAGCCTGCGCCGCACGCAGGCGACGCATGGCTCCGGCGGGGCGCTGCTGGGAAATCCCTGGACGGCGGGTGTGATGGCGATGTTGCTGGCGGTGGTTTTCGGCAACCTGGACCAGATTCGCATCTTGCTGGAAGGTTTTGCCAGGGCTGGGGGATGGTCTCCGGTGACGGGACAAGAGTTCTTGCCGCCGCTGACGGCGATGTTGCAAGGGGTGGGTAACGTGTTCAGCGGCCAGGCTTTGCCGATCAGCACCCACTGGTGGTACTGGAACCCGACGCGCGTGATCGTCAATACGGGCAATGCGATCACGGAAATCCCTTTCTTCACTTTCCTCTACGGCGATCCACACGCGCACGCCATTGCCATGCCGGTCACACTGCTGGTGATCACGTGGTTGCTGAACGAAGTCCTGCTGGCCGGGCGGCTATCGATCCGGCGGAATGGGTTGGCGGCGTCGTTGGCGTTAGCGCTCGGCGCGCTGGCGACTGGCCTGCTACGTGCCACGAATACCTGGGACTGGCTGACCTACACGCTGCTGGCGATCTTTGGTCTCACACTGGCCCATTACCTGCGTCATCGTGCGGAGCGCCAATGTGTAGCCGGGGAAGACGAACCACCGGTGCCCCCTGAGTCGCCCTCCGTGAACGTCGGCTGGCGGGCGGCGGCGGTGTTTGGTGGGGCGCTGTTCTACGCGCCGCTGATTCTGAGCTGGCAGTCGTTGCAACGACTACACCCAACTCGTGCGTCGTTGTTGCGCTGGATAGGTGCGCTGGCAGCTTTTCTGGCGCTCAGCGTTGTCTTTGCGCTGCCGTTCACCCAGTGGTTCGCCAGCGCCTACAATGCGGCGGAACTGTGGCAAGGGCCGCGCACACCGCTTTGGGGGTATCTGGACATTCACGGTGTGTTCCTGTTCCTGGTGATTTCGCTGCTGGTGTGGGATACCGCGCGCTACCTGCGCACGGTCCGCGTGCGCGATCTGATCGGTTGGGGCTTTGTGGTGAGCATGGTCTTGCTGGCGCTGGCGCAGATCGCGGCGATTGCGCTGGTCGCCTCGCTGGTTGGCCTGGGGATCGCCATCGTCGCCGTGCCGGTGATGGTGTGGGCGGCGTTGCTGTTCTTCCGTGCAGGGCAGACGCCGGAGATGCGTTTCGTGTGGGCGCTGGTGGTGCTGGCCATCGGGCTGACCATGGGCGTCGATCTGGTGGTGCTCAGTGGCGACATCGGACGGCAGAACACGGTGTTCAAGTTTTATTTACAGGTTTGGCTGCTGTTCAGTATTGTCGGCGGGGCGGGGTTCGCCTGGCTGAACCGCGCTGGCGAGGCATGGAAGGGCTGGCTGCGTACCGGCTGGATGGTCGTCGCTACCGTTTTGTTGACCATTGCGGCGATGTACCCGGTGCTGGCGACGCAGGCCAAGATGATCGACCGCATGGCTCCCGACGCGCCGCGCACGCTGGACGGGATGACTTTCATGCAATATGCGGCGCAGGGCGAGCACGGCGAATGGTTCGCGCTGGAAGAAGATTACCACATGCTGCGCTGGATGCAGGAGAACATCGTCGGATCGCCGGTGGTGCTGGAAGGGCAGAGCGAGCGCGAATACCTGTGGGGGACGCGCGTGGCGATGTTTACCGGGCTGCCGTCGGTGATCGGCTACAACTGGCACCAGCGCCAGCAGCGTACACTCGATCCATTGCCGCGCCTGGTGCAGCAGCGCATTGCCAACGTGAACACAATCTATGACACTACCGATATTGAGGCAGCGTGGCGGCTGCTGCGCTTCTTCGATGTGTCGTATATTGTGGTGGGGCAGTTGGAGCGCGTGTATTACAGCCCAGCGGGCCTGGCAAAGTTTAATCGCATGGTGGATGCGGGTCTGCTGGAAGTTGCCTACGAATACGGCGAAACGGTGGTCTACCGGGTGCGGCCTGAGGAGCTTCCTGCGCCGGATGAGGTGCAACTTCTGGGTGGGTAATTCGTTTTGTGTTGACCATGAGACTTGATGACTGATGGCCGATAGCTTCTTCGACTGGCTTGGGCGCGAGGGTGGGGCGCTTGTAAGTTGGTGGTTGCTCGCTACCCTAGCGGGTGCGGCGGCATGGCCGCTGTGTTTCCGGCTGCTGCGCGGCCTGCCGGATCGGGGTTATACCCTGGCCCGTGCATTGGGGCTGATCCTGACCGGCTATGGCTTCTGGATCGCGGCCAGCCTGGGGCTGTTAAACAACACCAACGGCAGCGTCATCCTGGCTGCCCTGGTGGTGCTGGCGCTAGGCCTGCTCATCCGCCGCCGCGACTCGATGCTGGACTGGTTCCGGGCCAACGGGCGGCTGGTGCTGGCGACGGAAGTGCTCTTCTTGGCGCTGTTCTTCGGTTGGGCGCTGTTCCGGGCGCATTATCCCGACACGACCACCACCGAAAAGCCGATGGAAATGGCTTTCATGAGCGCGATCCGGCGCAGCGAGGTGTTTCCGCCAAACGACCCCTGGATGAGCGGCTACGCCATCAGCTATTACTATTTTGGCTACGTAATCGCGGCCATGCTCGGCAATTTGAGCGGCGTCAGCAACGGGGCGGCCTTCAGCCTGATGATCGCGTTGCTGTTCGCACTGACGGGAATCGGCGCGTTCGGCGTGACGTATAACCTGGTGCAGGCGCGCATGGTCAAGAAGAAGCGCCGTGATGCAGCGGCGGGCGCAGGAATCGGGGTCGGCCCGGCCCCGACGGCCCTGCTGTTCGGCGTGCTGGGTCTGGTGTTCGCCGTGTTGTTGGGCAACCTCTACACGGCACTGGTGGAAGTCCCTTACCAGCAGGGGGCAGCCTCGGCGGACTATCTGTCCTTTTGGGACGTGGCGGAGCGCGACGTCTACCCGGAGAACTTTACGCCTGCCACCATCGATGGCTGGAGTTATTGGTGGTGGTTTCGCGCCAGCCGCGTGGTGCGCGACTATGACCTGGACGGTGCGCCGATGCCGGACTGGTATGCCCAGCCGATTGATGAGTTCCCCGCGTTCAGCTTCGTGCTGGGAGATATGCATCCGCACGTGCTGGCGCTGCCGTTTGCGGTGCTGGCGCTGGGGCTGGCGCTGAACCTACTGCTCAACGGCGCCGATCCGCAGCGTGAGGACCTGCTGCTCTATGGCCTGTGTCTGGGCGGGATGGTCTTCCTCAACACGTGGGATGGGCCGATCTACATGGCGCTGTTGGTGGGCGCGGAGGCGCTGCGCCGCGTGATGCGCAACGGCGACGGGCGGCTGGTGCGCGCTGACTGGTGGGCGCTGATTCGTCTGGGGCTGCTGCTGGTCGTATTGGCGCTGCTGTTCTATGCGCCGTTCTTCATCGGATTCCGGTCGCAGTTGGGGGGGATTTTACCCAACATCATCCACCCAACGCGCTTCCAGCAGTTTTTCCTGATGTTTGGGCCGTTTTTGCTGATCCTGCTGGTTTTCCTGGCGGTCGAGTGGCGGCGAGGCCGGGAACGGCTGAACTGGCCGCTGGCGGGGCGCGTCATCGCGTTTGGGCTGGCGGCGTTACTGCTGACGATGGCCGCGTTAGGGTTGATCGCCTGGCTGCGTCCTGAAGTGCGTGGGGCAGTCTATTCGGTGGTGGATAACTCTGGCGGCCTGTTCGCGCTGCTGGGGCAAATTCTGCGTGCGCGGCTGACCGGGATTCCGTTGCTGCTCGTGTTGGGCGGCATGATCGCCTTTGTGATCGCGCGGCTGTTCTTCCGTGTTCGGGCCAAAGCCGACGAGCCGCCGCTTGAGGCGTATCCCGCTTCGACCGGCTTTGCCTTGCTGTTGGTAGGGGCGGGGGCGGTGCTGGCTCTCGCGCCGGACTATCTCTACCTGCGGGACAACTTCGGCGTGCGGATCAACACTGTGTTCAAGTTCTACTACCAGGCCTGGCTGGTGTGGGGCGTGGCGAGTGCCTATGCTGCCTACGCGGTCCTGGCGGAGGTCAGCCTGCCCACGCTACCCGAACGGCGTCGGCGCGCGTTGTATGGGCGGCTTCTATTTGGGCTGCTGCTGATCGCGCTGCTGGCGGCAGGGCTGCTCTATCCGATCCTGGCGGTGCGCACGCGCGCGTTCTTCGAGGCGAGGAGCGAAACCCTGTCTTTTGACGGTGGCCCGCGTCTGGGATCAGCAGGCGGCGAAAACGACTATGCCGCGATCCAATGCCTGGACCGGTTGGTGGAAGGGAGCGACGCCGTTATCGTCGAGGCGCTCGGCTTCGGCTACCAGCCCTGGACGGGCGGGCGTGTTTCTGCGCTGACAGGTATTCCCACGCTGCTCAACTGGGAAAATCATGAGCGCCAGTGGCGCGGCGAAACGTACAACGCCATCGCCGGGACGCGGGCGACAGACATCGCCACGCTGTACAATACGCCGGAATGGCCGCTGGCCTACGAGATTCTTCAGCGGTATGGCGTCGATTACGTCTTTGTGGGAGGGTCAGAGCAGCGGCAGTACGACGCACTTGGTCTGAATAAGTTCGCTGCCAACCTGACGGCAGTGTGCCGGAGCGGGAACACGGCGGTGTACAAGGTGAGCAATTAGCGGTTCGTTGCCGCTGACCAGTCATCCGGTTTTCGATGCTGGCGACTGCGTTTTGCTGACCGGGAGATGGGTGTGGACATGGCAGAGGCGGTGAATCTGATGGAACAAACAGCGCCTACGGTGGAGCGTGTTCCGCTGCGGCTGACGGTGTCGGTAGAGGCGCTGGCTTGGCTGGCGGTAGGGCTGCTGGCGCTGGTCCTGCGTGTGGCACAGCTGGATGTGATCCCGTTCAGCAACGCCGAAGCCCACGAGGCGCTGGCGGCCTGGCATGTGGCCTGGCCGGATGCTCCCGGTAGCGCACCGCTGTCCTCAAGCCCGCTGATGTTTGCCTTGAACACGCTGGTACTGGCCTCGTTCGGTAGCGCAGGGGCCGCGCCGCGCATCATGACCGCGCTGGCGGGTGTGGCGCTGGTATTGCTACCGCTGTTGTGGCGGCGTGAGATGGGCCGCACCGGGGCGCTGGTCGCGGGTGTGCTGCTGGCGATCTCTCCGACCGCGCTCGTTTCGGCCCGGACGATGAGTCCGACCGTGTGGGCGGTGCTGCTGGCGGTGACGGGCCTGTGGTTCGCCCAGCGTTTTGTTCAGTCGCGCCGCACCCCCGACGCGCTGCTGGCATCTGTGTTGATTGTGAGCGTCGCCCTGTTGGCCGATCCGACAGGGATGATCTTGTTGGCAGTGCTGCTGGTGGGATGGGTAGTCGCCGTGCTGTTAAGCGGCGACGATGCGCCGGAAGTTCAGCCGATGCCACTTCTGCGGGCGGCGCTGGCCGAATGGCCCTGGCGGAGCGCCTTAATTGCCAGTGTGATTGTGGTGGCGCTGGTGGGGTCTCTCTTTTTCCTGCATCCGCGTGGCCTGACCCAGATCGGCGAACTGCTGGCGCGCGGCGTGGATGGGCTGTTCCGCCGTCCGCAGGGCTACCCGATCTCGTTCCCGCTGTTGTCGGTGCTGCTGTACGAACCGCCGCTATGGTTGTTCGGCGCGATTGGAGCCTATTTTGCCCTGAATGGGAATCGGCTGTGGGGGCGCTTTCTCACCGGCTGGCTGTTCGGTGCGTTGATCGCCAGTGTGTTGTACCAGGGTGGGGAGCCGCAACATGGCCTGTGGCTGGTGATTCCGCTGGCTGGGCTGGCCGGAGACGTGGCGGCGCGGCTGCTGCGGCCCGTCGAAGATGCCTACTGGGTCGTGCCGACCTGGGCCGTGCCTTTGATGGGAATCGGCACGGTGGCGCTGCTGGGGATTGTGGCGATTAATCTGCTCCAAATCGCGCGCTCGCTTATGCTCTCGAACACCCTGACGACGGTTCAGGTCGAACCCCGCCCGGTTGTGATCGGGATCATGACGTTGCCATTGCTGCTGATCTTTTTCTTTCTGGGCGGTAGTCTGTGGGGCAGCCGTGCGGCGTGGCGGGGCGTAGGGCTGGGCGTGTTGCTGTTTCTCGGTGTGTATAGTCTATCCAATGCCTGGGGGGCAGCCGTGACTCGCGCGGATGATGCGCGTGAACTGTGGCGTGTGAACCCGGTTAGCCGGGATACGGCTTTGTTGCGCCAGACGGTGATTGAGGCGTCGTTGCGGGCTACCGGTGCGCCGGATCGCCTGACCTTGACGGCGCTGCTTCCCGACGACGGCGCACTGGCGTGGCTGCTGCGGGATTATGCCGATCTGGAATATGTCCCGATGTTGGAACGGGGGATCAACGCGCCGGTCGTGATCGCGCCGGCGGGTGTAGAACTGGCCGAGGCGGGCGCGGGATATGTGGGGCAGGATTTCACGGTGACGCACACCTGGTCGCTCTCGGACTTGCGTCTGGTAGACCTGCCAATGTGGATTTTTTACCGGGAGACGCAGGCACGTCCAATGATCGGGGAGCGCGTAGTTGTGTGGGTGCGGGAAGACCTGTACGGTCTGCCGCCAGGTCAGTCGGAATCGGCCCTGCCCGGTGAGGAATCGGTTCCTTAGGGATGTATAAGGCGATGACAGACGTGACCTACACGCCGGATGGTCGGGACGAGACAGGGATACATGCCCTGATCACGCGTTGTCTCTCTGGCGACCAGACGGCTTACGCCGAACTTTACCATGCTTACGCGGCTCGCCTGTACCGTCTGGCGTATAGCATCCTGTTAGATGTGCAGGACGCCGAGGATGTGCTGCAAGAGGCGTTCATCTACGCCTTTCGCAGCCTGCGCCAGTATGACCCGGCGCGCGGCGCCTTTCGCACCTGGCTCTACACGATCACGGTGAGCCGCTGCCGGAATATGCGGCGGCGCAAGCTGCTGCCGCTGGTGGACCTGGGTGAACTGCTGAATCTCGGCCAGGAACCGGCTGGCCCGGCTCAGGAGACGCCTGAAGCGGCGTTGGCCCGGTCTGACGTGCGAGATGCGCTGGCGCGGGCGCTGGCGGGCCTTTCGCCCCGGCTGCGTGAGGCGGTGGCATTACGCTATGGGCAGGGCCTGACTTACCGCGAGATGGCCGACGTGCTAGATTGCCCGCAAAAAACGGCGGAAAGCCGCATCCGGCTGGCCCACGCTGCCCTGATGGAGACGTTGGGACCGGTAGGCGATATGCTGCTGGAAGAACTGTGGGGTTTTTAGAAAGTGCAGTGTGCTGAGTTTAGCGTTTTGAGTTCTACTTGATCATGGCCGGCCCAAATATGCTGGCCTTGTGGATAGAGGGTTGAAAGCCAAGCGTTGGAATGCGACACGTCGATCACTTGCTGACTGCTTATCTGCACCGCGAATTGCCGCCACATCTGCGCCAGCGGGTCGAACGCCATACGCGCGTTTGTGACCGTTGTCACACGGCGCTGGTCCGGGAACGAGAACTGGCCCGTTTGCTGGAAGCGCAGATGCCTGCCTTTGGCAGTCCCCGCCCGGCGCAATTGACGCGGTTGCTGCCGGGCATTCTGGATGCGGCCTGCCCAAACTCAGCGCATGGGATGCGGGCCGAACGGTGGCGTACTCTGCCGGGTGTGGGTATGGCGTTGTTGATGCTCGCCCTGGCAATCGTTGCGCCGACGCTGGCAAGTCCGCACGCGCCGGGCATGGCAGCGCCCAGCCAACCGGCTCCGTATCTGCTGGTAGCGACAGCCACGCCGGGAAGCACCGACGGGCCGGTTTTTGCCCTGGCATCGCCGACGGCGGTGGCGCAGCGTTTTGAAATGGCGACCGAGCCTCCCGACCTCGACCCGTTGCCGGCCCCTATCGCCGCAACGCCGATGCAATGACCCTGGTGTGTCACAGGTCAGCCCTGAAGAGTTCTGGAAAAAACCATGACGACCCTGGAATCCGTTTCTTCCCCCGAAAAGCCGCACGCATTTGACCGTTTTCTGGCGCGCGTTTACCTGGTTAACTGGGAGGCGCTCGCCTACGCGATCATTTTTATAGTGGCGGTGTTCACGCGCTTCGTCAACCTGGGCGACCGCGTGATGAGCCACGATGAAAGTCTACACACCAAATTTTCGTGGGACCTGTACCGCAGCGGCAACTTTCAGCACACGCCGCTGATGCATGGGCCGGTGCTGTTCCACATGACGGCATTTTTCTACCTGCTGTTCGGCGACAATGACTACTCGGCGCGCATTTACCCTGCCATTCTCAGTGTGCTGATAGTGTTGATGCCGATCTTGTGGCGGCGCTGGCTGGGCCGGACGGGGGCGCTGCTGACGTCGGTGATGTTCCTCATCTCGCCGATGCTGATGTACTACGGGCGCTACATCCGCGAAGATACGCCGTCCATCTTTTACACGCTGCTGATGTTCTATGCCATCTTTCAGTATGTGGATGGAGCAGAACGTGTTCGGGGCAAAGCCTACTGGCTATACCTGTTGGCCGGGAGCATGATCCTCTCGTTGGCCTCGAAGGAAGTGGCCTTCTTCTATATCGCTATCTTCGGCAGTTTTCTCACCCTGTACTGGGTGATCCAGCTTGCACAGGCGTATTGGAAGGCGCGCGCCGCACGCACGCTGTTCTACTTGCTGACTGTCGGGATCATCTTGGGCATTATCGCTGCGCTGGGTATGGTGGTGATCCTCTCGATCCTGCCGCCGGCCCAGATGTGGTCTACCACTGGAGGGTTTTACATCCTATCGCAGCGCATGTTTGAGCGATTTATCGTGTGGACGCTGGCGCTGCTGATCATCCTGGGCGCGGCGCTGGTCGGCAGTGCGGTCTGGGCCTTGCGGGGATCGGGCCGGCGCTTCCCCTGGCGCGAGGTCGTCCTGATCGTCCTGGTGGCGACGGTCACGTGCTTACTGTTGTTGGTGCTGGAAGAAAAGACGCGCATCGAACCGTCACTGGCAACGCCTGCCGATCCGAACGCGCCACAATCGGTCACGACTGGCGTGGTGAACAATGGGCCGATCATCCTGGCCTGGGTCGTGGGCGCATTGGCGGCGGCGCTGGCGGTGGTCGGGCGGTTGATGGGCTTCTTCGACAAACTCAAGGCGTTCAAAGTTTTCGATGTGCTGATGATTATGGGGTCGCTCATCCTGCCCTGGCTGACGGCCATCGCTATCTATGCGGCTGGAGCCAGACCGACGGATTACACGAGCGAGGGGATTGTCCGCGCCATTGTAACGTTTATTCCCTTCGCGGCGGTGTCGGTGGCGGCAGGGCTGGCCTGGAATTGGCGCGTCTGGCTGGCGGCGACAGCCATCTTTATGGCGATCTTCGTCTTTTTCTTCACCACCATGTTCACCAACGGCCAGGGCCTTGCCAGCGGCATGATCGGCAGCCTGGGTTATTGGTTGGAACAGCAGGAGGTCCGGCGCGGCAACCAGCCGCAGTACTATTACATCCTGATCATGACGCCGTTCTACGAGTTCTTGCCGCTTATCGGGGCGCTGGCGGCAGGCGTCTTCGGCCTCACGCAGATGTGGCGCTTCTGGCGTCGCAGCCGTGATGCCGGCCTTGAGATCGGGAATGCCGAATCCGCAGCGGGCGATGTAGGAGTGGCGGATGTGACACTGATCTCCGGCGAGCGCCAGACGACGGCCCTGACGGTGGAAGCGCTACCTGGGGAGACAAAAGAAAGCCCTGTATCCGGGGTGGTGGATGACGAGTCCCTGCCGATCCCGGCGGAGGTGCCTGCCGCCGAACGGCTGGATAACCGCGTGCCGTTTCTGCTGTTTGTCGCCTATTGGGCCGTGATGGAGATTTTTGTCCTCACGTTGGCCGGGGAGAAGATGCCCTGGCTGACGACGCACATCACCGTGCCCCTGATTTTGTTGGCTGGCTGGTACGGTGGGCGCATCATCGAGGAGATTCGCTGGCCCACCTTCCGACGTTGTGGCTGGCAATTGTTGATCCTCGCACCGCTGTTCCTGATTGCGTTTGCCCAAGTGGTGCTGCCCTGGTTCGGTGGACAGTATCCTTTTCAGGGACTGACGCAGCCGCAGTTGATGCAGACGGGGGTGTGGCTGGCGGCGTTCCTCACGGCGGCAGGGGCGGTCTACGTCATCGCGCGGGTGGTAGGACGTATCGGTTGGGGACAAACGTGGCGGACATTGATGACCGGCGCGGGCATCCTGCTGGCATTCATCACGCTGCGCTTTGCCCTGATGGCGTGCTTCGTCAACTACGACTACGCCACCGAATTCCTGGTCTATGCGCATTCCGGTCCGGCTTTCCGTACAGTCATGAACGAGATCGAGGAGTTCAGCCGCCGCACGACCGATGGCCTCAACATCCGCGTGGCTTACGGCGACGAGGCATGGCCGTCAAGCTGGTACTTCCGCAATTACCGCAATGCGGTGTACTTCGGCAGCAATCCCAGCGTGCAGGTGCTCGACGACGCAGTGGCGGTGGTGGTGAGCGAGGCCGGGCGGGCGCGTGTGGAACCCTTGCTGGGCGACCGCTACTATCACTTCAGCTACGTCCGCATGTGGTGGCCAATGCAGGATTACTTCAACCTGACGATAGACCGTCTGGATAACGCCTGGGACCTGAATCCGGCCAACACGACGGCGGCGAACATCCGGCGCGGGATGTGGGACATCTGGTGGAGACGCGATTATACGACCTACGGACAGGCCGTCGGCACAAATTTCGACACGGCCTCCTGGCCGGTTTCCGACCGGATGCATTTTTATGTGCGTAAGGATGTGGCGGCCCAAATCTGGGATATGGGCGTGGGCGCCGAGGTCGTCAGCGAGTTCGACACGTCCGAGGCCGATCTGTGGGTTCCGCGCGCTGCGTCACTGGTGTGGGGCGGCGTGCAGGGCGGACAGCCGGGACAGCTCAATCACCCGCGTGACCTGGCGATCTCGCCGGACGGCGTCCTGTATGTGGCAGACAGTCTGAATCACCGCATTCAGGCGTTCGACCTGGAGGGTAATTACCTGTTCAGCTGGGGTTCCGCCACCCTTCCCGATGGTGGAGCTGCGTCTCCTGGAACATTCAACCAGCCCTGGGGCGTGGCCGTTGGGCCGAACGGTGATGTCTACGTGGCCGACACATGGAACCACCGCATCCAGGTCTTCACGGCGCAGGGCGAGTTCATCCGTGAATGGGGGCAACTGGGCCAACTGGAAGCGGCTGTCGGTCCCTATGATTTCTGGGGGCCGCGTGATGTGGCGGTGGACTCGGAAGGTTGGGTCTACGTGGCCGATACGGGCAATAAGCGCATTCGCGTATACACGTCCGATGGGGAATTCGTGCGTGACATCGGCAGCAGCAGCGGTGGAGCAGGCGCCGGGCAGTTGAACGAGCCGGTCGGCCTGGCGCTCCATTCGGATGGACGCCTGTTCGTGGCCGATACGTGGAATCGCCGCATCCAGGTTTTTGACCGCTCCGGTCGATACCTCACCAGTTGGATGGTCAACGCTTGGTATGGCGACCAGGGCAACCGGCCGTACCTGGCGCTGGACGAGGCGCGTGGGCAGCTTTACGTCGTCGATCCAGATGCATCGCGCGTGCTGGTCTACGATTTCTTCGGCACCCTGCTGGGCAGTTTCGGCCAGCCGGGTGAAGAACAGCTTAACACGACGCAGATCAATATCGCCGCCGGCATCGCCATCGATGCATTGGGGCGTGTATTTGTCGCCGACGCAGGTGCGTCGCGCATCTTGCGCTTTGAACCCTGGGACGAGATCGCGGTCTTGCCGCCGCAGCCGGTCGAGGCAACGGAAGAGGTCACGGTGCTGCCGACTGACGAATCGACGGAAGAACCGACCGCCGTTCTGACTGAAGAAGCAACCGAGGAAGTCACCGCGCTGCCGACCGATGAAGCGACGGCAGAGCCGACGGTCGAACCGACTATTGAGCCAACCGAGGAAATGACTCCCGCATCTGCCGGTTAATGCCTTGAGGGCAGTCGTCCAATATCCTGCCGGTCCGAGTGGATTTTGCCTCCCGGTGATTTAGTACGGGGGGCTTTTTCATCTACGGTCGCTGTTCGTGGTGTAGTCTATCGGGGGCACAACTTTTGGCGAAAGAGACCGTAGATAAAAAGGCTGCTGAAATATAAGCAGGTTATGCTGTGTTCTGACTCGGCTTCAAGATAAGGAGAGCAAAGCCATGTCTATGTGCCAACGCTGCGTTCGTTTGGCCCTGTTGATCAGCCTGATCATCGGCCTGGTGTTTGTCGGGGTTGCTCCCGCGCCCGCCGCCGTTCACGCGCAGGAAGATGCTTTACCCCGCTTCGAGCCGACTGACTGCTGGTTCAATGTGCCAGAAGGCTTAACTGTCGAGTGTGGCTATGTCGTTGTGCCGGAGGATCGCAGCGATCCGGCCAACGACGCGACGGTCCGCCTGGCTGTTGCCGTGTTCCGCAGTTCGGTTGAAGATCGGCTGCCCGATCCGCTGATGATGCTGGCCGGCGGTCCTGGCGAGAAAGCGATTATGAATGCCGTTACCCTCGCCTCGCTGTTGGGAGTGTTGTCGCCGGAGCGGGACTTTATTGTATTTGATCAACGGGGGGTGGGTTTTTCTGAGCCGGCGCTGGAATGCCCGGAATGGGAAGCGGCGGCGCTCGAACTGCTGAACAACGCCGATCCTGACGCGGCGCTTGAAGAACAGTTCCAGGCCACGATGGCCTGCCGTGACCGTCTGGTGGCAGAGGGCTACAACCTGTCGGCGTTCAACACCACGCAGAACGCCGCTGACGTGAATGACATCCGTATCGCGCTCGGCTACGATCAGGTCAACCTGCTGGGCATCTCCTACGGCTCGATGCTGGCTCAGGCGACCCTGCGCGACCATCCCGAAGCCGTCCGCAGCGCGATCATCGACTCGGTGCTGCCGTTGTCAGGCAGCCTGTTCGTCGATGGCTATACCACCGTCTCGAATGCCCTGATGCGCCTGATCGACGCCTGCGCCGCCGACGAAGCCTGCAACGCGGCTTACCCTGACCTGCGCGGCGTGCTGTTCGAGGTGATCGACCGCCTGAACGCTGATCCGGTGGCCGTTACACTGACCAATCCGTTGACGGGTGAAACGCACCCGGCCCTGCTCACCGGCGACGCGGTGACGTCCTACCTGGCATTCTTTCTCTACCAGACGCCCGTCATCCCGCTGATGCCCCAGACGATCTACGACCTGCGAGATGGCAATTACGACCTGATGACCCAGTTGGGCGGTACGTTCCTGGTGGCACTGAACGGACTCAGTCGGGGTATGGAATACTCGGTTTTCTGCACTGAAGACCTGATCGGGCGCACGCCAGCGGACCTGTTGGAGCAGATCATGGCGCTGCCGCCGCAGTTGCGCGGCGCCGCCGACCCGGAGCAGATCATCGAATACAGTGCTTTCGCCGTCTGTGAGAATTGGCCGGTGCAAGAGGCCGATCCGTCGGTCAAAGAGCCGGTTGTCAGCGATGTCCCGACGCTGGTGCTTTCCGGCGAGTTCGACCCGGTGACGCCGCCGGAATATGGGCGTCAGGTAGCGGAGGCGTTGAGTAACAGCTATTTCTTCGAGTTTCCCGGCCTGGGGCACAGCGTTAATCTCGCCAGCGCGTGCGCCCGCAGCATCTCCCAGGCTTTTCTGAATGACCCCATGTCCGCGCCGGACGCTGCCTGTCTGGACGAGATGACCGGCCCGACCTTCGCGCTGCCGCAAGAAGGCGGGCTGACTCTGTCGCCGTTCACGAGCGAGATGTTCGGTTTCAGCGGCCTGGTGCCGGACGGCTGGGAAGAGATCGCGCCGGGCGTCTACCGGGGCGATGCACTGGGGACGACGGTCCTGATCGAGCAGGCGATGCCCGGTGGCGTGGACGACGCGGTGCGGCTGCTGGGCAGCCAGTTGGGGATGGAAATCCCGGCCAGTGTGAGCAGCCGCGAAGCCAATGGCCTGACCTGGCAGCTCTATGAACTGGAAGTGCAGGCCTTGCAGCTCGATCTGGCTCTGGCGGAAAGTGGCGGGATGGTTTACATCATCCTGCTGCAATCCCCGAACGCTGACGACCGGATGGAGCTTTACGAGCAGGTGTACCTGCCGGTCATCGACGCGCTGACGCCCGCCGGGTAACGGTCAGAGCGCAAACCCCTCGACATAATAGGGCGCGATGCGGGTCTGTGGGAAGTGCGCGCGCAGTGCATCCCGAACGGCCTGCGTCTGCGCCCTGATCTGTTGCGCCGTCAGTGGTCGGATGCCCGCCGCCTCGGCCTGAGCCGGGTAGGGCGTCAGCGGGGCCGGGGTGTAAGGCGAGAGGTAGATTACGTCGGTCCGATCCAGCGGCATGACGCGGATCGCGGCGACGGTGTTGGCGGTGTGCTGCGCGGCGAAGCGATCCCCGCCCAGTCCGATCATGGCGATCACCCCGACGGAGATGCCTGCCGCCTTGAGATCACGCACGGCCTGGATCGCGTCCGCTGTCGTGCCCGGCTTGTTGACGAAGCGCAATAGCTCATCATCACCGCTTTCCAGCCCGACGTACACGCGGCGCAGGCCCAGGTCGCGCAGGGCGGCCCAGTCGCCCTGTGATTTGCGTTCCACATCGAAGGCCGTGACGAACGAGTACAGCGGGCGTGGGCGGCCCGGCTCACCAAACACCTCCTGCACCGTGCGGACCAGCGCCAGTAGCCGTTCCTGGGGAGTGATCAGGGCGTTGGCATCCGCCAGGAAGATGCCCCGCCGTAGCCCGATCCCTGCGCCGAAGAAGTCCCGCACGGCGCGGCAGTGTGCCCGGAACTCTTCCACGCTGCGAATGCGAAATCGACGGTCCCGGTACAGCCCGCAGAAAGTGCAGCGGTTCCACGAGCAACCCTCGGTCGCCTGGACGACCAGCGCCATATATTGGTCCGGCGGCAGGATGCTCACCGGCAGGTACAGCCGTCGATAGGCTTCTCCGTCTGCCGCCAGCGCCTCTGGTCCCATCGCCAGGATGTTGTGCAGTTCGGCAGCAAGGGCCGCCGCATCTGACGGCGTGAGTCTGGCCTGGGGAAGCGAATTCGCCAGATCATGCAACGTGGTGAAAACACGCGCCAGGAGTGCGTCGCGCTCGTCCGGGGAGAGTTCGACCCTGCGCGCATCTGCATCTTTCTGACGAACCAACAGGCGATGATCCAGGGTGCGCTGGATGCTGCGCCCATCGACGAACAAGCTCAGCAACCGCCCGGCGCGGTCAAAGCTGTAGCTTTCGGCGTAGCGCGGCGAGATCACCGTGATCGTCGGTTGCAGGTTGGCGGTGACGATTTCTCTGGTGCGGGGATGCGAGAAGTGAATCGGCATGTGGACGATTGTATCCTGCTATGCCGTCCGGCGCAGTTGGACGATCAGCGTGCCCAGTCCAGCCAGGATCAACCCGGCGATCTCCTGCGGCGTCAATGCTTCGCCCAAGAAGACCCAGGCCAGCACCGCGATCTGGATCAGCATGGTGCTGTTGATGATGCTCGATTCCATCGCCGGGAGAATGCGCAGGGTGAGATTCCACAGGGTAAAGCCAAAGGCTGTGTTTACCGCCGCCAGCCAGCCAATGATCAGCCAGTGCGTGAGTGTGAGCGGCGGCAGCCCCTGCACGGCGATTCCGGCAATCAGCATCACTGCTGCCCCGATTCCCATGCTGACAACCGTCACGACCAACGGTGAAAGGCTGCTCGCGCGGTTTATGGAGCGTCCCAACAGCGACGATGCCGCGTTGGCAAGCATTCCCACCGTCACCACCAGGAGGCCGAAAAGCTGATCGCCGGGCAGGACGACCGGGTAGAAGTAGATCAGAATGCCGATCAGGTTGAGGGCGACGCCGATCCACTGAAGGGCGGTCGGACGTTCGCGCAGCAGAGCGATCCCGGCCAGCGCCACGACGATGGTCGTGCAGTTGAGGATCAGACTGGCGGGGGCAGCAGGCAGGTATTCGAGGCCCACGTACTGTGCGCCTTGCGTGACGGTGTAAAAGAGCAGGCCCAGCACGATCAGGTCGAACCACTGCCGCCGGGATAGGTCGCGTATGGCTGCGCGGTTGACCGGGCGCAGGGCAAACGGCAGCAGGCACAGGAAAGCCACCGCGTAGCGCAGCCCGGCAAAGGTCAGCGAAGGGATGTCCGCCAGCCCGATCTTGATCAGCACCCAGGATGTGGACCACAAAAACGTGACCAGCAGTGCCTGGAGCGCGGCGCGCCGGTGGGGCGAGATTTGAACCGACATGAGCGAGTCTCCGGGAGAAGCGCGAAGGCGAGCCGAATCTTATAGCGCGCGCGCTGGCCGGTGTCAAACGGGGTGAGAGCAAAGAAAAATGAACATGTCTATTGTGTCTGCGAAGGAATTCTGCTATCATCAAAACCATGAACACGATGATGCGGGTCCCCATGCCTAGCAGCCGACATAGCGATCCTCCGTCAGGAAGGACTGCTTGACGCTGCGTGGGCAACTGGGCCATACGACCGGCGTTCAGGATTTCCTGACGCCGGTTTTTTGTTTTTAGCGGTCAGCCGTCAGCATTCAGCAATCGGTTGGGTAGTTGGTGGTAGGGCAGCTTTGCGGATGGCGGCAAATTCTACCCTTCTAAATAGGATTGATGGCTGAGGGCTGATTGCTGATCGCTTAAGGAGGCTTTGACGATGCGCTTTCAACAGTTGTTTGGCCGTACCCTGCGCGACGCCCCGGCGGATGCCGAATTGGTCAGCCATCGACTGGCCCTGCGGGCCGGGCTGGTCCGTCCCCTGACGGCGGGCGTGTACGCCTGGCTACCGCTGGGCTGGCGCGTGATGCAGAAAGTCGCCGCCATCTTGCGCGAGGAGATGGACGCCCTCGGCGCGCAGGAAGTGGCTCTGCCGCTGGTGAACCCGGCGGAAATTTGGCAGCAGAGCGGGCGCTGGGACAGCTTTGGGCCGGAACTGTTGCGGCTGTGCAACCGCGACGGGCGCGACCTGGCTCTGGGCGCGACTCACGAGGATGTAGTGGCTTTTCTGGCTGCGCGTGAGGTGGAAAGCTACCGCGATCTACCGGCTCTGATCTACCAGATTCGCACCAAATACCGTGACACGGCCCGTCCGCGTGGTGGGTTGATCCGATTGCGCGAGTTCACCATGAAGGACGCCTACAGTCTGGACCGCACCGCCGCCGACCTGGATGCTTTCTACCCGAAGATGCTGGTAGCCTACCACCGCGTGTTCGAGCGCGTGGGCGTGCCGGTGCAGGCGGTGGAGGCCGACTCCGGGGCGATGGGCGGCGGGGCCAGCCATGAGTTTTTGCTGATCCACCCGCAGGGCGAGGCGCTGTTTGCCCGCTGCGATCACTGCGGCTACACGGCCAACGTCGAAGCGGCAGCTTTTATCCCGCCGGCTGGGCCGCGCGGAGCGCCGGAACCGGCGCGCAAGGTGGCGACGCCGGATTGCCAGACGATCCAGCAGGTGGCAGACTTCCTGGGTGTGCCGACGACGCAAACACTTAAGGCAGTGTTTTTCGTGCGGGACGACGCGGAATTTGTCTTTGTGGTCATCCGGGGCGACCTGGAAGTGAATGAGGTCAAGCTGGCAAATGCGCTCGGCGGCGGTGAACTGCGCGCCGCGACAGAAGATGAAATTCGTGCGGTAGGGGCTGTGCCGGGCTATGCCTCGCCGTCAGGACTGCACGTGCGGGCGCAGGGCGACCCGTCTGGTGTAACCGTGATCGTGGATCGCTCGGTGGAAAACGGCGCGAACTTCGTCGCCGGGGCGAACGACATAGGCTATCACCTGACCGGCGTCAACTACCCGCGCGACTTCCAGGCTACCCTGATGGCTGATATTGCCGAAGCCTTCGACGGAGCGACCTGCGGGCGCTGCGGCGCGGGGAGCCTGCACATTGAGCGGGCTATTGAACTCGGCCATTGCTTCAAGCTAGGGACGCGCTACAGCGAGCCGATGCACGTCACCTACCTGGACGAGCAGGGACAGACTCGACCGGTCATCATGGGCAGTTACGGCATCGGCCTGGATCGCCTGGTGGCGGCAATCATCGAGACACACCATGACGAGAACGGCATCTGCTGGCCGCGTGCCGTTGCTCCGTTCGATGTACACATCGTCACGTTGGGTAAAGAAGATCAGCCGCACGAACAGGGTAGGGCGCTTTACGCCGATTTGCGCCAGGCCGGGCTGGATGTGTTGTTGGACGACCGGTCCGAACATGCCGGCATTAAGTTTGCCGATGCCGACTTGATCGGCATCCCGCTGCGGCTGACGGTCAGTGCGCGTGGCCTGGATCGAGGCACGGTCGAAGCGAAGTGGCGGTGTGCCGGAGAGCGGGTTGATCTCCCGCTGGCAAATGTGGTCGCAGAGGTGGTTCGGTTGGTGCGGGATGGCGCGCAAGATGGGGCGTAAAAGCAGATAAAACAGATATGGTTCGCTGCCTCTTGCGAACTTCTAAACCCCATGCTATACTAAAAGCGTCGGAGCAGTACCTTTCTGAAAAGTGGGCGGCCCCCACTTTTCTTCTTGTATCAGCGATTGGATCGCAAGAATATCTCGGCTTGACTTGACCTCGCCGCGAGTTGAAGGCGGAGAAGTACGGCGAATGAAGAGCGAGTTTGCCCTGGCTTTTAACGAAATTCTGGAAACGCGGGCTTTGCCGCGCGAAGTGGTCATGGAGGCGCTGACCTCGGCGCTCGTTTCGGCCTATCGCCGCGACGTGAGCGTCAGTTCTGCCCAGCGGGTCGAAGCCCGAATCGACCCGCTGACCGGACAGCCAACGATTCTGGTCGAAAAAGAGGTCGTGGATGATGTCCACGACGAACGGACCGAAGTCCGGCTGGATGTCGCGCGTACCCTGGAGCCTGAAGCCACGTTGGGGATGACGGTGATGGTCCCCGTCTCCGATACGACGCGCAACTTCGGGCGCATCGCCGCTCAGACGGCCAAGCAGGTCATCTTGCAGAAGATCCGCGAGGCCGAGCGTGAGGCCCTGTATGAGGAATACATCGAGCGGGAAGGCGATCTGCTTTCCGGTACGGTGCAGAGCGTCTCAGCGCAGGGAGTCACACTCAGTCTGGGCCGGACCGAAGCCCTGCTGCCGCGCGAACAGATGATGCCCGGCGAGCGTTACAAACCGCACGAAAAGGTGCGCGCCTACGTGTTGGCCGTCAAGAAGAGCAGCCGGGGGCCACAGATCATTGTCAGTCGCAGCCACCGCAACATGCTGCGCCGCCTGCTGGAATACGAAGTGCCGGAAATTTATAACGGCCAGGTGGAGATCAAGAATATCGCCCGCGAGGCGGGGTATCGCTCCAAAGTGGCCGTCGCGGCACTTCAGGACGGCGTCGATCCGGTCGGAGCCTGTGTGGGAATGCGCGGCATCCGTATTCAAAACATTGTCCGCGAACTCAACGACGAGAAGATCGACGTCATCGAGTGGAGTCCTGAGCCGGCGGTTTTTATCACCAAGGCGCTTAGCCCGGCGCGCGTGAGCGGCGTTTATCTGGACGAGGACCCCGACAGCGGGCGTGGCAGTATTGGCACGGCGACGGTGATTGTGCCAGACGACCAGCTTTCGCTGGCAATCGGACGCGAGGGCCAGAACGCCCGCCTGGCTGCCAAGCTCACCGGCTGGCGTATCGACATCAAGAGTGTGACCGAGGCAGCGATAACCGCCCTCGCGGTGGAAGATTCGCCCGATCTGGCGGCGATGCACACGGCGCAGGCGGAACTGGTCGCGGAAGTGCGGCGTATCTTGAGTAAGCGCGAAGCGGGCCGTCCGGTGATGCCGGAAGAATTCCAGACGTTGATCCAGTATGTCAAGCTGGCTGAACAGGCCTTGCTGGAGAGCCGCAAGACGGTCCGGCAGAAGCGCCAGGCGCGTTTGCAGGTGGCTCGCCAGAGTTTCCCACCGCGCGCGTTTGAAGTGCCGGTGACGGCGCTGCCATTGCCAGAAGCAATTTTAGAGCCGCTGAGCCGCTTTGGGACAGTGGGCGAGTTGATGTCGCGCTTGCAGGTGGATGAAGACCAGGTTGCGCAGGTTTTCCAGGATATGCCGAAGGACACCTTGACCCAGGTCAAGGCCGTTTTGGAAACCTTTGAATTGCCGGAACCTGCCCCTGTTGTTATTGAGGAGGCTGTGCCTGCGCCCGAACCGGAGCCTGTCGCCGTTGCAGCAGAAGCGGCGGCGGCAGTTGCACCTGTCGTCGAAGAAGTTGCGCCTGCCGAAGCGCCTGAGGTCGTTGAGGAGATCGAGGAAGCGCCGCCTGCGATCATTGAGCCAGAGCCGCCGCCTGCGCCTGTTGTGACGCCGCCGCCTCCACCCAGACCACAGCCCCTCAAACCTGCGGCGCCCAAGCCTGTGCCACCGAAAGCGGCGGTTGTCTTATCACCGGAGCCTGAGGAAGAAGGCGGGGAACGGGTGGAAGGACAGCGCAAGAAGAAATCCAAGCAGCGTCGCCGCCAGTTGGTCTACGATGAAGACCTGGACGAAGTGGTGGTCCGCCGTAAGCGTAAGGGTAGCCGCAAACGCGAATTTTGGGATGACGACGAGGGCATCTGATGGCAGCCAGGAAACTGCCCCGCCAGAAACATATTCCGCAGCGAACCTGCGTGGTGTGTCGCCAGACGGCGGATAAGCGTCGCCTGATCCGGCTGGTGAATACGCCAGACGAAGGGCTGATCATCGATCCGACCGGCAAGCGCAACGGGCGGGGCGCTTACCTGTGTGATCAGGCTTCTTGCTGGGAGCAGGCATTGGCGACGGATATTCTAGATAAGGCGCTGCGCTCGACCTTGACGGCGACCGACCGGGAACGCCTGCGCGCTGCCCGGTCGGCTACATAGACGTTATTTTGTGATTTTGATGATCGGGAATGGATGTTGGCCTGCGATTCAGCAACCTGTGAGGTGTGCCATGATGTAGACCCCTCGCGGTGAGCCAGCCATCCATTGCCTGAGACAGAAGGCATGGAGGTGCTTATGGCTAAAGAAAAACAGATTGTCGAAGTCCCCGACTTCGTAACAGTCCGGCAACTGGCTGAGTTGATCGGAGTCAGCCCGATTGATGTGATGAAAGAACTCATCAAGAATGGGATCATGGCTTCTATCAACCAGCAGATTGATTATGACACCGCCGCCATCGTGGTGGAAGAGATGGGCTACGCGGCCCAACCCATCCGGGTGGAGGAGAAAGAAGCCGCGGACGAAACGATGCCGCAGTGGCGTCATTTATATGACGGCCAGGCGGCAGAAACGCTCAAACCGCGCCCCCCTGTAGTTACCATCCTCGGTCATGTTGATCACGGAAAAACCTCACTTCTGGACGCCATCCGTCGCAGCCATGTGACAGACAGTGAAGCCGGCGGCATCACGCAGCACATCGGCGCGTATCAGGTCACGCACGCCGGGCGCAAGATCACCTTTCTGGATACCCCCGGTCACGAGGCGTTTACTGCCATGCGGGCGCGTGGCGCACAGGGCGCAGACATCGCCGTGCTGGTGGTCGCCGCCGACGATGGGGTAATGCCGACGACCCGTGAGGCGCTTTCACACGCGCGCGCGGCACATGTGCCGGTCGTGGTGGCGCTCAACAAAATCGACAAACCCAACGCCAACCCGGACCGCGTCAAACAGGAACTGGCCGAGATTGGCCTCGTCTCTGACGAGTGGGACGGCGACACGATGATCGTGCCGGTGTCTGCTCGCCAGAAGACCGGCTTGCAGGACCTGTTGGAAGCGATCCTGCTGGTAGCCGACGATTTGCGCATCGTCGCTAACCCGGATGCCCCAGCAGCAGGGACCGTGCTGGAAGGCCGCATGGATCGCAGCAAGGGCGCGGTCGCCACGCTGTTGGTGCAAAATGGCACACTTAAGGCGACCGACATTGTGGTGGCCGGAACCAGCTATGGGCGCATCCGTGCCATGTTCGATGAGTACGGCAAGCCAGTGAAAAAAGCAGGACCTTCGCAGCCCGTGTCGGTGATCGGGTTGAACGAGGCGCCTGCCCCCGGCGACGTGTTTGAGGCGGTCGAAAGTGATCGTCGCGCCAAGGCCATCGTCGAGGAGCGCAAAGCGCAGGCGGAGGCCAGGGCAACGCAGCGCGCGCCGCGTGTCACCTCGCTGGAGGATTTCTTTGCGCAGTTCCAGCAGGGGAAGGCCAAACAACTGACCCTGATTCTCAAGGTTGATGTGCAGGGATCACTGGAGCCGATTATCAACTCGCTCAATGATCTGGGCAAAGAGGGCCTGGGTATCGACATCCTGCACGCCGAGGTCGGTAACATCAACAAAAACGACGTGATGCTTGCCAGCGCGTCGAACGCCATTATTCTGGGGTTCAACGTGCAGATAGATTCGGCGGCGCGGTTGATGATCGAGAATTACGGCGTCGATGTGCGCCTGTACAACATCATCTACAACCTGCTGGAAGATGTGGAAAAGGCGCTTAAGGGCCTGCTGGAGCCAGTCTACGCCGATGTGGTTATCGGCACCGCAGAAGTGCGTCAGGTCTTCAAAATTCCCAAAGTCGGCAACATCGCCGGCTGCTACATCCGCGAGGGTGAAGCCCGGCGTAATGCCAAAGCCCGCGTCAAGCGTGAAGGACAGGTTTTATTCTCCGGCGGCATCAGTTCGCTCAAACGCTTTGAGGAAGACGTGCGCGAAGTGCGCACCGGTTTTGAGTGCGGCGTTTCCCTGGATGGATTCAACGATTTCCATGAAGGCGATGTGATTGAATTCTTTGTGCGGGAGCGGGTGAACTAGGGCGCAGGCGATGACTCTCAAACAGGAACGTATGGCTGAGCGCATCCGCGAAATCCTCAGCGAGCTACTGTTTTCTGAAGTGCGCGACCCGCGATTGCACGATGTCACCGTGACGCGGGTCACGCTGGACCGCGAAATTCAGTACGCCGACATCTATGTGAATGCCCTGGGCGACGAAACCCGCCGTGTAGAAGTGTTGGCGGGCCTGAGCAGCGCCAAGGGCTTTCTGCGGCGTGAAGTGGCGGCGCGGGTGCGTTTGCGCCAGGCCCCAGACCTGGGCTTTCACTGGGATTTTAACTTGGAGCACGGCGAGCGCATCAACCGTCTGCTCGACGCCCTAGAGGTTCCCCCGCCAGATGAAGAGGATGGTGACGGCGATGCTGGACTGGGATAGCGCGGCCCGGCTGTTGGCGGCAGCGCATGACATTGTCGTCGTGACTCATCTCGGCCCCGATGGCGACGCTATCGGTTCGTTGTTGGGACTGGCCTGGGCGTTGCGCCGTCTGGAAAAACGGGTTGCAGTTGCTGCTGACGACGGCGTGCCGTTCGACCTACGTTTTCTGCCTGGCGCAGACGGTGTGCAGACGGCGCTTCCCGGCGTTTCGCCGGACCTGGTGATCGCAGTGGACTGCGGCGACCAGATGCGCATGGGCAAGGTGGGCGCAGCGGCTATTGCGGATGGCGCGCCACTGATTAATGTCGATCACCACATCACCAACACGTTCTTCGGCCAGGTTAATCTGGTCGATACAGGCGCGGTCGCCAGTGCTGAGATTATCTTCGACTGGCTGCCGCACCTGAAGGTGTCGCTTGATGTGTCGATTGCGACCTGTCTGCTGACCGGGATCGTCACGGACACGCTCTGTTTTCGGACCGACAATGTGACGGCGAAAGTACTCGGCAAAGCGCAGCAGCTTATGGAGAGTGGTGCACCCCTGAACGAGATCACCCGTCGCACTGTCGGACGAAAATCTTATGCCGACCTGCGGCTGTGGGCGGCAGTGATGCCTTCGGTGAGACTGGAAAAAGGCATTATCTGGGCCGTTATCGACCGTGCCACGCGGCAGGCGGCCCAATTGAAGAACGGCAGCGACGGCGGGCTGGTGAGCCTGTTGATCTCCGTTGATGACGCGAACGTGGCTGCCGTCTTCCGCGAATTGGACGATGGCCGGGTAGAAGTCGGGCTGCGCGCCATGCCCGGTTACGATGTGTCCGGTGTGGCGCTGGCGCTCGGCGGTGGGGGACATGCCCTGGCCTCCGGCGCGACGGTCAACGGCCCGCTCGACGTCGTGGTGGATCAGACGCTCAGGCAGCTTCGCCGGGCGGTCCGGCAGGAAAAGCGCATTGCCTCCTGAAGCAGTCTTCGGCCTGCTGAATGTCAACAAGCCATCCGGTCCGACTAGCCATGACATCGTGGCGTTGGTGCGGCGTGAGACGGGTGTTCGCCGGGTGGGGCACGCCGGCACGCTGGACCCTTTGGCAGGGGGTGTGCTTGTCTTGTGCCTGGGAGGGGCCACGCGCCTGAGTGAGTACGTCATGCGCTCGCCCAAACGCTATCGGGCGCGCGTCCGGCTGGGAGTGGCGACCGATACCGACGACGCCGCAGGCCGGGTCATTGCAGAACGTCCGGTGGATCACCTGACGCAGGCGCAGGTGGAGACGGCGCTGGCGGCCTTTCGCGGTGAAATCAACCAGCTTCCGCCTGCCTATAGCGCGATCAAGCAGGGTGGGCGTAAGCTGTACGACCTGGCCCGCGCCGGGCAGCCGGTGGACGTCGCGCCGCGCGTGGTGGCGATTTACCGCCTGGACCTGCTCGAATGTGACCTGCCATTCCTGACGCTGGACGTGGACTGTTCACCGGGGACGTATATCCGCAGCCTGGCGCGCGATCTGGGCGAGGCGTTGGGCGTCGGCGCGCATTTGGCGGCGTTGGTTCGCCTTGCCAGCGGGTCGTTCCGAATTGAGGACGCCGTGCCGCTCGACGCACTTCGGGCCGCCATGCAGGATGGCTCCTGGCGCAATTATTTGCTCGCCCCTGATCTGGCCCTGAGCGAGCTGCCCGCTGTGACGCTCGACGAGGATCAGGCCGGGCGAGTCCGGCACGGCGGTGCCATTCCTGCACCATCGGATGCCGTCGGGGAATACCGCGCCTGCGATTCTAGGGGGGCGCTGCTGGCGATCCTGGAGGCAAAGGATGGCCAGTGGCGACCCATCAAGGTGTTTGTCGGCGCAGGTGAGTAATGCTTTCCTCTAGATAGAGCGTGTGATGAATTCTTGCACATTCGCCAGGGAATGCATTCCCTGGCTAGGGGGTAAAATCCACTGGAATAGACCTTAGAAGCCCCATGCTAGACCTGTTTTCAGTCCGCTTCAGCGGACTTTTCTTGTGTAGCCGGGGACTTGAGGCGCCGGCGTTCCTCTAGAACCTGCCGTATTCCGACTATTTTAATGATGCCCTCTTGTTTCCTGCTGCCCGGTGCGGTAAGGTGAGTGCCGTTTAGCTCTCAGAAAGTGTTTAAAAACCTGCCACATGGACAGGGTGCTCCGACGGCCCTCACCCCCTGCCTCCTCTCCCTCATGGAGAGGGGGCAGCACGGGCTTCTCAAGCCCCTCGCCCTGAGGGAAAGGGGGTGGGGTGAGGACCACAACCGTTACCCAACGCCATCTCTGGCTGATGCGTAGGTTTTTAAACACGCTCTCAGAACATGGAGAAGGCTTCTTGGTCAGTCACATCGATAACCTCAACGCTGTGCAGTTGTCTTCGCCCTCCATTGTGACTATCGGTATGTTTGATGGTGTGCACCGGGGCCACCAGGACCTGATCGGGCGGCTGGTGCGCCAGGCGCGGGCAAGTGGACGGACGAGCGTTGTGCTCACCTTTTATCCCCATCCTGATGTGGTCATTCGTGGGCAGACCGGGCGTTACTACCTTACTGCTCCGCAAGAGCGCGCCGCGCTGTTAGGCGACCTGGGTGTTGACGTGGTGATCACCCATCCCTTTGACGAGGAGGTGCGACGCATCCGTGCGGCGGATTTTGTGGATTTGTTGTGTGCGCGCCTCAACCTGAGTGCGCTGTGGGTGGGCGCGGACTTTGCAATGGGATACCGGCGCGAGGGCAATGTCGCCTTTCTGCGTGAACAGGGCGCACAAAAGGGGTTTACGGTCGAAGTCGTCAGCCTGA
>CAZGXI010000010.1:0-80586 GCA_964529715.1 uncultured Anaerolineae bacterium | reverse complement strand
CTCGCGAGGCTGTCGACGGCAGCGGGCTCGGCGAAGTCGTCAGCCTGATGCTGGAGGACGGCGGGCAGGCCATCAGCAGTAGCCGCATCCGTGAGGCGCTCCAGCGCGGCGATGTGGCCCAGGCCGGAGCCTGGCTGGGCCGCGCCTATGCGCTGTCGGGATCGGTTGTACACGGCGATCACCGGGGGCGGACCATCGGCTTTCCAACGGCCAATATTGAGGTATGGGAGGAGGGTGTGCTGCCTGCCTACGGCGTTTATGCCTGCTGGGCGGTGCTCGGCGAGGAGCGCCACATGGCCGTGACCAACCTCGGCGTGCGGCCTACGTTCTCCGGTGCACGGCTGACTATTGAGGCGCACCTGCTGGACTTCGACCGCGATATTTATGGGCAGACGTTGACATTGGAGTTCGTGGAACGCCTACGCGAGGAACGGCGTTTTGACGGCGTCGAGGCGCTGGTGGCCCAGATCGGGCGAGACGTTGAGGCCGGGCGGGCTGTGTTGACCGGGGAATCCGGCGCAGGGGGCAGCAAAGCGCAAAAGCGTTGAATGCATCTTTTTTATCGCAAAGAATGCAAAGGATGCCCCAATGATTCCCGGCATCCTTTGCGATTCGGCAGTGAACCGTGTTGCTACTGAAACCCTGAAGTATGCTCGCGTCCTGTTGTCGAACCGGCGGAAGCGTGTCGGGGGTTCTATGAAAGGCTCGTCAGGTTCGCAATCATGCTGCGAATCTGGGCGCGGGTGGCCAATGCCTGTTCCACTGGCGTTTTGAGCTGGTCGTTGTACGTGGTTTCGAGCGCACTGGCGCTATCCACGACCTGTTGCGCCGGATTGACCAGGTTGGCGCTGATCGGGCGTACCACTTCCGGCACGAGACCCTTGTCACCGTCAGGACTGACCCACTGTCGCAGCGGCGTGAGGAATACCGGGTTGATGCTGGCTACCAGTTCGGGGATGTGCGTCAGAATCAGGCCGATGGCTTCCAGCCCAGCACGGATGTGCTGCCCGACGCCGAACGGCAGCATGTCGATGATCTGGCCGATGAAGTTGCCGATCTGGGTCGTAATCGGCTCAACCGGGCTGAGTACGTCGCGCAAGGCGTTTTCCAACTGCTGCAGCAGCAGCGACAGGGCAGCGACCTGATTTTCTAGCCACAACAGGCCGTTGGCGATGGCCGGGGACTGCACCTCGACGGTTGCCAGCAGGCGCGCGGCCTCCTGGACGCCGCTTTCCAGCAGCAGGCGACCCCCTTGCAGGCCCATCAACATCATGCCCATCGGTCCCATCCCGGCGGCGACGGCGTTATCCAACCCGACGGCGTCCATTTGCTCGTACAGGCTTACCACCTGCCCAAGCCGGTCGGCCTCGGCGCGCGCCTGTTCTGCCTCGGCGGAGAGCATTTCCTGATTGACAGACAGTGTGTCGCGCTCCCCGGCCAGCCGACCGATTTCGGCCTGTGCCGCGTCCAGTTGGGCACGCAGCGCCAGCCGTTCGGACTGGGCTTCGGCAAGCTGCGCCTGTAGCGCCTCGATCTGTATCCGTAGTTCAGGCGGCAGACCCGCCGTCGGGATCGGCGGGGCGGAATTGGGGGCGTTTTCCAACATCTCGGAGAAGGTTACCTGTCCTGCGCCGACGGTTTGGCTCAACAGCGCCGCCATGCCGCCCCCCGCGACCACAGCCGCGCTGCCGAGCAGCAGGGTAGCGAGAAACTTGCGACGGTCCAGCCCACGCTTGGTTTTCTCCGAGGTGTCGTTGTAAATGTCCGCGACGGTTAACCGATCCAGTTCGACCAGACTGTCGTCGTCGAGGGCACTGATGCGCCGGTACAGCCGGTCAAGCAGCACGGCGCGCTGACGTTCCTCAAGCTGGATGTTCTGCATGGCGCACAACCTGTGAGACTAGCCCTTACACTTCTTCTAGAATAACACAACACCTATCGCATTGATACGGTCTATTTGTACTTGCTTCATGCTACCCGGTGTTAGAAAATATGTTCTTTTCCTGGATACATTATACGCCCGGTGCGGAAAAACACAAGTGTAGGGCCGTTCAGCGGTTGACGCGGTAGCCCAGGCGGCGCAACATGGCTTCGTCTTGCCGCCAGTTTGGCAAGACCTTGACCCACAGTTGCAGAAAGACACGCGTCTCGACCAGCGCCTCGATCTCCGCACGGGCCGCCGAACCGATGCGCTTGAGCATCTGGCCACCCTTGCCGATGATGATGCCTTTCTGCGAGTCGCGCTCGACGTAGATTGTTGCGGTGATCGCGTGCAGGCCGTCTTCGCGTTCCGTGTATTCCTCGACTTCAACGGCGACAGCATGGGGCACTTCATCGCGCGTGTGCAGAAGCACCTGTTCGCGGATCAGTTCGGCGGCGATGTTGCGCAAGTGCAGGTCGCTCACTTCATCTGGTGGAAAATAACGGGGGCCAAACGGGAGCTGCCTGATCAGCCGTTCACGGAGATCGTCCACGCCACGCGCATGCAGCGCGCTCAGGGCGACCCAGTCTGTCGGTTGGACCAGGTCCAGGTAGGTGTTCACGTGCGCCTGGAGCTTTTCCGGCGGTGTGAGGTCGATCTTGTTCAGGGCCAGGATGACGGGCTTTTCCGGTGCGACGGCGGCGATCCGCTCGGTAATCATCCGGTCGCCCGGTTCCGGTGGATTGCTCACGTCTACCACGAATAGAATCAGGTCAGAATCGGCCAGGGCTTCTTCCGCCACCTGGACCATGAATTCCCCCAGTGGGTGGCGCGGTTTGTGCAGGCCGGGGGTGTCCATGAACACCGCCTGGGCATCGTCGCGCGTCAGGATGCCCAACTGCCGCACGCGGGTGGTTTGTGGCCTGGGCGAGACGATGGCGATTTTCTGCCCCAGCAGGGCGTTGATCAGCGTGGATTTGCCGACGTTGGGCCGCCCGATCACGGCAACGTAGCCGGAACGGTGATTTTCCGGCAGATCTTCGGTAGCGGTCGTCTTTTCAGCGCGCGCGTCGGCGAAATCGGAAATGTCGGACATGTTTTGGCTCTTTCGTAAAGAGATTACAGTCCATTCGCCGGCCAGTCCAGGCGGGGCAGATGGGCTGCCAGCAGATCGGGCAGGGGGGGCGCGCCGGGGCCGATCCAGCAGGCCGTCACACGGGCCAGGGGCAGGGCAGCCTCCGCCGATTCGTACACCAGCACGGCCACTGGCTGGCCGAAATCCAGTTCGCGCAACATCACCTGATCGCGTTTGCCATCTGAACGCAGCCCGATGGCGTCTGCGCGGGGGTGCAGATTGCTGTGTTTGAGAGCGAAATCCCATCCTTCGCGCCCGACCAGCATCCCGCCGTATTCGGTGGCGATCAGGCCGGGCACGATCAGGTCATCCCGGTACAGATAGGCCCAGGCATAGCGGACTATCAGCGGTCCGGCAGGCCGCCGCACGTATTCCGGCGGCAGGTTGGGCGGTAGTGCGCCGAACGCCAGCACTATACCGAATTCTGTCTCGATTAGGCCAGCTTCCAGCGCGTCGCCGACCAACTGGGGTTCGGGCACAGAAACAGGCACAACTCCCTCACAATCGCATTTAAACGCTCGAACACCGGGTTTTGAATCCCGAATTTCATGCAACTCAAAATTCCGAATTCAAAACTTTGGATTATTTCAGATAACCCAGGTCGCGCAGGCGGGTTTCGGCCAGGGACTGCGGAACCTGGAAGATGGATGCCACAATGTGCGGCTGTTTTTGCCGTTCGGATAGGTTGGTGAAGAGCGGTGTAGGCATCAGCAGCGCGACGGCAAACAGATGCTGTTCGTCATCGTTCAAGGGACCTTCGCCCAGCAAGCGTTTTTTGGCTTCCCAGGCGCTTTCGCCCAGCGCCCTGGCGATCTCGCGGGCAGTGACGTAACGCGACAGGTAGGGGTTGTCTGGGTCTATGATGATCGTTTGCTGAGCGATGACGGGCGCAGGCCACAGATCGGATGGCGGAAAGCGCCATAGGCCATCTACAGGAACCGGCAGGCGCACCGCGTTGGCCAGGTGCAACAGTTCCAGCGCCAGGTGCTCGATGCGTGCACGGCGCACCATCGTGCGTCGGTTCTGCTGGGTGGTAGTCCTGACTGGCGGCAGATTTACTCCCGGTTGTGAGGACGTGGGCAGCGGGGTGTTGTTCATGAATGGGTCTCCACCCTGTATCGACATCATGGTTAGCATAACACATTCCGCCTCGCTATGCCGTTAAAATGCGGTAAGCATTCAGTCTGCTACCTGAGGGTTGACAAGCCCTGTCTCTCCCGGTATATAGCAGGGCTGTTATTGGTGTTTGAGAGAGAAGCGCAATCGTCATGAGCACCTTGTTGACTCTGGTTCGGCATGGCCAGACTTCCTGGAATGCCCTGCGCCGTTGGCAGGGCCAGGCACCGATCCCCCTGGACGAGACGGGACACCAGCAGGCGGCGCGCCTGGCAGCAGCGTTGGCGCAGTCGCAGGATGGCCCGGTGACAGCAGTTTACAGCAGCGATCTGAGTCGCTGCCGTCAGACGGCGGAATACATCGGGCGGGCATTGGGGCTGCAAGTGCGCTATGACGCGCGGTTTCGTGAAATTCATGCTGGCCTCTGGCAGGGGATGACTTTTGAGGAAGTGCAGGCGTTCGATGCGGAGAACTACGCCGCGCGTGATGCCGACCGGCTCAACGTTCCCATGCCCGGTGGAGAGAACGACGCCATGTTCAACTGGCGTGTGCTGGCTGCCCTGGCCGACGTACTCGACGAGTGCCAGGACGGTCACGGTCTGATCGTTACACACGGTGGGCCGGTACATCTTATTTTGAGACATTTCCACCTGCATCCAGAAAACCACCTGCGCATTGCCAACACGTCCCGCACAGTGCTGCGAGTGGCGGATGGCGGCGCGGCGGCAGAACTGCTGATGCTGGCGGACACGTCGCACCTGCCCCCAGAAGAGATTATCCCGGCGGCTTCGGCAGGGGAGGCAGACAAACTCGCATGAACACGCGCCTGACTCTGGTCCGGCACGGCCACACCGAATGGAATTCCCTGGGGCGCTACCAGGGTCACGCGCCCACGCCGCTCAGTGAGATCGGACGCGCACAGGCGGCTTATCTGGCAGCGGCGCTGGTGAAAGCTGCGCCCATTGCGGCGCTCTACAGTAGCGATTTGCTGCGCTGCCGCCAAACTGCCGGGCCTATCGCGGCGGCGTTGGGGCTGGACGTGCGGCGCGATCCACGTTTCCGCGAGATCAACTACGGGACGTGGCAGGGCCTGACGCGGGGTGAGGTAGCCGAGCTGGACCCGGAAAACTACGCGGCTTACATGGCCGATCCGATGAATGTGTCCATTCCAGGTGGGGAAAGCCAGCGGATGCTCGCGGCGCGGGTGTTGGCCGGACTGGGGGATATTCTGGCGGCACATGCTGGCGAACACGTTTGTATCGTCACACATGGCGGCCCGATCCGTGAAATCCTGCGGCGTTTTGATCTGTGGGGCGGGGGGATGCCGGCGGGCAATGCCTCGCTGACAGAGCTTCGTGTAGTCAGTGAGACCGGGATGGCGGAACTGTTGCGCCTGATGGATACTTCTCATCTGCCGCCGAATCTGCGTCCCGACGGCCAGGGCACATGCTTTATTTCACAGGAATAGATGCCAGACGGGGGACACCGCCTGAGGGCGGCGCGCTGTTGCCACTTTTGCCGACCAGATGATGCTGGTCGGTTTTGTTCGTGCGAGTTATATGATAATCTACAGGCAAAGTGCATGAATCAGAGCACGGCGTGGCAACCCGAAATCGACGTTCAGCATCTAATTTACAGCAAAATACACGCGCGGCGGATGCTCTCACTCAGGTGTGTGACATAAGGAGACGTTGCGGTGAAAGACCCTATTCGTGTGGCTGTGACGGGCGGTGCAGGGCAGATTTCATATAGCCTGCTCTTTCGTCTGGCAAATGGTGACGCTTTTGGCCCGGACCAACCGGTGATTTTGCAGATCATCGAGGTCCCAGAGGCGATGGGCTGGTTGCGTGGCGTGCAGATGGAACTGGAGGATTGCGCTTTTCCGCTGCTGCATAGCATTGTTCTGACTGACGATCCCAACGTCGGCTTTAGGGATGCCAACTGGGCTGTGTTGGTGGGTGGGCTGCCGCGCACCAAAGATATGCAGCGCAAGGACCTGCTTCAAGTGAACGGCAAGATTTTTATGGAGCAGGGGCGGGCCATCAATGACAATGCCGCCGCCAATGTGCGGGTATTGGTAGTCGCCAATCCTTGTAATACGAATGCCCTGGTCGCCCAGAGCAACGCGCCGCGTATCCCTGCCGATCACTGGTTCGCCATGACTCGGCTCGATGAAAACCGTGCCAAAGCCCAGATTGCCCAAAAGGCCGGTGTTCCGGTGAGTGCCGTGACGAACATGGCCGTCTGGGGCAACCACAGCAATACGCAGTTTCCGGACTTCGAGCACGCCCGTATTGCTGGGAAGCCGCTGGCAGAGGTAATTACGGATCGCGCCTGGCTGGAGCATGACTTCTTGGCAATCAACCAGGATCGCGGCAGAGCGGTCATCGAGGCGCGTGGCAAGAGCAGTGCCGCCAGCGCCGCCAATGCGGCCATCGGTACGCTTAGAAGCCTGTCTTCGCCCACGCCCCAGGGCGATTGGTTTAGTGCCGCTGTCCGGTCGGACGGCAGCTATGGAATCCCTGAGGGGCTGTTTTATTCGTTCCCGCTGCGTTGCTGTGGAGCGGGGGACAGCTATCAGATCGTCCAGGGGCTGGAGATCAGCGATTTCGCCAGAGCCAAACTCCAGGCGTCGGCGGATGAATTACTCGAAGAAAGAGAAGCAGTCACCGATCTGCTGCCGTAGAAATCTGTGATTTCTTATCGTTTGGAGTTAAGATAGGGTGATCTCCGGGCCGCCGGAGACCGCCCTGTTTTGTTATGGGGTTATGCCGGGAGGCTGATGTGCCGCCGCGAATCGTCGATCTGGCCGAGGGTCGGGCAATGATTGTCACCGACCTGCACGGCGAGTGGGAAGCCTATAGCCGCTACCGTGCCCGTTTTTTTCGACTGCGCGAGCAGGACAAGGTAGATTGCCTGATCCTGTGCGGCGATCTCATTCACGGCGACGGCACCGTCCATACGGATCGCAGTCTGGAAATGATCCTGGATGTGATGCGGTTGCAAGAGACTTATGGACCGGACGCGATCATCATGCTGTTGGGCAATCACGAAATGCCGCATCTATATGGTATCCCTCTTAGCCGGGGAGAAATCGATTATACACCGCGCTTTGAGGCAGCCCTGGCGGCAGTAGGGCAGGAAACGCGGAACCGCCTGATCGCCTTTCTAGACGGGTTGCCGTTCTGCGTGCGTACAAAAGCCGGGGTCATGCTCAATCACGCCGGCGCCGCAGCGATTGCTACACTGCCGGTCAATGTGCAGCGCCTGGCTGTGTTTAGTCATGCCGATCTGATTGCCCATGCCGACGCCGAACTGGCCCAATACAGCCGTGAGGACTTGTTGGCGGTTTACGCCAGGGCGACCGGACTGGATTACGACGAGCAGGTTCGTTATTATCTGGCCGTGACGGACTCCGCCGATCCGCGTTATGATCATCTGCTGCGCCTGTTGATTCTCAACACGCGGCACATGGACTTCAATTTGCTGTGGGAGGCATTTTTTACCCGGAATGAGCGGGATGTCAGCGAGGATGTTTATCGGGAAGTGCTGAAGCGGTTCTTGAGCGTGTGGTCTGAGGGCGCTCCTGCGCCGCAGCGTGTGTTGGTATCCGGTCACATGCCAGTGCGTGGGGGATACCAGATCGTTGCCGGGCAGCAGTTGCGCATCGCCAGCGGTTCGCACGCCATCCCGCGCGAGTCGGGGGTGTATCTGCTGTTGGATTGTGCCGATCCTGTCCAAACGCCAGCCGAGTTGATCCCGCACTTGGGGAGTGTTTTTGCCACATGACCAGCCGCCTGTATTCGCTGCACTTTGGCCGAAAAACCCTGGCCTTCACTGCGCCACCGGGATGGGAAATCGATGTCGCTGCCGGACGGCAAACGTTGTCCCCTTACGATGACGACGAAACCCGTATGCCTTATTCCTATGACGAGGCTATCCGGCGCGCGGAGCGCGTGGTGATTGTCTTTACCGATGCCACACGTTCCAGCCCAGACCGCGAACTGGCCGGGCGGGTGTTGCGTACACTGGGCAAACGTGGTGTGGCGGAGAACCAGATTGCCTTCCTGTGTGCCGTCGGGATGCACCGACCCAGCACGATGAAAGAAAAACTCGCCAAGCTCGGCCCGGAGATTGTGGAGCGGTTTCCGGTCTATGACCACGATCCGACCCAGGTGATGACGATAGGCGAGATTGACGGCATTCCAGTGCAGGTGAACGCCCGGCTGGTCGAACCGGGAACGCTGGTCGTTGCGCTAGGCGTTGTCGAGCCGCATCAGTACGCGGGTTATTCCGGCGGGGCCAAGACGGTCGTGATCGGCTGTGGCGGGCCGGATACCATAGCTGCTACACACGGGCCACGCTACCTGGATCATCCGGGAACGCGCCTGGGTAACATCGAAGGTAACCCGTTCCAGCAGTTTGTGCGGCAGGCCGGCAGAATGATCGGCCTGCGCTGGGTGAACAACGTGATTCTCAACAGCAACAACGAGGTGGTCGATCAGTGGAGCGGCCCGCCGGATATTGTACACGACGCTTTGGTGGCGCGCGCCCGGCGGCTGTACGAGGTTCCGGTCGCTGCGCCCTACGACGTGGTGATTGCAGGGGTAGGCGCGCCGAAGGACGCTAACCTGTACCAGGCGTCCCGTGCGGCAACCTATATCGGCCTCAGCAGTCGCCCGGTGATCCGCCCCGGCGGTGTGATCATCATGGCGGCCTCGATGCCGGAGGGCGCAGGGCAGGGGGCCGGTGAGCGTAACTTTATCGCGGCGCTTCGGCGCAACAACGATCTTACAGCCATGATGGAAGAGATGCGTCAGGTGGGGTGCCGTCCCGGCGAACAGCGCGCGTATATGTTGGCCCAGCTCTTAACGCAGTACCGGGTGATTGTGGTCGGCGCGCGCGATGCCGACTTGATCCAGGCGGCGCATCTGACACCGGCAGCTTCGATGGACGAGGCGCTTGCGCTGGCTCAGCAGTGGTCCGGCGGGCCGGCCAGAGGGCTGCTGGTCTCGCACGCATTGCAGACGATCCCCGTGCCTGCCTGAGGTTGTGCTGTGCGGCTGGCGGCGGCGCGGATGACGTAGCGTGTCAGGTCGCTGCGCCGCCCAGGAGTGCCCCTACGATTCCCGGCTGACCGCGTGTAAACTCCTCGGCGCTCACTGCCTTGCGACCTTCCAATTGCAGTCGTTCAGCGACGAACAGGCCTGCCCCCGTTCCGATGGCCAGTCCGTCGCCATGTCGGATGACGCGCCCCGGCTCTACTGCGCCGTCGGCGGGTGTACCACCCAGCACCTTGAGCAGCCTGCCGCGCCAGTAGGTGAATGTTCCCGGCCAGGGGGTGAAGGCCCGTACCAGACGATCAATCTCGGCGGCGCTGCGCGCCCAATCGATCAGGCCTTCTTCTTTTTTCAGCGGTGGCGCATAGGTGATGAGCGTCGGATCGTCCGGCTGAGGGCGTGGCCGAATCTGGCCGGAAAGGTAAGCCGGCAGCGTTTCTAACAGAAGTTCTCCACCCAGAAGGGCCAGTTTGTTATGCAGACTCTGCCCGGTTTCGCGTGGATCAAGCAGGATGGCTCGCTGTGCCAGGATTGGACCGGTGTCCATACCGGCGTCCATTTGCATGATGGTAACGCCGCTTTCTGCGTCACCTGCCCGGATCGCTGCCGGGATGGGAGCCGCGCCGCGCCAGCGCGGTAGCAGGGAGGCGTGCACATTGATGCAGCCTTGCGGAGGAAGATCGAGCACATTCTGGCGTAGAATCTGCCCAAACGCCGCAACGACGATCAGGTCCGGTGCCCATGCCTGAAGACGGGCGAAGGCTTCGGGCGTGCGTAGTTTTTCTGGCTGGAACACCGGCACGCCTGCCACCAGCGCCACGTGCTTTACGGGGGCCGGGCGCGCTTCTTGCCCACGCCCGGCAGGGCGATCCGGCTGCGTGACGACGCCTACAACCTCAAAGTCAGGATGGTCAAGCAGGGCGCGCAGCGTGGGAACGGCAAATTCCGGTGTTCCCATAAAGACGACACGACTCATCGGTTTGTCCTTTGTGTGCTCCTCTTGGCCGAGAGCGGCAGGTCGGCAAGATGGGGCCAATCGTAGCGCGGCAGCCGGGCGGACACAAGCGCCCTGGGGAAAGGCGTTGTGGAGTGTTTATTCCTGTGTTACCTTATGGGGCATCCGATCTCAGCAGGTGATTTCCCGGCTTGGCAGGTTGATGCAGTTCAAACGCTGGCGCCTGATGCCCCGCATCCCCCCTTCTATTCAACACCGGCTTCGGGAATTTCATCCTGTCCTGGCGCAGGTGCTTTACAATCGGGGTTATTCTGAGCCGGGCAAAGCGCGCCAGTTTCTCAATGGCGAAATGCCGCCCCCCAACCCCTTCCGTATGGCGGATATGAGCAAAGCGGTGGCCCGTATCCGTCGTGCGATCCTGCATCGGGAGCCGGTGGCCGTCTACGGCGACTTCGACACCGACGGCGTGACGGCGACGGCGCTGCTGGTGCAGGTGCTGACGGCGCTGGGCGCCGACGCGCGGCCTTACATTCCTCATCGTGTAGACGAGGGTTATGGCCTCAACAGTCGGGCGTTGCGCGAACTGGCCCACCAGGGGGTGCGTGTGGTCATTACGGTAGACTGTGGCATCCGTTCTCTTCAGGAAGTACGGGACGGCACAGTGGCGGGCCTGGATATAATCGTGACCGACCACCACGCGATTGGGCCAGAACTGCCGCCTGCTTATGCGGTGATCAATCCCAAGCGAGAGGATTGCACTTACGGCGAGGATATGCTGGCCGGCGTGGGGATCGCTTACCGGCTGGCCGATGCGTTGCTGCGCGCGGCAGCGGCCTCCGGTAAGGCAACGCCAGACCTGGCCGTTGAGGATTTGCTCGACCTGGTTGCCATCGGCACAGTGGCCGACCTGGCGCCGCTGGACCGTTTGGAGAACCGGGCGCTGGTCCGTCAGGGGTTAGCAGTGCTCAATCTAGCGCGGCGGCCCGGCGTGTGTGCTCTGTTGGACGTGGCCGGGTTGCAGCCTGGCAAGATTAAGGCCATCAACATTGGTTTTGTGCTGGGGCCACGTATCAACGCTGCCGGACGGCTGGAGAGCGCGATGGCCGCTTACGAACTGCTGACGGCTTCTGACTACGGGCAGGCGATGACGCTGGCCCAAAACTTGCAGACATTGAACCTCCGCCGTCAGGAGTTTACCCGCGAATCGGAGGAAGCGGCGCGCGACCTGGCCCTGCGCGACGGTCAGGATGTCCCGCTTATCTTCGCAGCCAGCCGCGAGTTCTTGCCGGGAATCGTCGGCCTGGTGGCCGGGCGGCTGGTCGAGGAGTTTTACCGTCCGGCAGTTGTTGTGGAGCAGGGAGAGCGGGAGAGCCGGGGGTCGTGCCGCAGTATTCAGGAGTTCGACATCGTTCATGCGCTGGATCAGTGCGCCGATTTGCTGGTCCGGCATGGCGGACATACCCAGGCAGCAGGGTTCACGGTAAAAAATGAAAACTTACCCTTGCTGCGCGAACGCCTGATGCGTATCGCGGCGGAGGCGCTGCGTGGGCAAGATCTGCGTCCTGCGCTGGACGTGGACGCGGAGGTGCCGATTGAGGCGCTGACGCTGGAACTCGCTGAGGACTTGGAACGTCTGGAGCCGACCGGGCACCATAACCCGCCGCCGCTGCTGATGAGCCGGCGCTTGCCAGTGGCAAGCTCTCGCCCAGTAGGGCGAGAAGGCGCTCACCTGAAATTATCCTTCGGTGAGGCGGGCTGGTGGTTGGATGGAATCGCGTTTGGGCAGGGCGAATGGGCGTCTGAACTGCCGCATCTGGTGGACGTGGTCTATCACTTGGAAGTCAACGAGTGGAACGGACGCCGGAAAGTTCAGCTCAATGTGCAGGACATCCGCCCGGCGGAATAATGCAGAAGCGGGCAAAAGGTAAGGACCCGGCTATTGGGAACGTCTTTGCAGTCAGTGCATGTTTGCAGGAGATCGAGGTAACAATGCAGCAGAACAGTCCTTCGGTGAATGGGCAGTCTCCGCGTCCGTTTTCCTATGGCGGTCAGGCGGTGATCGAGGGCGTGATGATGCGCGGCGCGTATTCTGCCGCGATTGCCGTGCGTAACCCGGCAGGCGAGATCGTCGTGCACGAGCAGCCGTTGAACGCGGCGCTGTATCGCGGGCGGATCAGCAAAATCCCCTTCCTACGTGGCCTGACGATGTTGTGGGATGCGCTTGGCCTGGGTACGCGCGCGTTGATCTATTCGGCGGATGTAGCCGTTGGCGAAGAAAGTGCCACCTTTAGCGGACCGCTGGGGATCGGCACGGTTGTGTTCTCGCTGGCCTTCGGGATCGGGCTGTTCTTTTTACTGCCTGCTGCGGCTGCCAGCGGGATCGAAAGCCTGCTGGACGTGGACAAGAGCAATACGCTCGTGACGAACTTTATCGAAGGCGCGATTCGGCTGGCGTTGATCATTGCTTACATCTGGGCCATCGGGCGCATCGGCGAGATCAAGCGGCTCTTTGCCTATCACGGCGCGGAGCACAAGACGATCAACGCCTACGAGGCGGGCGCACCCCTGACGCCGGAGCACGTCCGGCGCTACCCGGTGGAGCATCCCCGCTGCGGGACGGCCTTTCTGCTGACGGTGGTCGTGGTCAGTGTATTCGTGTTCTCATTTCTGGGCCGACCGCCGCTGCTTTTGTTGTTGACCTCGCGGGTGTTGTTGATCCCCGTGATCGCCGGGATTGCCTATGAGATCATCCGCTTCACGGCCAAACACATGGATAACCCGCTTGTTCGCGCCGTCGTTATCCCTAACCTGGCATTGCAACACCTGACGACCAACGAGCCAGACGATCAGATGTTAGAAGTGGCAATCTGTGCGCTCCAGCGTGTGCTGGCGTCGGAGACGGCGAACGCGCCGCTGGCGACAACTGAGCTGGTCGAGGCGCCGGGCAGGTAAAGGGTCAGTGTCCGCAGGCGCTACAGTTGCCGCCGCTGCACCCGCCGCAGCTTCCGCCATGACTGTGTTCGTGTCCCTGGTTTAGCCCGCTCAGGCCGACAGCGGTCTCGACATGCTCGCGTGTCAGGCGGAAGCCGTTTCCGCTGCCTCCCTTGGTGGCGACCAGATGTACCCGGCTGATCAAACGCCGGATATTTTCGCTGTTGCACTGGGGGCAGACAGGCCGGGCCTGATCGACCTCGGCGAACGATAGGCGGACCTCGAAGGTCACGCCGCAGTCCTGGCAGGTGTAATCGTAGGCAGGCATGGCAGTCCTTTCTGGGGCGGTAGAGCTGGTTCGCCGCCCACTACATTACGCTTCTTGCGACAATCGCTTGAGTTCATATAGCTTTGTGATGGCGTCCAGCGGCGAGAGTTCATCCACCGCCAGTTTACGCAGTTCTTCGATGACTGGGTGCGGCTGCGTGGGGAACATGGCAAGCTGCACCGGCCCTGGCGGTTCGGGCGCTTTGCGCTTGAGTGAAAAGTCGCTTCCGGTCTCTTCCAATTCCTGCAAAATCTCGTTGGCGCGGTTGATCACCGCCTTCGGAATGCCGGCCAACTGGGCCACATGAATGCCATAGGAGCGGTTCGCGCCGCCGGGCACGACCTTGTGCAAAAAGATTACCTGGTCGCCCTCCTCCGCTACTGCCACATTGTAATTGCGCACGCGCGGCAGGATATTCGCCAGTTCAATCAACTCGTGATAGTGGGTAGCGAAGAGCGTCTTGCAGCCCAGGCGTGGGCTGTTGTGGAGATATTCCACCACCGCGCGGGCAATCGCCATGCCGTCGTAGGTGCTTGTGCCGCGCCCTACCTCGTCCAAAATGACTAGGCTACGCGCCGTGCCGCCGGAGAGGATGCGCGCTGTCTCCACCATTTCCACCATAAAGGTGCTTTGCCCGGCATGAATTTCGTCTTGGGCGCCAATGCGGGTGAAGATCCGGTCCACCAACCCGATAGTGGCCTCTTCCGCCGGGACGAAGCTGCCGATCTGCGCCATCAGGGTGATCAGTGCCACCTGGCGGATGTAGGTGCTCTTGCCGGACATATTCGGCCCGGTGATGATCAGCAGGCGTTGATCCTGATCAAAGGCGACATCGTTCGGCGTGTAGCGTTCGTCTTTGAGCAGTTTTTCCACCACCGGATGGCGGCCCTGGCGGATAATCAGCACGTCTTCCTGGGTAAGCGTTGGGCGGACGTACTGCTCGCGCGCGGCGACCTCGGCCAGTGCCACGAACACATCCAGATGAGCCAGAGCACGCGCCGTGCGCAGTAGACGTTCCCCGGCGGCGGCGACAGTTTGCAAAACTTCGGTGAACAGCCGCCCCTCGATCTCGCGGATGTGGTCCTCAGCGTTGAGGATGAGCGACTCGTATTCCTTGAGTTCGGGCGTGATGTACCGCTCGGCGTTGACTAGTGTCTGCTTACGGATGTAGTCCGGTGGGATGCGCTCGGCATTGGCCTTGCTGACCTCGATGTAATAGCCGAAGACCTTGTTGAAACCCACCTTGAGGCTTTTGATGCCTGTGCGCTGACGTTCCAGCGGCTCCAGCCTGGCGACCCATTCCCTGGCGTCCCGGCTGCTGGCGTAAACACCGTCCAATTCAGGCGAATAGCCAGGCCGGATGACGCCGATGTTGTTCAATGTGGCGGGCGGGTCGTCGGCAATGGCGCGGTTGATCAGGTCCGTCACGTCCTCACAGGGCGAAAGTTGGTCGTAGAGGGCCTTCAGCGGCCCCAGCCCGGCGATCAGGCTTTGCAGTGCCGGGACGGTTTCCAGGCTGTCACGCAGGGCAAGCAGTTCACGCGGGCCGGCGATGCCTGTGATCACGCGGTTTGTCAGACGTTCCAGGTCGGCCACGCGGCGCAGCGCGGCGGTGGCTTCGGCCCGGATGGTGGCATGGTGATGCAAGGCGCCCACCGTGTCGAGCCGGGCGTTCAGGCAGGTCAGGTCCAACAGCGGCTGGTTGATCCAGCGGCGCAGCAGGCGTGCGCCCATCGCCGTCACAGTACGATCCAGCACGCCGAGCAGGCTGCCCTGTACCTGTCCGGTGCGGATCGTCTCGGTCAGTTCCAGGTTGCGGCGCGTGGCGCGGTCTAGCACCATGTAGCCGGCAGTGGAGTAGGTGCGCAAGTTAGTAAGCTGGACCAGGGCGTTGCGTTGGGTATCTTGCAGGTAGCGCAGGATTGCCCCCGCAGCGTTGATCGCCAGCGGCCTGCCGTCCAGATCAAAGCCGGCCAGGTCGCGCACACCGAAGTGATCGAGCAGGCTTTGCCGTGCGTTGCCAGTTTCATAGTGCCAGTCGGCCAGGGGGGTCAGGTATGCGCCGGGGGGCAGGGTGATCCCGCGCTCGGCCCAACTCTGCGGAAAGAGCACTTCGCGTGGCGAGAGGCGGGCCATCTCCTCCATGACTGCGACAGGTGTCTGCTCGCCGTCGATTTGGGTGGCCGCGAATTCGCCGGTTGTGATGTCCACGTAAGCCAGACCCGCGCGCTGCCAGTCGCCGTCCCGCTCGCGTTCGGGAAAGACGGCCATCAGGTAGTTATTCTGACGTTCCGCCAGCAGCCCCGGTTCGACCACCGTCCCCGGCGTGATCACGCGCGTCACCTTGCGTGGGACCAGCCCTTCAACCGGCAGATCGCCCAATTGGTCGCAAACCGCCACATGGTAACCCCGGTCGATCAGGCGGGCGATATAGCTCTCGGCGGCATGATGAGGAATGCCTGCCATTGGCACGCGCTGGTTTTTGGCGACCGGACGGCTGGTGAGCACCAAATCCAGTTCGCGGGCGGCGATCTCCGCGTCGGCGTCGAACGTCTCGTAGAAGTCACCCAGGCGGAAGAGGACAATTGCATTGGGGAACTGGCGCTTTATATCCAGGTATTGCTGGCGGAGCGGGGTGGTTTTGGTCATAGGATAATCAGAACGTCACGACATGGGCAGGGCTGTCAACACGCGCTACAATATCGACCCCGTATTCTAACACGCCGTTTTCGACTCACAACCGCTGTGGGAATTTTTAAGCCCGGCCAGGGCGCAGGTTGCTGGCTGTGATCTCATACGACAGGAAGGATACAAACGATGCAATCCCGGATCGTGGGGGTGGACCTGGGTGGCACACGGATGCGTGCTGCTCTGTTGGATGGGCAGGGACATCTGTTAGAGCGGGTCGAAGCACCGACCCTGGCGCACGAGGGACCGGATGTGGTCATTCCACGCCTGCTGGACCTAATCGCGTCGGTCGTGCCCAGCGAAGGTGAGCCACCCGCGCGGGCGATTGGCTTTTCAGCGCCGGGACCGGTGGACCCCATTCTCGGCACAGTGGTGGCGCCGCCGAACCTGCCCGGCTGGTACAACGTGCCGCTGCGCCGCATCGTCCAGGAGCGTTTTCACCTGCCGACCTTTTTAGGCAACGACGCCAATGTGGCCGCGTTGGCCGAAGTATATCAGGGAGCTGCACAGGGCCACAAGAACGCCATCTACCTGACCATCAGCACCGGTATTGGCGGCGGCATCGTGATTGACGGGCGGTTGTTTGAAGGGGCAACGGGGATTGGCGCTGAAGTCGGGCATATGATTATGGTCGTCGAAGGGGATCGCGCCTCGTCGCTAGAAAAAGAGGCCGCCGGTCCGGCGATGGCCCGGCGGGCGGTGGCGCGCATTCAAGCTGGGGAGTCGTCGCGCATTACCGAGATGGTCGGTGGCGACCTGAGCGCCGTTACCGGCAAGACAGTAGGCGATGCCGCGCTGGCTGGCGATGCGCTGGCGCTGGACGTGGTGCGCCACACCGGGCGGCTGATCGGCTATGGTATCACCAGCCTGATGCACCTCTTTAACCCCACGATTTTCGTGATCGGCGGCGGGGTGAGTACCCTGGGCGACCTGCTCTTCGACCCGATGCGTGAAGCCATCCGGCAACATGCGTTGGCCCCGGCCTACTGGGAACATACCCCGATTGTGTTAGCGGCGCTGGGTGACGACGTGGCGATCATCGGCGCAGCCACGCTGGCCCTCCGGCGGCTCGAAGAAGCAGCCTCCGGCAGCGATTGAGCTGCCCGTTTGATTTGATGCATTAGAACCACGATAGAACGCACCCTGGCCCTTACATCCGATCCCGGTGCGTGTTACAATCGGCTATCATGTTGCTGTTACCCGATTTCCGCGTCCGCCAGCGGGATTATCTGCTGGAAATTACTCGCGCCATGACCGCCCAGCTTGACCTGGGCGAAGTGTTGCGCCTGGTTTTGCAGGCGTCGGTCGTCATGCTGTCGGGCGAGGTTGGGCTGATTGCCTTGCGGGAGGACGATCAGCAAACGCTGCGGGCGCGGGCGCTGATCGGCGTGGATGCCGAGCGTGTAGGCGTTTTTGAGCCGCTGCTGACCGGGCAGGCCAACGTTTCTGCGGAGGGTTTTTACGTTCCCGATTTTGATCGCAAGCTGGCGCAGGTAGCGCGTGCGTTAAATTTGCCGCTGCGCCAGGCGGTCGTCTTGCCGATGTACCTGGCGCAAGAATTCATCGGGATGATCTATGTCTTCCGCACCTTTACCGGCGCGACCACGCCCAATGACCGGTTGATCCTGCAAAGTTTTGCCGATCAGGCCGCGATTGCGGTGCATAACGCCCGGTTGTATGCGGCGGTCAATCGGGAGCGTAAGCGTCTGGCAAGCATCCTGGATCACAGTGCTGACGGGGTGATGATCCTGGATGCCAACCGGATCATTCAGCGGTTCAATAAGGCCATGAGCCGTATCAGCGGTTGGTCAGCCGACCAAGTGATCGGTCAGCCCTACGACGCCATTATCGTCTGGGCCAGCCGCCCGCAAGGCGTAGATCTGGCCGAAGCGATGCGGTCCGGTTGGCCGTCGCCGCGCGAAGGCAGTCCGGTGGATACACTTTACGTGGAAGGCGACCTCGCCCGTCCAGACGGCACACAGATCAGTGTCGGTATTACCTATGCCCCCTTGTTGGACGAGAACAATCGGTTGCTCAATGTCATCGTCAATGTGCGCGACATCACACATTTCCGTGAAGCCCAGGAGATGAAATCCACCTTTATCTCCGTCGTTTCACATGAACTCAAAACGCCCGTCGCGTTGATCAAGGGCTATGCTGGAACGCTGCGGCGCGAGGATGCCCAGTGGGACCCGGCAGTGGTGCAGCAAAGCCTGGCCGTAATCGAGGAAGAAGCCGACCGTCTGGCAGCCTTGATTGAGGATTTACTGGCGGCCTCTAAACTTCAGGCAGAGGGGATGCGCCTGAAGTTGGGCGAGGTCTCGATTCCCGAACTGGTGGAACGGTCTGTGGCGCGCTTCAGTACGCAGGCCAGCCGCCACCAGTTTGAGCTTGATTTCCCGTCTGATTTCCCGCTTGTGCCCGGCGATGAGGAACGGCTGCGTCAGGTGATCGACAACCTGCTGGACAACGCCATCAAGTATTCGCCCAACGGCGGCATGGTACGCATCGGCGGGGAAACGCTGCCCGATGTCGTGCGCGTCACCGTACAGGATCAGGGCGTCGGCCTGCCCAAAGACGAATGGGATCGCATCTTCGAGCGTTTCTACCGCGTAGACGGGGCGCTGGCTCGCCGGACCAAAGGCACCGGGCTGGGCCTGTATCTCGCCCGCGCTATTGTGGAGGCGCACGGCGGTGAAATCGGCGTGACCAGTACGCCGGGCCAGGGTTCGACGTTTTACTTTACCCTTCCCAAACAACAAGTGTATCGATCCAGAGAACGGAGTACTTCATGATCCAGCCTGGCGGGACGAGCATTGCTTGCCCTAACTGTAAACAGCCTTTTCAGGTGAACATTGACCGGATTGTCGATGTCGGGCGCGACCCGGCAGCCAAAGCCCGCCTGCTGTCTGGACAGATCAATCTGGCTGTCTGCCCACATTGCGGCTTTCGCAGCGTGCTCGGCGCGCCGCTGCTCTACCACGATCCTGCTAAAGAGCTGCTGCTGGTGCATGTGCCGATGGAATTAGGGTTGCCACAGGCCGAGCAGGAGCGCGTGATCGGCGATCTGGTGAACCGTCTGATGAGCAGCCTGCCGGCTGAGCAGCGGCGCGGTTATCTGCTGCGCCCCCGTCCAGTGCTGACGTTGCAGGGGTTGGTCGAGGCGGTGTTGCAGGCAGATGGCATCACGCCGGAGATGTTGGAGCAGCAGCGCGCCAAGATGCGCCTAATCGAAATGTTCTTGCAGGCAGATGAAGACGATCTACCTGCCCTGATTGCGCAATATGATAGCCAGATTGACCTGGAGATGTTCCAGATTATCACTTCGGCAGCGGAGACGGCGCTTCAGAATGGGCGTCAAGACGTGGCCCGGCGCATTCTGGCGGTGCGCGACCGGATGATCCAGGGTTCCACTGCTGGTCAGACGGCCATTCGGCAGTCTCAGCAAGAAGAGCAGGCTATCCAGGACGTGCTTATGGCGCTGGAAGGACTGGGGGAAAACGCCACCCGGCAGGATTTTATGGGGTTGGTGCTGCGCTTCGCCGAAGATGATGCACATTTGCAAGCATTGGTAGGTCTGGAACGCCCGCTGTTCGACTATACCTTTTTCCAGCAGTTTAGCGAACAGCTCAACCGGGCCAGTGATGGTGAAAAGGCTAGGTTGGAGGCGCTGCGTGACCGGCTGTTGGACCTGACGGCGCTGATCGATCAACAACGTCAGGCCATGCTGGACGCAACTGCCGACGTACTGCGCGAGATTGTCAACAGCCCAGACATCGAGGAAGCCGTGCGGCGCAACCTGCCGCTGATCGACGACAATTTTATGGCGATCCTGGCTGCCAACATTCGGGCCGCCGAGCAAAAACAGGACCTGGTTGCCTCGGCTCGCTTGAAGCAGGTTTATGACGTCGTGATGCGGGTCGTGCGTGAAAATGCCCCGCCAGAATTGCGCTTTATCAGCGACCTGCTGGCGCAGGAATCACCCCAGGCGACACAGACCATGCTTCAGGAGCAGGCCGCCGGTTTTGGCCCCCGGTTGCTCGACCTGATGGACGCGCTGGTACGTGACCTGCTGGCGCGCGGCGATCAGCCAACGGCTCAGCGGCTGGTTGACCTACGTGAGCAAGCCGCCGAAATCGTCGGCGCGGGGGTATCCTGATCTTCTGGACAAAGTGTGCGGGAGCGCGCCGTCACGGCGCGTTCCCGTCTTTGGGATGGAAGCCTAATCTGCCGTCGATGGCGCGAAGAGGCGAGCAGCAGCGTCAAGAGTCTGGCCGCCCACGCGGGCGGCTTCGTCGGCTGAGGCAGCGTCTTCTAGCACGACGTTGACCACAACGGCACTGCCATCGTCGAAGCGGATCATCCCGCTGAACCAGTACAGCGGCGTAGCCTGCGGGCCAGAAAAGGCGGCGGCAGTGTGGCCTAGCAAGGGATAGCGCGTCTCTGCCTGTGCTGCGGCAGCATTTCCTGAGGCGGCGGCGGTCTGCATGGCAAGCTGTATCTGCTCGGCGGTTTGCCGGGTCAGGACGGCGCGCGCCAGGCCGGTCTGACGGACGGGCGACCAATTCTCCTCGCCGGGCAGCCGGGTCGCATCGACGAGCCGAAAAGACGGCAAATTGCCCTGATTGGCGATAGCCGCCATGACCCCCAATGCCTGGAGCGGCGTGACCGTCAGCGCACCCTGGCCGACCAGCGCAGCCGTTAAGGCAGCCTCGTCTGGCAGGATAGACAGCGCCAGCGGCGAGTCGCTGGTCTCGGTCTGCAAGCTATTGAGCGTCGGGGGCAGCAGCAGGCCGAGTCGCCAGAATGCTGCCTGTACAACCTGGGCATCCACCAGCGCCGTCGTTTGGGCGAAGGCCCCCGGACAGCCGTAGACGTAGGCTTCGCGCAGAGTCAGGTCGCCCGGTGGGGGTGTTTGCAGACAAGTCAGGGTCAGGCCATTGACTGTCACGGGGTCGGCCCCTCCCGGCAGCGGCAGATCAACCTCGGCATGGCGCGAGAGGGCTGTTGCCAGGAGCACCGTTTGCAGCAATCCGCCCGGCTGATAGACGCCCTGAGTGGCCCGGTTCAGCAGTGGTGCGTCTGGCGCAGTAACCAGTTTTTCCCAACTCTCATCCAGAGTGTTCGGGTCGAAGATCGGCGCGCTGACCATGGCCCGGATCGCGCCGTCGGGGATGGTTGCCAGCACAACTGCGCCGCTGTGCGCGCCGAGCGCCCTAGCTGCCGCTGCCTGAATGCCCAGGTCTAGCGTCAGGCGCACGTCTCCGCCGACAGTGGGCAGGTGAACAACCTGGCGCTGCCATTCCTCAAAGGGGGTTGGTCCTTCCGCACCGCGCAACAGCGCATCGTAATCGGCTTCAATGCCGCTGACCCCGTAACGTCGGCTGTAGTAACCGGTGGCGGGCGCGACTTCGGGGTGGGGGTACAGGCGGCGCAGGGCCAGTCCGTCGTAGGTGACGGTGGTCGTTGCCAGCAGGAAGCCGCGCCGGTCATAGATTTCGCCGCGCCAGATGGCGGCCTCTGCCTCGATCCGACGTGGATTGTCTTCACGCTGGCGCAGCGCATCTGCGCTGACGACGCTCCAATAAAAGGCGGCAAAGGCGACCAGCGCATAAGCAGTGAGCAGGGCTGCACTCAGGCGGCGAAGTTCCCTCATGAGGGTGTTTTCTCCGGTGAGGGCGGTGGCGCAGACAAGAGCAGGAACAATCCGATGACGGCGAAGTTGATCAACAGGGAACTGCCGCCGTAGCTGACGAAGGGCAGGGTAACGCCGGTCAGGGGGATGACTTTCAGTACGCCTCCGGTGATGAGGATGCTTTGGGTGCCCAGCAATACACTCAGCCCGGCAGCCAGCAACAGGCGGAAGTGCATCTCTGACCAGCGGACAGCAACATGAAAGCCGCGCATTGCCAGCGTTGCCAGACAGGTCAGCACGGCCAGCGCGCCGATCAGCCCCCATTCTTCCCCAATGGCGGCGAACACGAAGTCGGAGTGGACTACCGGGATATAAGTGGGCGATCCCTGGCCGATGCCCTGGCCCAGAATCCCACCTGAAGAGAATGCCAGCAGGCTTTGGACGATTTGAAAAGCCCGGTCGCGCGCCTCTGCCGGCCAGGGGTTGAGCCAGATGTCTACGCGCAACTGCACCACATCGAACAGATGATAGGCGGCGGCAGCAGCAGCTAGCAGCAAGATCAGCCCTGCCAGCAGATAAATGGCCCGTCCACTGGCGATGTAGAGCATTGCCAGGAAGATGATGAAGAACAAGGTGGCCGTACCCAGGTCTTGCTGCCAGATCACAACCACCATGCAGAGACCCCACATCAAGACCAGCGGCCCCAGGGCCACCAATAAGGTCATCAGCCGCCGACGGTGGTTGCCCTCGCCGCCGCGTCGCAGGGCATCCCGGTGATCGGCCAGGTAGCTGGCGGCGAAGATCACCAGCACCACTTTGAGCAGTTCCGACGGCTGAAAGTAAATTCCTGCCGCGCCCAACCACAGGCGTGGCCCATAGCCCGACGGATTGACACCGAGCAGGATGGTGATCAGCAGCAGCGATAGCCCGCCGAATAGCCAGGTATAGCGGTAACGGCGCAGCCAGCGTAGGTTCGTGGGCAGGGCGCTGATGGCCAGCATGACCGCCACGCCGATATACAGCCAGAGCACCTGCCGCCAGGCGAAATTGGGCGCAAGGCGTTGGATCAGGAACACGCCCCATCCGCTGAGCAGCATCGCAAGAGGATACACGAACGGATCGTGGTGGGGCAGCAGGCGATTCAACTGGCGATATCCCATTCCTGCGGCGGCTCCCCAGGCAATAACCAGCGCCAGCGCAGTCACCTCACCGGTCAGAAGCGCCAGAGACAGTGCGTTCAGCGCCAGAAACGTCCCGGCCAGGATCAGCAGGAAAATTTCCCGACGACGTGTCGATGGCGCTTCTACGGCAGTCATCTGATAGTCTCGCACTAGGCGAAGTATTTACCCACCAACGGCCTGAGCTGATCAAGCGTCTGTCTGGTGATGGTCTGCCGATCCGTGATGAAGGCGGCGGCCAGGGCATTTTCACAGCCGCAAGACGGTTCGGCTGTCGAAGCGGCCAGGCGTTCCACCGCCAGGGCGACAGCCTGTTGCGCTGTTGCCAGGTTGCGGTTCATGATGGCAATCACCATCTCGACCGTCACCGGGTTTTCGCTCTCATGCCACACATCATAGTCGGTCACATGCGCCATGACTGCGTAGTGCAGTTCTGCCTCGCGGGCCAGGAAGGCTTCTGGGCTGGTGGTCATGCCGATCAGCGACATGCCCCACCGACGAAAAACGTGGCTCTCGCCCCTGGTGCTGAAGCGTGGCCCTTCAATGGTGATGAACGTCCCGCCTCGGTGGACGGTTCCACCGCAGTCCTGAACGGCGTCGGCGAGCACGGCGCTGAGTGTCGGGCAGAAGGGATCGGCGACGGAGATGTGTGCTACCAGGCCGCCGCCGAAGAAACTACGTTTGCGCTCTTTGGTGTAGTCAAAAAGCTGGTCCGGGATGACGATATGGCCGGGAGCGTAATCCTCGCGCAGCGACCCACAGGCACTGACACCGATCACGTGCGTCACGCCGAGCAGCTTGAGGGCGAAAATGTTGGCGCGGTAGGGCACCTCGGTCGGCATATAGCGGTGGCCAATGCCGTGCCGGGGGATAAAAGCTACCCGCTGACCACGCAGGGTTCCTACGACGACGGGGGCGCTGGGCTTGCCGAAGGGGGTATCGAGGTCGGCGGTTTCTACATCGGTCAGTTCCGGCATATGATACAGACCCGAACCACCGATAACGCCAAAGCGCACAGCATTCATGCGAACCGTTTTCTCCTTCTGGGTGTGCTTTAACAGCGGCAGGAGGACTCTGCTGCCGCAGGACCGACATTCCTGTGCTCTACAACGCAGCCAGGATCGCGCCGCCGTCTGCCGGCACCATCGCGCCATGCACGTAAGACGCGGCGGGCGAGCATAAGAAAACGGCGACGTTGGCGAATTCCTCCGGCGTTGCCATCCGCCGCAGCGGGATGGCCGACACCTGCGCCGCGATTTCTTGCTCGACCGTCGTCCCTTTTTGCGCGGCGCGCGATTGCATCAGCTCTGTGACCCGCTCCGTCTGGGTCCAACCGGGCATGATGCTGTTGACGCGAATCCCCTCCGGGCCAATCTCGTTCGCCAACGTTTTGGTCAAGCCGATTACGGCGGCGCGCAGGCTGTTTGAGAGGACCAAGTTAGGGATGGGTTGCTTGGCCGAGTAAGAGGTGATGGTCAGGATGGCTGCGTGTTCGGAGCGTCGCAGGTAGGGCAGGGCGGCGCGGATCAGGTAAACGGCGCTTAACAACGTTAGACGGACGCTGGCTTCCCAGACCTCCGGCGCAAGCGAATCGAACGGGCCAGAAGGTGGACCCCCCGCATTCGTTACCAGAACATCCAGCCCGCCGAGAGTCGCCGCCGCCTGGGTGACGACCGCTTCGGCGGCAACAGGATCGCTCACGTCGGCGGTGAGGGGAACAACCGTTCCGCCTGTTTCTGTGCTGATGCGCCGGGCTGTCTCCTGGATGCGCATCGAGTCGCGGCTGCAAACGGCGACCGCCGCCCCTTCCAGGCTAAAGCGACGCGCTGTGGCCGCACCAAGCCCGCGACTGGCCGCCGTCACCAGGACGCGCAAGTTGGTCAATCCCAGGTTCATCCTTGTTTTCTCCCTATGTGCCTGAAGTGCTTGTCAAGGCCGTCCGCTACTCCAGTTCCAAACGCAGGGTGACACGTCCGATCCCGATCAGGTCGCCACTGTCCAAAATCACCGGCTCTTTGATCAGAGTGCCATTGAGAATGGTCCCGTTGCTGCTATTGCGGTCCTCCAGCCACCAATGCCCACCACGATACAGAATCAGGGCATGTTCGTTGCTGGCAAAACTATCTGGGATGCGGACCGTATTGGTTGGAGCGCGGCCCAGACTGGTGATCGGCAGCAACGGAAACTCGGTGTCGGGCGGCGGGCCACCGTTTTCTGAAACCAGTACCACCAGTTTACCGCGCGGTACGCGCTGCCGTTCGATCTCGTTAGCGAGCGTGCGGAAATCGACCCACAGCATGAGCAGAACGGCTCCCATAAACGCCAGGAGCAGTGCTGCTCCTGCCAGACGCAGCCCGAACAGTAACGTGACCTCACTCATAGGATGGCTCGTCGGTGGAAGTGGGTGGCGGGTGCATGTCGGACTGCGTGTCGCCATGGATGCCGGTGGGGTCTTCCTCCATGTAAAGCAGTGATGTGCCGCCGATCTGGATCACATCGCCTGGCGCCAGGATATGTTCAGTTGTTTGCTGCCCGTTGACGTAAGTGCCTCCCCGGCTTTGCGCGTCGTAGAGCACGTAGCGTCCATAACGCAGGCGCAACTGTAGATGATGGCGTGAAACGCGCGGATCGTCCAGTACCAGATCGTTGTCAGGCCGCCGCCCGATGTTGAAGATGTCGCGTGTCAGCGGCACGCTCCGACTACCATCGACGATGAGCTGTGGTTCCACTGGACGCTGTGGTGTAGTCGGCGGTGGCGGATCCAGTGGCTGCAAGATTTGGGTAGCTTCGTGCTGGGCAAGGCTGTGGCTTGCCTCCACGCGCAGCCGTTGGGGTTCGATCTGTCCGTCTGAAGACAGAAAAATTTCTGGGTGTTGGGCCAGAAGCAGTCCGGCTTCCTGACAGTAAGCGACCACTTGCCGGGCCAGTTGTTCGGCCAGATCAGGCGCGCGCGACAGCAGGGCATTGTGATCTACCGGGTTCAAGCTGATCTGATACCGGTTCGGCGCGGTCTCAACCCCGGTCTCGTCGAGGACGATGTGATCCTCGATGGCGCGGGCAAGCGCAAGGGCGACATCGCGTGCGGACAGCGAACCCCGGAACAGGCGCGTAAAACTGCCCTCAATCAGGCGCTCCAGCCGATCTTCCAGGTGCGAGAAGCGTCCCTTGCTCATGATGTGCATTATAACTTGCCGATAGGACGGCGGCAACGCACGGCAGGCAGCCGTAGGACACACACCGATGAATCGTCGGGCGTTAGAATATTGTTAAGAAACCAGTTTCTTGTTGCTGCCGGATAGAGAGCTTTTTATACTGAGGTTAGGGTTGTGATGGGCAGACTGGCAGGCCCTTTTCTTATAGGAGAAGCCGGTATGACGAACCGGGATCGGCGCGAGGTCCGGCTGACCAGCCTGGCCTCGTGCGCAGGCTGAGCGTCCAAGCTCGGTGCAGACGAGCTGGCGCACGTGCTGCGCCCTCTACAACAGATTTTCGCCCCGGCGGATTACCCGGACCTGCTGGTGGGGTTAGGCGCGCCGGACGATGCGGCAGTTTATCGCCTGGATGATCGGCGGGCGTTGATCGTCACGACGGACTTCTTTCCGCCGGTCGTGGATGCTCCTTACGATTACGGGGCGATTGCCGCCGCCAACGCCATGAGCGACGTGTTCGCCATGGGAGGAGAGGTGTTGTTTGCCCTTAATTTGGTCGCCTTTCCCGGCAACCTGAAGGCAGACATCCTGTCCGAAATCCTGCGTGGCGGTGCGGAGAAGGTGCGCGAAGCAGGTGCGGCTATCGCCGGCGGACATACAATCAAGGATGATGAACCGAAGTACGGCCTTGCCGTGATCGGAATGGCTGCGCCAGGACAGATATGCAGCAAGGCAGGTGCTCGCCCGGGTGACGTGTTGGTACTCAGCAAGGCGCTGGGCACGGGTGTGGTCACGACGGCGCTCAAGCGGGGTGAAGCCGATGCCGACGACGTGGCTGCCGCCGTCGTCGGGATGTCGCGTCTGAACCGTGCCGCGTCTCAGGCGGCTTTGCGCGCCGGGGTGCACGCCATGACCGACATCACGGGCTACAGTCTGCTCGGTCATGGGCATGAGATAGCTGTCTTGAGCGGCGTAGATCTGGAGATCGACGTTGCCGCGCTTCGCTGGCTGCCCGGCGCAGAACGCTACGCCGCCGCTTGGATTTTCCCTGGCGGCATGTCGGATAACCGGATGTACTTTGAACAGTGGGTGAGTTTCGCGGAGGGTATCTCCGAAGAACTGAAGGGGCTACTGTTCGACCCGGAAACGTCCGGCGGGCTGCTGATGGCTGTGCCGCCGGAGAACGCGGATCGTTTGGTGGCGGACCTGGCTGCTGGCGGCGATGTTGCTCAGTGTATCGGGCGGGTTGTTCCTGGCAGTGGCAGGTTGCACGTCTATCTGGCTGGAGATACACCGGCGTGTTGAGGAGACAGGGCCATGCCTACCAGTCCACTGGTTCAGCGGCGTTACGGCGTTTCGAGCGACTTGTTTGTGTCTCGCAAGCCAGAAGGTGAGACGATTATCCTGGGCGGCAGGGGACGTGACGGCAACCTTTGGACGCGCGTTCTCACGCGGCGGGCGGCTCAGGTATTGTGGTTTACCTTGACTGGCCTGCTATTCCCCGAAAGGGCGCAGACGGTGACGGCCATTGCCGTCACGGCGCCACTGCGCAATCAAAAGCAACCGACGGTCACTTCGCATGTCGAGGTGGCTCGCACCGCTGACGGTTTTGTGGAAGTGATCGGTTGGGCCGGCACTGAGACGTGGTGGGTCCGCCTGCCTGAGGGCGAGGCCCGCAGCCTGTGGACCAAGCTGGACATCGCCCTGTATCCGGTCGGCTGGGAAGGACGCACCAAAACGGCCCGTTCCGGCGCCGGCTAGCCAGCTGGCTTTCCCGTTTTGCCTGCGGCACGTTTCTCCGTACAATAGCGGTGGGCTGTTGTGCATCGGAGATGCTATAAGGGGGTGGGTGTGCTGCGAGGCAAGGGGTTCTTTATCTGGCAGGTAGACCAGGCCGACGGCGGCGCGGCGGATACGCTAGTTGGCCTGGCGCGCGAAGCCGGGCTGACGCACGTCGTCGTCAAAATCGCCGACGGCAAGGATGACTTTCCTCTCCCTACCCAAGACCCTGGTGGCCGGGTCGAAGCCCTCACAGATGCGGCGATCCGTGCTTTCCAGGCGGCGGGGATCACGGTGTGGGGATTGGCGCATACCCAGGGCCGTGATCCCATACTGGAGGCGCATCGTGCCGCCAGCCGCGTGCTCAAATGGAATCTTAAGGGGCTGGTCGTCGGACCACAGAGCCAATACCTCGGTCAGCACAACCGTGCCCGGCAGTTCATGGCGACTCTGCGCCTGGACCTGGGCAATGATCCCAACCGCCTGTTGATCGCCTTCAGCCTGTTTCTCAATCCTGATGTTCAGGATTCGCCGACTCTGCCGCTATCCAGCCGCTTTCCTATCGATGAGTTCGTGGCTCAATGCGACGTGATTATGCCGCAGGTCTATTGGATCGCGCGCGATGGCGGCGACCCGGCGGGGGTGTTGCGTGAGAATTACGATCAGTACCGTCGCCGTTATCCCGACAAGCCTTATGTGCCGACCGGCGCGGCCTTTGGTGAGCGGTACGGTACGCTGTCCTGGTCGGCCACGCCGGCGCAGATCGAGTTGTTTCTCAACCAGGCGCGGGCACTGGGGCTGCCTGCCGTGAACTTTTGGAGCTGGCAGCATGCGCGCGGTGATATGCGCAATCCGGTGTACACCGGCACACAGTTGTGGGATGCTGTTGCCCGCTATCCCTGGCCGCTTGACGATGCGGGCGGAGAATCCGTCGATCCTTTTGCCGACGGGGTAGAGATCGTGCCGCCAGGGGACGCACGCTACCTGGACGGCGTCTATAGCGCGGCGGGAGACGTTCGCTTCAGCGTGATGCAAAGTCCACAGGGGCCGGTCAGGTACACACCTACACATGCTACGCGCAGCCAGGTCTGGGCGCAGTGGACGCCCGGTATTCGCCGGAGCGCGCGTTACGAGATTGCCGTCTTTGTACCGGGGACTCACGCAACCACGCGCCGCGCCCGCTACCATATTCGCGGCGTTGTCGGGCAGAGCAGTACAGTCGTGGTCGAACTGGATCAGAACCGTTACTACGACCGCTTTGTGCCGCTGGGGGTTTTTGACCTGGACGCCGCACGTCCCGACTCTGGCGCGGTGAATCTGAATAACCTGACGGGCGAGACGGGCCGTGAGATTGCCTTTTCTCCCATTCGCTGGCGGCTGGTCGAGCAGCCAGATGCTCCCCTGGCGGACGGCTACGATGCTCCGGTGGGGACGCCTGCCGAGCGCGCTGTCGACAAAATCTGGCCGGGCGACTGGGTGGATGCGAACCCCTTCGGCGCGCGTTACCAGGACGGCGCTAATTCGACCGCTTATCACACCGGCGCAGACCTGAACCTGAACGTGCCGCGCTGGGATTCTGACCGAGGTGCACCGGTGTACGCCATCGCCAGTGGAACGGTCGTCTATGTCGGGCAGCAGCGCATCTGGGGTCATGTGATTGTCATCCGCCACGACCCGATGCAGCGCGACGGCAATCCGGTATGGGCGCGTTATGCCCATCTGGATCAGGTGCAGGTACAGGCCGGGCAGCGCGTCGCGCGCGGGCAGCAGATTGCGGTCATCGGCAAGCCGGAGCCTGCCGGTGCCCCATACCACCTGCACTTTGATATTTGCACCAGCGGCGTCATTGAGCAGAATCCTACCCACTGGCCACGGCTGGATTACCAGGTGCTGATAGATAACTACACCGATCCACGCGCCTTTTTGCTGGCGCATCGCCCGGTGAGAGGCAGCCGGTAGTTTGGCAGACATAGCGCCTATAAGCGGTGATTGATTCCGAGGAGACAGAACACTTATGCCTACACCTTATGACGGTAAAATCGGCCTGTGGCACTGGAAAGGGGACTCCATCGTCGAGGAGACGATCCCGGAGTTGGCGAGCACGATTAAGCGTTGGGCGCCCCACGTGACGCAAATCTGGGTCAAGACCAACGATGGGAGCAACTGGCAGGGCATTTACGATAAAGACCCAGATTTCGCCGTCCTCGGCACAGACAGTATCAAACGCTGGGTGCAGGCGTTGGAGGCCAATGGCCTGGAGTTTCACGCCTGGTGTGTGCCGAAGGGTAAGGATATTAATGCTGAAGCTGACCTGATCATCCAGGTATGCCAGCAGCCCGGCGTGCGCTCGATGATTCTGGATGTGGAACCTTATGCAGGCTTTTGGGAAGGCGGGCGCGACGCCATCCGCCCGTTCATGACACGTATTCGTAAAGGGGTGCCTGCCGGATTTCATATCGGCATGGCGGTGGATCCACGCCCGAACCACTTCGACGAGATTTTTCCCGATCAGTGGTTCCCTTTCATCGATAGCGTCCACCTGATGGCTTATTGGGAATCGTTCCAGCGCCCGGTGGATACCGTGATCGACGAGGCGTTCAATACCTGGCGGTCCTATGGGCGACCGCTGTTCCCGATTTTGCAGGGAAACTCAGACCGGTCCGATATGGATCAGGCGCGGCAGCGGTCTATCGAGCGGCACGGCGCGCAGGGGGTCAGTTGGTGGCGGCTGGGCGTAATCGGGTCCAAGCAGTGGCCCGCGATCAACGTGCCGGTGTCGGCGCACCAATCGCAAGGCGGGCGTTACGGCAGCCAGATCATCGTGACGCCCAACGATCCGCGCTTCGCTTTCGGCACGCACACTGGTCAGACGCCGCAGCAGGTGTTCCGCTCGATGTCCAATCCCAAAGGCTGGACGACCTACTACAAGGCCACGCAGCGGCAGCGCAGCCAGGTCTGGGCGCGTTGGGACCCCCAGATCAGCGAAAGCGGCTGGTATGAGATCTCTGCCTATGTTCCAGCGCAGCACGCCACGACCCTGAACGCCCGCCTGAAGATTCACGGCATCCAGGGGCGTAGCACCGAGCTTGCGGTGGTCGTTCCCCAGGGGCGTCTCTTTAACCAATGGACGCCGTTAGGTGTGTTCTATTTCGATGCAGATAACCCCGTCGCGGGTGTGGTGTTTTTGAATGATCTGACCGGCGAGGATGGCAAGGAACTCACCTTCGACGCGCTACGCTGGCGGCAGGTGCTCGGAATCACGCCGCAGACGCAATACCTGGCAGATGGCTTCGACGCGCCTATCGGCGTGATTGCCGAACGACAGAGCGCGCAGGTCTGGCCCGGCAAGTGGATCGACGCGACGGGTTACGCCGTGCGCTACCGCATCGGCACGCCGCAGGAAGCCTACCATACCGGGGCGGATCTTAACCTGAATGAGCCATATTTCGACGCCGATGCCCACAGCCCGGTCTATGCAGCGGCGAGCGGTGTGGTGACTCATGCCGACCGCCTGCCAGGGTGGGGACAGGTCATCGTTATCAAGCATGATCCGCTGATCACGGATGGGCAGGTGGTTTATGGGCGTTACGCGCATGTGGAAAACGTGCGTGTGCAGGTTGGGCAGCGCGTGACACGCGGGGAGCAGATCGCCAGCGTGGGCAACGCCGAGGGGGCGTTCCCCTACCATCTACATTTCGACCTCAGCCCAACAGCGATTCTGCAAACGCAGCCCTGGCACTGGCCCAAGCTGGACCTGAACAACCTGACAGCAAACTACATCGATCCGCGCACATACATCAGCGGACATCGTCCGCCGGAGCCGTAGACGGTCTATAGTGGCGTAGGGGCACGGTGTTAGTGCCCCTACGCGCCATTGTCTAGAACAGTCCCCATTCAGCTGCCAGCCCATCTTCCATCATGCTGGGGTCCCACATCTCCATGCCCATCTCAATGGTTGTGGGGACGCCTAACGTGCGCTGCGCTGCGCTGCGGACTTGCTCCATCAGGGCCGGGGCGTAGGGGCAGAACGGCGTCGTCAGGATCATGACGATGTGGGCACTGTCTGGCTGAATATCGAGCTGTCGGATCAGGCCGAGGTCGATGACGCTTAGGCCGATTTCGGGATCGACAACCGCACGCAGTGCCTCGCGTACCCGGTCTTCGGCGGTCTGAGGTTGTGGCTCTGTGGACATACCCTGTGCTCCTGGGATAACCCTGCCTGGCGAAGCGGTTTCTGCCGGTGGGTGCTGCTGAAAATACCCGATCTATCCACCTTGAAGCAATGATTCCGGCATGTGTGATTTACCATAACACGCCAACGTGGTAAAGTCAATAAAAAAGATTTTTATCTGATTTATTGACAGGGTGGGCAGAGCATGGTACAATCCGCTGCACTGAGAAGTATTTGCAACAGGTCTCTGTGCGAAGGAAGCGCGCGTATGGTGGCTGCACTGGAAATCCGGAATCTTCACGTCAGTGTTGAGGGACGGCCTATTCTCAAAGGGGTCAACCTGACGATCAAACAGGGCGAGATACATGCCCTGATGGGGCCGAACGGCTCTGGCAAAAGCACGTTGGCGAATGTGCTGATGGGCAACCCGCTGTATACCGTGGAAGCAGGGCAGATCATCTTTGATGGTGAAGACTTGCTGGACCTGGAGCCAGATGTGCGTAGCCGTAAGGGGCTATTTCTGGCTTTCCAGTATCCGGTTGCCATTCCCGGTGTGACGATGGCGAATTTTCTGCGCTCAGCGATCAATGCCCGTCGCAAAGACATTAACCCGGACGACAAAGGGATTTCTATCCCTGAATTCCGCCGCCTGCTAACCGAAAAAATGGACTACCTGGAAATGAAGTCCGATTTTGCGGGTCGCTACCTGAACGATGGCTTCAGCGGCGGGGAGAAGAAGCGCGCAGAAATCCTCCAGATGGCGGTGTTAAAGCCCAAGATCGCCGTTCTGGACGAAACTGACTCTGGCCTGGACATCGACGCGCTGCGTATTGTCGCTACCGGGGTCAACCGCCTGGCCGGGCCGGACCTGGGGGTGCTGGTGATCACGCACTACAAGCGCATCCTGGACTACATCAAGCCGCAGTTCGTGCATATCCTGATGGATGGGCGTATTGTGGAGAGCGGTGGTCCAGAGCTATCCGATCAACTGGAAACGTTCGGCTACAGGCCCTTCTTTGAAAAATATGGCCTGGCGGCGACGGAGGAGTGATCGATGAGGGTGGATCGTCTTTCGCAGGAAGAACGCGCTCTGCACGGATTGAACGCCGAATATGAAGCGAAATACGGCTTCCGCGATGAAGAACGCTATGCCTACAAAGCGCCCAAAGGCCTAACGCGCGAGATCGTGACCGAGATCTCGCGCATGAAGGGCGAGCCGGATTGGATGCTTGCGCTCCGGCTGAAGGCACTGGATATCTATCTCAGCAAACCCGTGCCGACCTGGGGCGCGGACCTTTCGGGCATCGACTACGACGATATTCACTACTACATCCGCCCGACCGAGCAGGAAGGGCGCACCTGGGACGATATTCCCGAAAATATCAAAAACACCTTCGACAAGCTGGGCATCCCGGAGGCCGAGCAGAAATTCCTGGCCGGGCTGGGCGCGCAGTACGAGTCGGAGATGGTGTACCACAACATCCGCAGAGACCTGGAGGAGAAGGGCGTCATCTTTGTCTCGATTGACGACGGCCTCAAACAGTACCCGGACCTGTTCCGCCAGTACTTCGGCACGGTGATCCCGGCGGCGGACAACAAGTACGCCGCGCTGAACAGCGCCGTGTGGTCCGGCGGATCGTTCGTCTATGTCCCGCCGGGGGTGCACGTCGAAATGCCCTTGCAGGCGTACTTCCGTATTAACGCGGAGAGCATGGGACAGTTCGAGCGCACGTTGATCATCGTGGACGAAGGCGCCTTCATGCATTACGTCGAAGGGTGTCTGCCTCCCGGTGAATTGGTGAGTAAGGGCGACCGGTGGGTGAACATCGAGTCGGTTGCGCCCGGCGATACCGTGATGGACAGCGACGGCAATCAGGCCATTGTTCAAAGTGTGCGTGTCCGTCCATTCAAGGGAAACATGCTCACGATCCGCCCGATCTCAGAGGCGAATGCTTTCCAGGTAACGCCAGAACATCCCGTCATGGCGGTCAAACGGCAGGACGTAACCGTCAAACGGGCAAGGCGGGGTCACTGGCAGCCGGAGGTCAATACCCAGAAACTTTTGGCGGCGCAGCCCCAGTTTGTGCCCGCAGGCCAGCTTGAAGCGGGCGATTTTTTGGTGTTTCCCATTTCCAGGCTGGTACGTGAAAACCCGGCCTATACGCCGGGGATCATGCGGCTGCTGGGATACTATCTGGCCGAAGGGTCGGCGTACATCCACAACAAACTCAACCAGCCAGTCGTGTGCTTCAGCTTCAACGAGAACGAACGCGAGTCCATCGATGAAGTCAAGGCGCTGATCCGCGAGTTTACCGGCGAGAATGCAATGGAAGTTTCTCAAGCCTCGCGGCACAGCACCGATGTCCGGGTGTACTCGCGTGAATTGATGGACCTGTGCGTCACGGACTGCGGTACGGGTGCTGCGACCAAGCAGTTGAGCAAGACCATCATGGAACTGCCGCCTGCACTGCAAGCGCATCTGCTTGAGGCATATTTCAGGGGCGATGGCAGCGTATATGATAAGCGCAAGAGCGTGATGTACCGCGCCAGTACCGCGTCGCCGCAGTTGGCCTGGCAGTTGCAGGAACTTCTGGCGCGGCAGGGCCACTACGCGACGATCAGTGTGCGCAAGGGCGGCAAAGATACCATCCTCGGACGTGAAATCACGCGCCATGATCAGTACGTTTTGTTCTACTCGCCAACCAAATACATGGGTGAAGTCCGCAAGGCGAACGGTTACTTTCTGGTGCCGATCAAGAAGATCGACCGGACACCCTATGACGGTCCCGTGTTCAACTTTGAACTGACGACTTCGCCCAACGCCTATGTGACACGCGGATTTGCCGTCCATAACTGCACCGCACCCATTTATAGCCGTGAAAGCCTGCATTCCGGGGTTATTGAGATCGTTGTCAAACGCGGCGCGCGCTGCCGCTACACGACGATCCAGAACTGGGCGAACAACGTCTACAACCTGGTGACGCAGCGTGCGATGGTTTACGGCGATGCGACCCATGAATGGGTGGACGCGAATCTGGGGTGTTTGGCCGAAGGGTCTACCGTAACGACACCACAAGGGATCAAAACCATCGAGAATCTTGAGGTTGGAGACAAGGTGCTTTCCTACGATGAGAGCACCGGCCAGTTGTGCTTCCGAACGGTTCTTGCCAAGCGTTTTTCGGGCTATCAGCCTGTCCATACCGTTTCGGTTGGCGAGCGTAAACTGCGCGTCACGGCCAATCATCCCTTTTATTCCTACGTCTACGATCCTGACACGCCCAGGAAGTCGCGGCGTTACAAGTTGGCCTATATGCGCGCCGATCACTTGCAGGAAGCGATTGTTCCGCGTGTTTCGCTAGACTACGGCAAACCGTATCAGCTTCAGGTTCCCTGTCTGGTTACGGAGTTTGACTCGTTGAACCAACACGCCGGTGATCTCAGGATGACCCGGACACGTGTCTCTCACATGTCTTCGCCGGAATACACAACCGATGAGATCATGTGGCTGTTCGGGTACTGGATGGGCGACGGTAATATCGACATTGTGCCTGGCAAGACAGAAGGTGTGATACGTTTCGCCAGAGTCGGCTTTTCGACGCCTCGTCATGACCGGGCGCGTGAACGGTTGACCAATGTAATGACGACGTTGATCGATGTTGAGCCGACGGAGCGCGCTGACGGTGTGCACCTGGCGTGGAACAGTAAAGAACTGGTCGAATTCTTCCAGGTCAACGGCTTTATGGGGAAGGCGCGCGAAAAACGGGTTCCGGCGTGGGTATGGTCTGTGCCCCAGTCGCAGCGATTGGCTTTCATTGCCGGTTACATGGATGCCGACGGCATGGTTCATGCAAAGCGTCGCTTTTCCATGAAGTCGGTCAATCGCGGATTGCTGGAAGACATGGCCTCCCTGCTCGTCACATTGGGGATCACACCGCGTCTCTACACCGAATTCAGCGAACCCCGGAAGGTCGTCATCCTGGGAAATGAATGTACAGCGCATGGAGCCTACCGGCTCGAGTTTCCTATCGACGAGCGTTTCTTTGCCTATGTGAGCGAGGACTTGCGCCAGCGGGCAGAAGCAGCATGTGCTGAGCCGCGCGCTACAAAGCGTAACCGGAGGATCGGGCGGTCGATCATCCAATTGAGCGACAATGTCGAAGTGGTCAGTGTTGACGTTTCTGAACCGACGGTGGAAAGTGTGCCGACCTGGGATATTGAAGTAGACGGCACTGGCAACTTCATCTCGCAAGGGTTCATCGTTCACAATTCCCGAATAACGATGAAATACCCGTCGGTCTACCTGATGGAACCTGGCGCGCACGGCGAAATCCTGTCGATTGCCTTCGCGGGTCGGGGGCAGCATCAGGACGCCGGCGGCAAGGCCGTTCACCGCGCCCCGCATACCAGCAGCCAGATTATCAGCAAGAGCATCAGCAAAGATGGCGGGCGGAGCAGCTATCGTGGCCTGCTCAAGATCGTTGAGGGTGCGCATCACTCCCGCAGCAACGTTGTCTGCGATGCGCTGCTGCTGGACGAGGACAGTCGCTCCGACACCTATCCTTACATCGAGATCGAGGAACAGCAGGTGTCCATCGGCCACGAGGCGACGGTGAGCAAGATCAACGAGGATCAGGTCTTTTACCTGATGTCGCGCGGCCTGAATGAGGATGAGGCGAACGCCATGATCGTCTCCGGCTTCATTGAGCCGTTCGTCAAGGAACTGCCGATGGAGTACGCCGTCGAGATGAACCGCCTGATCCGCCTGCAAATGGAAGGCTCGATTGGATAAGGACGGGCCGGGTTATACCTGGGGGCAGGGACGCGGATCGTGTCCCTGCTGTGATGATACCGAAGCGTTGTCGGTTTTTTGCGAGGAGTGGTGATCCGTGACGACGATAGTTGCGAGCAGCCGCACGCGCGCCCCCGCCGCGCCGCTGCTGACGCTCGAAGATGTTGAATCGCTCAGCGCCGCGCTGAACGAACCTCGCTGGCTGCGCGACCGCCGTCTGGCGGCCTGGGCGGTCTACGAATCGCTGCCGATGCCTTCAACAGACGATGAGGCGTGGCGACGCACCGATTATCGCCGTATCAAGTGGTCAGAAGCTGGGCGGTTGCCGGTGCTGGGACGGCAGGGCGACCTTCAAGTGATTCCGGCTCACCACTATGCGCCGCTGCTGGGCGACCGCCAGGGTGGTCTGGTGGCCTATGTGGACGCGAATCTGGCCGCGAACGAGTTCGCCGGTGAACTGGCGGATCAAGGCGTGATCTTCACCGACCTGAACACGGCAGTTCAGCGGCACGGCGATCTGCTTCAGAAATACCTGATGACGCGCGCCGTTTTGCCAGAGGATGGCAAGTTCGCGGCGTTGCATGGCGCGTTGTGGACGCATGGTGTCTTCCTCTACGTGCCGCGCGGCAGGAAGCTGGAGTTGCCCTTACACAGTGTCTTTTATCCCGTTTCCTCCGGCTTGACCCTGGGACATATCCTGGTCGTGTTGGAAGACGGGGCCGAAGTCACGTACATGCACGAGTATGCCTCCCCGGACAGCGAGCAGCAGGCCGCTTTCGTTGGCGCGACGGAACTGCTTGTCGGTCAGGATGCCAGCCTGCGCTACGTGGCGCTGCAAAACTGGGGCGGCAACATGTACGAATTCAGCCACCAGCGCGCCCGTGTTGAGCGCAATGGCCGGATCGATTGGGTCATCGGCAGCATGGGCGGGCGGCTGTTCAAGGTTTTCGTCGAGATCGATCTGGATGGCGAGGGCAGTTGGGGGCGCATGAGTGGTCTGTATTTCGCCAATGGCGTGCAGATGATGGACCACGACACGCAGCAGAATCACAACGCGCCGCATACCACCTCGGACCTGCTGTTCAAAGGTGCGTTACGAGACAAGGCGCGTAGCGTATGGCAGGGCATGATCCACGTGCTGCCCGGCGCGCAGAAGACGGATGGTTTTCAGGCTAATCGTAACTTGGTGTTGAGCCGGGAAGCGCGCGCCGACAGTATTCCGGGGTTGGAAATCCAGGCGGACGATGTGCGCTGCACTCACGCGGCGACGGTCAGCCAGCTGGACGAGGAGCCGATTTTCTACCTGATGAGTCGCGGTCTGCCGCGTCCAGAGGCCGAAAAGCTGGCGGTGGACGGCTTCTTTAACCCGATCATGGAGCGTATCCCGTTCGAGGGCGTGCGCGACCGCCTGCAAGCCTCGATTGAGGCGAAGTTGCTGGGGCAGCAATCCTGAATCAGGTCTGCTGAATGGCACACGGATAACACAGATGAGGCGGATTTGCACAGATTTCGGTGATCCTTTGAAAATCTGTGATCGTCCGTGTCTTTCTGTGTTGTCCGTGTTCTGTTGAACCCGGCACGACAAACTCTGCGTCTTCAGGCGAGCGGCGCGTCGTTTGCGGCGGTGGTACACTATCCCGGCGCTGAATTTGCAGGAGGCGAGGCGGCGGGTTGGAACACATTCAGCAGTTGTGGAATCGGGTGTGGTTCCGGCACGGAGTCGTGCCGTTGATCTTTTTCACGGCGGCGACCCTGATCTTGACTTATCCCGTCATTGCACAGTTGGAAACGCACGCGGCGGGTGCGCCTTACGGCGACCAGTTTGAGGCCGTCCGGCTGATCTGGTGGACTAAAGAGGCGATCCTGGCAGGGATGCATCCTGCCTATCAGCCGCTTCTCGTTTACCCAGATGGCTTTTTCAGTCCGGTGCAGTGGGCCGCGCCGCTGGCACATCTGGCGGGTCTCCCGTTCGCGTTGATCTTCTCTCCATTGGCCGCTTATAACCTGACCTTTCTGGCAGCGAACCTCCTGACCGGGCTGGCGGGCTACCTGTTGTGTTGGGAACTGACAAAGCGGCAGGGCGCGGCATTGCTAGGCGGGCTGATCTTCCTGGCCTTTCCGACGCGCATGGGCCACGCGACCGGTGGACATCTGGGGTTGATCACGAATTACTGGCTGCTGCTGTATGCGTGGAGCCTGGTCCGGTTGTGGCGCGGGGCGGGCTGGCGAACCGGAGCCTTGGGCGGGCTGTTCTTCGCGCTCGCCGCCGGAACTTACCCGACGAACCTCACCTACCAGCTTGTCCCGCTGACGGCGGTCTACGGCGGCGCGATGGCCTGGCGCTGTCGCCGGTCGTGGCGGCAGTGGCTTCGCCCGGCGCTGACACTGGGCGGAGTCGCGGCGGTGGGCGTGCTGTTCTTTTACGCGCCGATGCTGGCCGAATATCTCAGCGGCGACCTGCACTATTTGCAGGAGACGGGTGTGGTGCGTTACAGCGCCGACCTGCTGGCCTATGTCACGCCGAGTCCGTTCAATGCGACGCTGAGCGGCCTGGGCCTGATCCCTACCTGGGCGTGGGACGTGCTCGGCGACAGCACCATCGAAGGCCCGGCTTACCTGGGCGTTGTCGGGATCGCATTGGCGGCGCTGGCCCTGTGGAAGCGCCGCACCGAGTCGATACCCTGGCTGCTGGTCGGGCTGGTCGCGGCGGTGCTGGCGCTTGGCCCGGTGCTCAAGGTCGGGGATCAGGTCGTGGAGATGCCTGTCGAAAACGGCGACACGACCCGGATCGCCATGCCCTACGCCCTGTACGGCGCGCTGCCCGGCGTGAGTATGAGCCGTACTCCGGCCCGGCTGAACATGGTCACGGCCCTGGCGGTGAGCGTGTTGGCGGCGTTCGGCTTTGCTGCGTTGACGGACCGTGTTTCTCGTCTCAGCCGTCTCGCGTGGCAGGGTGGGGCGGTCGTCGCGCTTGCGGTGATGGTGATGGCCGACTACGCGATCTTTCCGGCCTTTCCGACGACCGAGGCGCTGATCCCGGCTTACTTTCAAACCCTGGCGGCGGACGCGGCGCGCGGCGAAGTCCGTCCGGTGCTGGACCTCCCGGCGCGCGATTTCTTCGTGGGCCAATGGCAGCTTCTCTATCAGACGGCGCACGGCCAGCCGATCCTGGCGGGCCACGAAATTCGCAAGACACGGGCCAACCCGGCCATGCTGGCGCTGGTCAACGCGGCGGCGTTGCCCCCAGTCGAAGACGACGTTTACCCTGCCATGACGATTGAGCAGCAGGCAGGTGTGATCCGGGCCAGCGGGGCGAAGGTTGTGGTGGTGCACCGACGCTTCCCATTGGGTGAAGAGATGGCTGCGTACCTGCCGCGCCTGTTCGGCGCGCCGGTCTATCAGGATAGCGAAGTGACCATCTTCGAGGTCCCCGACGGCCCGTCGTTGGAGGACGTGGTTTACACGGTCGATGGCGGTTGGCTTGCCGAAGGCGAAAGCCCGGAGGCGGTGCGCTGGTTGGACGGCGAGGTTGTGGTGTCGTTTTACCTGCCGGAGGCACGGGCGGTCAGTTGGGAGTTTGAGGCGTCGTCTTGGCTGCTGGTATCCCGTTGGCTGCATCTGGACCTGGATGGTCAAGGCGAGAATAGCTTTTTCCTGGCGGTGGAACCCGGTGCGCAGCATTGGTGGTCGTCGGTCTATACCCAGCCGGATAGTTTCCGCCAGGTGCGTTTCTGGCTGGAGCCAGATCAGGGTGGGTGCGCCGTTCTGCCGGGAGAACCGGGCTGCCGCCGCGCGCTGATCGGGATGCTCCGCCTGCTTTTTGTGGACGAAAATCAGACGCAACAGGTGGATTTTGGCGCTACCATGCGCCTGATCCGTTATACGGGCCAGGTGGCGGAAGACAGGGCATACCGCCTGAAGTTTCTGTGGCAGGCGGTCAGTTCTTCGCGGCCCGACTATCACCTGTTCGTCCACTTGCTGGATGCGTCGGGCAACGCCGTGACCCAGTGGGACGGTCCGCTGGGCGGGGCAGACATGCCGACGTCGCAGTGGCCGGAGAATGGATTTGTTTACCAGGAGACGGTGCTGGACGTTCCCGCCGACCTGGAACCCGGCGCGTATGGGCTTTACGTCGGCCTTTACACCTACCCGGACATTACGCGGCTGCCGGTCCACAGCGACCGCCCCCACGCCGCCGACGGGTTGTACTATTTGCAGGACATCGTCATTCCACCGGAAGGGGAATGATATTCAACGGATGGAGTGATGCACATGGCTTTTTCTGATCTGACCACACCCTTCGACGTGCAGGCGGTCCGCGCCGATTTTCCCATCTTGCAGCAGGAGGTTCGCCCCGGTGTCCCACTGGTCTATCTGGACAGCACCGCCAGCAGCCAGAAGCCGGTGCAGGTTATCGCAGCGATGGATCATTACTATCGCACGACCCACGCCAACGTGCACCGGGGCATTTACCAGTTGAGCGAGGCGGCGACGGAAGCCTATGAAACGGCGCGTAAGAAGGTGAAGGCGTTCGTGAATGCCGCTTCCTGGCGTGAGATTGTTTTTACTCGCAATGCGACCGAGAGCATCAACCTGGTCGCGCAGACCTGGGGCCGGGCCAACCTGGGGGCGGGTGATGTGGTGTTGATCAGCGAGATGGAGCATCACTCGAACATCGTCCCCTGGCAGCTTGTAGCCGCCGAGAAGGGCTTCTCGCTGCGCGCGATCCCGGTATTGGACAACGGCCTGTTGGACCTAGACGCCTATGCTCGTCTCCTGAGCAAAGGGGCTGTGAAACTGGTGGCAATTACCCAGATGTCTAACGTCCTGGGCACGATCAACCCCATTCCAGACATGGTCCGGCAGGCGCACGAAGCCGGGGCGCTGATCCTGGTGGATGGCGCGCAAAGTGTGCCACATATGCCGGTGGACGTGCAGGCGCTCGGCGTGGACTTTTTGGCTTTCAGCGGGCACAAGATGCTCGGCCCGACCGGGGTCGGCGTACTCTACGGCAGGCGCGCCCTGTTAGAAGCCATGCCGCCGTTTATGGGCGGTGGCGACATGATCCGCAAGGTGCGCCTGAGCGGCAGCGAATGGAATGACCTGCCGTACAAGTTCGAGGCGGGCACGCCCAGTATTGCCGAGGCCATCGGCCTGGGCGTGGCAGTGGACTACCTCTCCAGGATCGGGATGGATAAAATTCAGGCTTACGAACATCAGGTTATTGCTTATGCGCTGGAGCGACTGGCCGAAGTGCCCGGACTCACGGTGTACGGGCCGGACGCCGATCACAAGGGTGCCGTCGCCGCCTTCACGATGAACGGCCTGCACCCGCATGATGTGGCCCAGCTTCTCGATGCAGAAGGTGTGGCCGTGCGCGCCGGGCATCACTGCGCCATGCCGCTGCACGAACGCTTCAACCTGCCCGCGACGGCCCGCGCCAGTTTTTACCTGTATAATACCCTGGGCGAGGTGGACGCGCTGATCGAGGCATTGTATAAAGTCAAGCAGGTTTTCGCGTAAAGGCGTTAGGATGCGGCAGTCTGTGCTCCTGTTGGTCAAGCGAGGGATGGGGCGATGGAAAATCTTTACCGCGAAATGATCGTCGATCACGGGCAGAACATGCGCAATCGAGGTGTGCTTCAGCCTGCGGACATCGACTACGAAGACGAGAATCCGCTTTGTGGCGACCGGCTGCGCCTGACCGTTCAACTGGATGAGAATGGGCGCGTGAAGGCGGTTGGCTGGGACGGCGACGGCTGTGTGATTAGTCAGGCGTCGGCTTCAATGCTGGGCGAGGCGATGATCGGCAAGACCCTGGACGAACTGCGCCACTTCAGCAAAGAGGATATTCTGGAGATGCTCGGCATTCCCTTGACGCCGGTGCGGATCAAGTGCGCGCTGCTGTCGCTGAAGGTGCTTAAGGCAGGCGCTTATGGCCTGTCAGGTTGGCCGGGCGACGCAGATGACGAATAACGCGGCGACGGACGAGCCGGTGAAGGGCCGGAGGAGGATGGCACGTTGGCAAACTGGGTGACGGTGGCGGCGGCGAACGCGGTCGGCCCCGGCGAGCGCATCGTCGTGGAGATCGAAGGAGAATACGTCGCCGTGTTTAACGTCGATGGGCGTTACTATGCCATCGGCGACGTATGCACGCACGACGGTGGCCCGCTGGCCGATGGCGATTTATACGGCCACGAAATCGAGTGCCCTCGTCACGGCGCGCGCTTTGACATTCGCACCGGGCAGGCTTTGCTCCCTCCCGCAGTTGCGCCGACTCCGCGCTATGATGTGCGTCTAGAGGGCGGCAACATCCAAATCGATTATCGCATATGAACCATCTCCCGCTGACCACCTTTTATCAGGGTCGGATACTCAACTTCGGCCATCGGGGCGCCAGTCACGACGCCCCGGAAAATACCCTCGCGGCCTTTGAACTGGCTGCCCATTACGGCGCAGACGGGATCGAACTGGATGTGTCCCTGACGGCGGACGGTGTGCCCATCGTGATCCATGACGACACATTGGACCGCACGACCGACGGTAGCGGCGACGCGGGCAGCTTTCCGCTGGCCGAGATCAAGCGCCTGGACGCCGGACGTTGGTTCGACCCTCGCTTTGCTGGGGAGCAGATTCCCACTCTGGATGAAGTTTTCGAGGCGGTGGGCAGACGCTTGTTAATCAACGTTGAACTGAAGGGCTTCACGCTCCGGCAGGATGGCCTGGAAGCGCGCGTGGCCGAGCGGATCGCCCACCACAATTTAGCTGCCCGCGTGATTGTGTCGTCATTCAACCCGCTCCGTCTGCGCCGCCTGCGCAAGATCGCGCCGCACATCCCCATCGGCTTTCTGCATGAACCGGGCGAACCGTTTTACATTCCCTGGCTATTATGGCGTTATCCACATGAGGCAGATCATCCGCACCACTCGTTTGTCACGCCTGTTTACATGGCCTGGGCACGGCGGTCCGGCCTGCGTGTGAACACCTGGGTGGTAGACGATCCGGCCCGCATGAGCGCCTTACGCGATCTGGGGGTAGACATGATCATGACAAACCGCCCTGACGTGTTGGCTGGCGTGTTGCGGCAAGCCGACCAGGCGGGATAGCCGCCCCAAGATAGGAGCAGAAACGTGCCGACTCTCATCGTCAACGCCGACGACCTGGGCCGTTCGGTGGGCATTAACCGGGGTATTTTGGAAGCGTACCGGCGTGGGATTGTCACGTCTACGTCGGTGATGATCAACTATCCTGACGCCGCCGCCGGGCTGGAAGAAGCCTGGCAGACTGCGCCCGATCTGGGTGTGGGGCTGCACCTCAACCTGACCAGTGGGGTTCCCGTCTCGCCACCGGCGCGTGTGTCTTCCCTGGTAGACGAGCAGGGCAGGTTCTTTGGCCCGGAGCGCATCGCACCGGTTTATCTGCGCTTCAACGCCGACGAAATTCAACTCGAACTGTCGGCGCAGGTCGAGCGGTTCATTACCCTGACGGGCCATCCGCCGGATCATCTGGATTCGCACCACCACATGGCTTTTTTGCACCCGGCTGCGCTGCGTGTTACAGTGGACCTGGCGCGCAAGTACGCGATTCCGCTGCGCAAGCCACACCCGTCTGCTTCAATGGAGCAGGCAGCGGAGATGCTTCAGGCTATGCTGCCCGGCTTTCCGCCTGACTTGGCGCTCGATAAAGCAAACGAATTGGTCGCTATCCTGAGTGAAGCGCCGCTCCCACGCTGGCCGGATTACCTGGAAACCCGTTTTTACGATGAGAACGCCATCCTGGGCGAACTGTTGCTCATCCTGGTCAATCTGCCGGAGGGTGTCACCGAGTTGATGTGTCATCCGGGCTATGCCGAGGGCCTGAGCAGTTCCTATGCTGCCCAACGCGAGCGCGAACTGGAGGCACTGACGCATCCCAGCGTGCGGGAGGTGATCGTTACCCGGAACATCCGCCTGGTTTCGTTTAAGGAACTGGCGAACTGATGCTGGCGCGGGCATGGTGGGCGCTGATCCGATTGGGTTTCCGGCTGCTCTACAACGAACTGGCCTGGACTTACGATCCGGTCAGTTGGGTCGTCTCGCTCGGCGACTGGCGCGCCTGGCAGCGGGCGGCGCTCCGGCACTTGAACGTTTCGCCGGGCGCGCGCGTGCTGGAACTGGCCCACGGCACGGGCAATCTGCAAATCGACCTGCGCACGGCGGGTCTGGAGCCGGTTGGCTGCGATCTGTCGCCATACATGGGCCGCCTCGCCCGGCGCAAGCTGTTGCGCCGTCGGATTCGCCCGGCGCTGGTTCGGGCCAGGGGACAGGCGCTTCCCTTCTCGGATGGTTGTTTTCCGGCGGTGGTGAGCACCTTTCCGACGGAATTCATCATCGCGCCGGAAACATTGCATGAGGCATACCGCGTCCTGCAACCGGGCGGGCGGTTGGTGATCGTGCCGAACGGGCTGTTGACTGGCGGCGGAGTGGCAAGCAGCGCATTGGAACTGGCCTACCGCGCCACTGGGCAGCGCGGCCCCTGGCCGGAAGACATCCCACAGCGATTTGCCGAGGCCGGATTTCGGCTCAAACAGGCGACGGTGACTTTTCCGCGCAGCGTGGCATTGGTGATTATTGCCGAAAAAGGCCCGCTTTAACCCTGGAAATCTGCGCCGGGGTATGTTATACTGCCCAGCAAACATGGTGGCTGTGGTGTAGCGGTTAACACACCTGACTGTGGATCAGGGAAGCGTGGGTTCAAATCCCACCAGCCACCCCAACACCAACAAGAGCCGACGCAAACCGCATCGGCTCTTGCTTTTTATTCCTTACCGTGTTGCCGCATGGACTTGCGGCGCAGGCCGGGATGCCCTGGCGCGCAGCGGGCGCGGATTTGGCCGGGCGTCGGGCCGCGGCGCGCGCGTAGGCCGGGATGCGCCGCGCGGACCGGTGCTTCGACCGGCGGCGGGACGATTGCGGCTGGCGCGGCAGGCTCGGCGAGGGCTGCCTCCGACGGCGGCGGTGAAGGTGTGGCTTCCCCGGCGGCGCTCTCCGGCGCGGCCTGCGCCCTGGACAGGACTTCGCTGGGGCGCGGCACGCCGAAAATTTCCCAGATGCTCGGCCCGACCGGCGCCGGCGGTTCGGATGGGGCGGCAGGTTCGGGTTCCACTGCGGGTTCAGGCGACACAGGCGGGCGGAAAGGCGCGTCGTCTGGCAGCGTGACGGGTTGAACCGTCTGCGTTACTTTCGCCCAGTCTGGTTCCGCCTCGACGGACGGCAGGTCGGCGGCGGCAGGCTCAGGCGCGGGCGGGCGGAATCGCAGGTCGTCGTCGGTCAATGCGGCCATTGGGCGCGTGATCTCGGCGGGTCTAGGCGCAGCAGGCAGGCGAGGGCGGGTATCTTCCTCTGCGACCGGCGGTTCTTCCAGCAGCGGTGCGGGCGGCAGGTCGTCCTCAAAGACCTCCACCGGCCTCGGCAAAGGCGGAGGACTCACCGGGAGATCGTCCTCAAAAATGACGGGCGGCATGGACCGGGGCCGACCGGGAGACGTGGGCGTGGCCGTTTCCGCCGCGTCGTCCGGCAGTCGTTGGCTACGAGACATGCCGAGGGCGGCGCGTTCGTCGGCGTTTGGCGCGGGCCGCATGGCGACCTTGTCCCGCGATACGGCATCCATGCGCACGCCGGTAGACTGGATCAGGCGCTTGAACTGGTTCAGGCCGTCCGCGATTTCTTTGTCCAGACGGCGGCGGACGAACAGTCGGTCGCGCAGGCCACCCAGGAGACCGCCTAACTGGTAATCAAACGTCCACTGCAAGATGGTCCCTTCGGGGATGGCTTGCAAGCGCAGCAGACCGCGATTGCGCCGATAGCGTGGGCCATCCACGACAACGTATTCGTAACCCAGCCCTTCGTACCAGGAGACGATTTCCTCCACGACGGATGGGCCTTTTTTCATCGTGTTGCGCCGCCGGACGCCCACACCACGCTGACTGGTGGTGAGGATGCTGGTCTGGGTGCAGTTGGGATGCCAGCGCGGCAGGTCAGCCAGGTTGGAAAGATATTTCCAGACGATTTCGGGCGGAGCGTCGATCAGGACACGACGATCCAGGAGAGCCATTGCGCGTTTACCTGTTTTATGTGTCAAACGATTTAAATAGCAAACCCAAGTATCACCGAAAATGCCATCCCAAGCAAGAGTTCGGCCATCCCACGTTTTTGACGCCAGATAGGTTGACCACACCGCCAGGCGGCGTACAGCCGGGGCAACACGCCCAACGGCGCGAGCCACCACAGGTCTGCTGCGCTCAGCAAGAACATGGCCGAGCGTTCCAGGTAGCCCCACAGCCGCCAGTGGTTCATATAGGGGATCATATCCAGCCAGTTTGCCCACCACGAGACCTCGTACATCCGCGTAAGGGCAATCAGCGAGGCTGCCAGCATGACCAGCCGGAGTTCGAGGGCGGTAGGGGCAGGCTGGATCAGGGGGGCGACCAGGCCCTGGAAGGCGAAAATCGCCAGAAAATGCAGCCCCTGATCTAGGCTATACGGGATGATCGACCGAATCTCTATGCGCGGCCCGCTCCAGACTTTGGTCGCGTCCTGGAGAATGTGCACGATTGCCAGCACGGTGATGTAGGGCCACAGCACGTCCAGGTAGCGAGGCAGCGCGGCCATCGACACCATCCAGACGATGATGCCGTGCAGCAGCAGCCCATCCCATGACTGAATGCGGCGCGCGCTGAATTGGCCCTTGCGCGCCGCAAGCCAGTTGGTTTGCAGGATGTAATCTGCCAGCAGGTGCGATAAGATCAGATGCGAGATGACCACGTGGGTGTTGTCCTTGTTTCACTGTTGGTCGTGGACGTGTTACACTATGCAACAGCACTGTTGACCGGATTGTATCATTGGCCTGTTGTTGAACAATGATGCGTTTGTACTGAGCCAATGCCCAGCCCTACTGTTATCTTTGCCTTTATCTTAGCAACTATCTATGGCGCGCTGTTTCACTTGGTGGTCGGTGGAGATGTGCGCCGTCTGGCCCTGTATCTGCTGGCCGGGTGGCTCGGATTTGCGCTCGGCCATTTGCTGGGGGTGATGTTGGGTGTGGAGATTCTGCGAGTCGGCCCGCTGCGGGCGCTTTCGGCGACGGTGGGCGCGTGGACGGCTCTGATCGCCGCCCGGATGTTGATCGTCCGACCTGCGAAGAACCCGCGCGCCTGATGTGGCGGCAGAACCTTCTGTACCGCAACCGGACCGTGTGCGCTATACTGCCTTTTTTCAAAGTGAGGTGTCTATGTCCGACCAAATCCAACCCTCCCAGCCGGCGCTTCCTGCGCCAGAGGAAACAGGTGCATCCGAGGGAAAAAGCGCGTCCCGGAGATTTAGCGCCACGCAGATTTTAGTGGGGGTGTTTCTGGCGTTTATTGGCGTTTTGGTGCTGGGATTCATCCTGGCACTGATCGCGGCTTTCCTGCCCGATTCGGCCAGCAAAATACAAGTCATTCGAGATTTTTTTATCATCGCTATGGCGCTGGAAGGCATCGTCATCGGGGCGGCGTTGATCGTGCTGGTGCTGCAACTGGCCCGCTTGACCAACTTGCTTCAGAACGAGATCAAGCCCATCTTGGAACAGACCGGCGACACGGTGAAGACCGTGCGCGGTACGGCCACATTTGTCAGCCGGAACGTGGCTGCGCCTGTGATTCGGGCCAGCGGGTATCTGTCGTTTCTGCTGGCGTTTTTGCGGGAGCTGTTCGGCCTGCGCCGCGCTGTAAGAGGCGGGCATAGGGTGGAATCGACCGTGCAGCGGGACAGAGGGGGCGAATGATGCAGGAACAAACTACCGGCCCGCATAGCCGCGAATCGGAAGGCGGCGGCCTGTTTGTGTTCGGAATGCTTTTCGGTGCGTTAACCGGAGCGGCGGTGGCGATGTGGAAAGCCGTCCGCAGTGGGGCAGAAACGCGCCACCTAATCGTGGCGACAGGTGCAGCGGTCCGTAACCGGGTGTGGCAGGCTATGCTGAGTATGCGCGACCGAGCCGTTGCTGCTGTGGGGGGGACGTGTGACCAGATCGTGCAGACGCAGGCGGAAATTCGCCGCCGTGCACAGGCGGCAGTCGGCAGAACACGCGACCGGCTTTCTTTGCAGGCGCGTTGGCTGCGCCGGCGGATAACGGGCGAGCGTCTGGAAGACGCCGTCGCCGAAGGCAAGGCCATCGCCCGCCAACGCCAGAGCGATCTGGCGCGTGGCAGGCAATGATCGTTGGCAGGGGCGATTCCGCTGCTGCGTTAAATGGCGTTTTCCACTGTGCTCAGCGCCTCTGGTAGAGCAGCCAGTACGTCGCCTGCGGTGACGCTGCGCGCGCTCTTGAGGCGACGGGCGGCGTACTTCCCGGCCAGCCCGTGTACATATCCCCCGACCAATGCGGCGTCAAACGGCGGAAGGCCCTGTCCCAACAGCCCGACGATGGCCCCAGCCAGCACATCCCCTGTGCCTGCCGTTGCCAGGGCTGGCTCGACGAAAGGCAGCACTGCTGCCCGACCGTCCGGCGCGGCGACTACCGTGTGCGCGCCTTTCAGCACAACGATGCAATTCCAGACCTGCGCTTTTTCCAGCGCAATGTCGATGCGGTTTGCCTGCACTTGGTCGCGGTCCAGGCCGGTGAGTCGGCTCATCTCGCCGGGATGTGGGGTGAGGATGGTCCCGGCGGGCAGCAGCGTGGGCCAGTCGTCAACCTTGCTCAGCAGATTTAGCCCATCGGCGTCGATGACCAGCGGTGGCAGCAGGGGAGTCTCCGTGTTGGAAGCGCCTTGAACGGACGCGGCCAGCGGCGCAAAGCCAATATGCCGAGCAGCCTGTTGTTTGCTTTCCGGCATCAGCAAAGCGCATAAGAAGTCACGCGTGGCGTCTTCGCGCCCCCAGCCCGGCCCCAGCAGCAGGGCAGAATAGCCGTTCAATTCCTCCCGTAGGACTGCTGCCGCTCCTTCGGCAAGGACGCCCATATCATGCGGCAGCAGCAGCCAGGTTGCCTCTGGCACATGACTTGCCAGAATAGGGATGATCGGCTGTGGCGCGCCGACCGTGACCAGCCCACTGCCGACACGGTAGGCGGCTCCCGCAGCGAGCGCCGCTGCACCCGTATAATTCAGCGACCCGGCGACAATCATCGTTTTGCCGAACGTCCCCTTGTTGGCGTCGGGGGGCAGGGCGGGCAGGCGGGCACGGATGTCTGCGCCGGTGGGCATGTCCAGGGGGACGGTGTCGCGGCTGGGCAGGTTTTCCGGCAGACCGATGTCGGCCACATGAAGGGTCCCTACCGCCGTCGCGCCGGGAAACGTGACCAGGCCGCGCTTGACGGCGGCGAACGTGATCGTTTCGTCGGCGAGGAGCGTCGCCGCGTCCAGCGCGCCGCTATCGCAATCCAGGCCACTGGGACAATCGACGGCGATCACGTAGGGGCTGACTCCAGGGAAGGTAGCCGGGTTGTCGGGGGGTTGGTAAGTCCTATGAGAGGTCTCGCGCCGCGCTGCGTTGAGCGATTCCCGCACAGCGCGCATGAACTTTTCCATTTCGCCTTCGATGGGCGGTCGGAAGCCGATACCCAGCAGCCCGTCGATAATTACGTCGGAGGAAGCAATCAGGTTCTTAAGCACGCGGTAACGCTGATCATTGGAGGCGTCGGCCACGAACAGTTCGGCCTGGCGCACGGCGGCGAAGTTGGGGTCGCTTTCGTCGCGCGGTTTGAAAAGATAAAAACTGACCTGGTGATCGCTCTCAGCAGCGATCAGCCGCCCACCGACCAGGGCATCGCCGCCATTGTTGCCCGGTCCGACCAGCACAGCGATCCGGGTTGTAGGGCGGCCTGCCAGCAGATCCAGCACGCGGTCGGCCAGCGCGCGCCCTGCCTTATCCATCATTTGGGCGTAGCTCAGGCCGGCTGCATCCGCTGCCTGTTCGATGGCGCGCATTTCGGCGACACTGACGATTTTAACCATGCTGTTTCCCTCAGTAAAAGAAACCCGTTCGTAGATCGCCAAATATACGCTGGCGGATAAGACGCCAGCGAAATCAACAACGGTAAATTGCTATTATACAGCAGCATCTTGGAGCAGGCATGTGGTTATGGTGTTCTGGACAGGCCGGGGGCGCTCAGTGTGGCTGCTTTGCCCGATAGAACCCGATCTGCCGATACCATGCCAGCGTGCGTCGAACGCCTTCCCGGAACGGCGTCGGGCGGAAGTTCAATTCGTCGCGTGCTTTCTGGCTGGAGACCATCCAGTTGTTAAAGACGTACAGGCGCAGGTTAAACGGGTAGTAGGGTTCCACGTGGGTCAGGTACGATAGCCAGGTCCAGGTGCGCGCCAGGGCAAGCATGACCGCCGCAGGAGCGTTGAAACGAAATGAGGTGATACCTGCTTCCTCGCTGACCATGTTGTTTGCTTCATTGTGAGTGAGCGGGTCGCCGCTGATGTTGTAAATCTCACCCACGCGACCCAGAGTCAGCGCGCTGGCGATGGCGGCGGCTACGTCGCCGATGTAGGCCGGAAACGTGAAGTTATTCCCGTGTGCTACCTTGATCAGCAGGCCCTTGAGTGGGTCTTCAAAGAATAGGCGATTGAAAGCGTAATGCCCATGCGGGCCGTAAAACGCGCCGGGACGCAGGATGATCGCTGGCAGGCTGCGTTCTTCCAGGTAGCGCAGCACGACCTGCTCGCCTTCTAACTTGCTCTGCTGATAGGCATCTCCTGGACGGGCCGGATGGGTTTCGTCCACGATGCGGCCAGGGATGGGATTGCCTACAACGGCTATTGTCGAAACGTGCACCAGCCGCTCTACGCCGGCTCGCGCCGCTGCTTCCGACACGGTCGCCGTGCCCTGGACGTTGGTTCGCCAGAAGTCCTCAGCCTTCCCCCACATGCGGAAGCGACCGCCTGCATGGATCACGTATTGGCAGCCGGAGATGCCTTTTTGAATGGCTTCGGCGTCTAGCAGGTCGCCTCGGACGACTTCAACGCCGTATGCTTGCAACCAAAGATGCTCATCAGGCCGACGAACCAGAACGCGCAGGCGGTGTCCCTGGGCCGCCAGTAGGGGGATCATGTTTCTCCCCAAAAAGCCGGTGCCTCCGGTGACGAAGATCATGCTGGCCTCGATTGATGTATGCGGCACAGGATGGGGCAGCGTGGAATGGCATGTCCATCCTGTAAGACTCTACCTATGAGCCTGTGGGGATGCAACAGGCTACGGTTAGGAAGCAGGTCGCTGGCTGCCTGTAGGTTCCAGGTTCGTGCCGGATCGGGCTAACGGCCTCGCAATACGTTCCATATACTCTGGCGCAGCAGACCGGGAGCCACCGGCTTGACCAGGTAATCGCGTACTTTGGCGACGGTCAGTGCAAAGGTTTCCTGTTCGGCAGGGGTGTTGTGTGGGCTGATGATGATGACCGGTATGTTTGCCAGGGCACGATTGGCACGTATTTTCGCCACGATCTCCCAGGCGTGCGTGTCCGGCATCACCAGGTCCAACAAGACCAGGTCTGGCTTCATATCCTCGACGGCCCGCAAAGCCTCCTGCCCGGTGGTTACGGGGATAAACTCGACGCCTAATGCTTCCATCGTGTCGTGCAGGGTCTTGGAGAAATCTCGATCCTGGTCAATGCCGACGACAACCTTGCCCTTGCCGGCGAAGGTTTCCGTCTGGCTGGCAATTAGCGCGTCCAGGTCGAGCAGGTCCACGTCGAAATCAGGGCCGTGCGGCGTGGCCTGGGCGGTGTACTCGATGAAGGCAACGGCGACATCCCCTAAAAGCTGCGGCGAGGCCTGCCGCAGGATATTTTGTGCGTTTTCAATGTCTGTCAGCCGCGTGAACGGGGTGCCATCTTCGTTCATGATGGCGACCAGTCCGAAGTTCTCGCGGGCCGTGTATTTTTCGCGCAGACCCAGTTCTTCCAAACGGCGCTGAACCTGGTCCAAATACTCAATGGGTAGGGTGGTGTTGAGATAGAAGTGTTTGACGCGCTCGTGGGCTTCACTCCGCATGGGCAGACGAGCGAACCGCTGGCCTTCGGGCAGCGCATTCAGCCAGACGTAGGCGCGGTTGTAGTGTGCGACACGCCCGGAATCGCGCAGTTGATCCAGCTCATAGTCGGTGATGTTGTGCCCATAATCCAGATCATGGAAAGGACGCAGGTTTCCGGTCAGCAATTCCTGGACCTGATCGGCGTCCCATTGCACGACGAATGCCCCGTCTTTCATCACGAAGACGAGGTGGCGGGGAACAGGTGCTCCATCGAGTTTACGGGTCATGGCGCGCGGTAACTATCTCACCCCACATCCCCGGCAGGCCGGCCACGCCCGGCGCTGTCGAGGGCGACCGACAAGGATTTCAGCGACTGCCTGGGTTACAATTCGACAAAGTAAGCATCGGCGGCGCGGTCGATCAGGTCTTTGGTTAGTTGTGGTGGCCGGTTCAGGTAGCGGGCGATGTCGATCAGTTGATCAATCAGGTCACGTGGGTGGACGGCGCGCAGTTTACGGTCGTGCTTGATGTACCATTCTTGCAGCAGGTAAGCCAGTCCTTTGTCGTCATAGGGTACGCGCTTGGCCTCGCAGACCCGTTTGAAGATTTCTCGAAACTCCTCGTAAGTGGGATCACCGATCTCGATCTTGTGGCGGATGCGGCGCAGAAACGCTTCGTCTACCAGGTCGCGCGGCTCCAGGTTGGTGGAGAAGACAATCATCACGAAGAACGGAACTTCGATTTTGCGACCGGTGTGCAAGGTCAGGAAGTCCACGCCTTTTTCTAGCGGGACAATCCAGCGGTTAAGCAGATCGCGCGGGCGCACCTGCTGGCGGCCAAAGTCATCGATGAGGAACATGCCGCCGTTGGCTTTCACCTGGAAGGGTGCTTCGTAGTACTTGTTGGTGTCGTCGTAAACCAGGTCCAGTCCGGCCAGGGTCAGCTCGCCGCCGACCATAATGACTGGGCGGCGGATGCGGATCCAGCGCGGGTCGCGTTTGAGGCCGGTCGTGGCGGTTAAGCGGTCGGCGCTTTCCTCTGATGTCGTCTCCAACACTTCGTGGTTCACGTTGTCGAAGACGCGCACGATCTGTCCATCGACATCGATGGCATAGGGAATCCAGATGTCTGTGCCCAGCACCAACCGCCCAACGGCTTCGGAGACGGTGGTCTTACCGTTGCCCGGCGGGCCGTAGAGGAAGATCGACTTGCCGGAGTTCACCGCCGGGCCGATTTTGTTGAGCAGTCCTTCGGAGATGACCAGGCGCTTGAGCGCCGACTTGATGATCTCCTGGGTGACGGTCATGCGGACCTGGTTTTGGGCGCGCATGGCGGCGATGTACTGGTTCAGCGTCACCGGGCAGGGGCCGGCATATAGCGACCGTTCCATCGCCTCGCGCGCCTTTTCAGAGCCTTTGGCCGAGATCATGTACTGGTAGGCCGCTTCGCCGACGCCCCCGGCGCCTTTGACCTCGACGTATTTCTCGCGCTTTAAAAATTCCATCACGCCGTCGATGACGCCGGTATAGGGTAGCTTGACAAAGTCGGCAATTTTGTGGCCGGTCATAAATCCGCTGAAGTAAAGCACCTTAATCACCAGGTCCGCAATGGTCAGCAGGTTCAGCCCGGTGTCGTCGATGGAACGCATCACCGGCGGCGACCAGGCATTGGGATTGGGCGGCTGTGGCGAGGTCTGTGCGCCGCTCTGAGGAGGCTGGCCGGGTTGACGCGGTGCAGGCGCTTTGGGGGAGGATATTCTGCCAGTCATACGGTTCCCTCGAACATTTCGTTAACAAGTTGACCCTGACGATGAACGTGGCTGTGGTTAAAAAGGCGAATGTTGATTTGAGTCTGATGTGCGATTGACGCCATTATACGATAAAATACCTCCTGCGCCAGACGCCGTAGATGGTCCTTCGTTGCGCTCACCTTTGCCAACTGAAACAACTTATCTGGTCATTTTTGCTCGTGTTTTGCGACGACCTGTCTGGCTGTCCGGCGTGTATGCACGTGTCATTCAGGAGTGAGGGGAAGCAGGTGTGATCAACCGTATTCAATGGCTTGGCCACAGCACGTTTCGCATCCAGGGGCCTCCCCTGATCTATATCGATCCCTGGCGTGTCCCACGCGGTGCCTGCCCAGCCGATGTGATCTTGGTCAGCAGTGATCGTTACGACCATTGTTCCCCAGCGGATGTGAGCAAACTGCTCGGCCCGAATACGCAGGTTGTGGCAAACGCGGCGGCAGCGAGGCTACTGGGCGGGGAAGGGTGTGTCCAGGTGTTGCGCCCCTGGCAAAGCGTCAACGTAGGACGGGCGCGCATCACTGCTATCCCCGCGCGCGTGCCGAACGCCAATCCCTATCTGCCCGACTCTGAGGGGGTGGGATTCTTAGTTTCTCTGGATTACTATGACATTTATTACGCGGGCGACACGGATGTGATTCCAGACATGGCCCGATTGCGGCCCGATATTGCCATTCTTCCACTCGGCGGCGACAGCGCCATGAGTGTGAATGCGGCGGTGGAAGCGGTGAATATTCTCCGTCCGCGCTGGGTCATCCCCGGCCATTGTTCGGGCGAGGGTAGTTCATACCTGGATATGCGCGCCTTTCAACAGGCCGTTGGCAGTCGGGCTGAGGTCATGTTCCTGAATCGGGTGCACTGATTAAAAGGGCGGCTTTGTAGCCGCCCATCCGTTTTCGCCAATGAGACGGGCGCTCTGCAGAGCGCCCATTTTCAGGCTGGGGGGATTATGCTGCGGTGTCGAGTGTGCCGTCTTCTCGCCAGCCCAGCGCCGTGTCATCTGCTGTAACAATGAGCGGCTTGGCCCGGCCTTCAATCACGTCGCGCGTGATGACCACGCGGCGGATGTCGGCGCGACCCGGTATTTCAAACATCACGTCCAGCAGCACGCTTTCGATGATACTGCGCAAACCGCGTGCACCGGTTTCCCGCCGCATTGCCATCTCGGCGGCGGCCAGCAGCCCATCCTCGCTGAAAGTCAGATCGACGTTGTCCAGAGCAAAAAGCTGCTGGTATTGCTTGGTGAGGGCGTTGCGCGGTTCTACCAGGATGCGGACCAGGGACTCGGTGTTCAATGGCTCAACGCTGGTGACAACCGGCAGGCGACCTACCAGTTCCGGGATCATGCCATAATGAATCAGGTCTTCGGTGGCGATATTGTGTAGCAGTGCGGCTTTGCTGATCTCCTGGCGGCCTTTGCCCTGGAATCCAATCTGCCCTTTGGTGCCGATACGGGTCGAGATAATGTCCTCGATACCATCGAACGTGCCACCGCAGATGAACAGGATGTCGTTGGTGTTGATCTGGAGGAATTCCTGATGCGGGTGCTTGCGTCCGCCCTGCGGGGGGACGTTGGCCAGTGTGCCTTCGATGATCTTTAGGAGTGCCTGTTGCACGCCTTCGCCGCTCACATCGCGGGTGATCGAGGGGTTGTCGCCGCTTTTACGCGCGATCTTGTCGATCTCGTCAATATAGATGATGCCCTTTTCGGCACGCGGGATGTCGAAGTCTGCTGCCTGGATCAGACGCAGCAGGATGTTTTCTACATCCTCGCCGACGTATCCGGCCTCGGTGAGCGAAGTGGCATCTGCGATGCAGAAAGGTACGTCCAGTACGCGGGCCAGGGTCTGGGCGAGTAAGGTTTTGCCGCAGCCGGTCGGGCCGATCAACAGGATGTTGCTCTTTTCAAGCTCCACGTCGTCGATTCTGCCGCCTGCTGCGACGCGCTTGTAGTGATTGTAGACGGCCACGCTCAGCACGCGCTTGGCCCGCTCCTGCCCGATCACGTATTCGTCCATGTGCGCCAGCAGCTCTTTGGGCGAGGGCACGTGCTCGATGGTGAAGCTGGAAGCGGGCTGGCTGGGGGGAGCCTCCTGTGCCAGGATTTCCTGGCACAGGTCGATGCACTCATTACAGATGAACACACCGTCTGGCCCGGCGATGAGATGATTAACCTCGTCCTGGGCGCGGCGGCAAAACGAACAACGTTGTTCACGTCCGGCAAACCGGTTCACCGGGCCTTTTCTCCATTTTGCGATGGGGCTGCCAATTTGGTCGGCGTCAAGACGCCATCGATCAGACCGTATTCGACAGCCTGCTGTGCGTTCATATAGAAGTCACGGTCGGTATCGCGCTCAATGGTTGCTTTGTCTTTACCGGTGTGGAGCACGAAGATTTCGTTCAGGCGATCTTTCAGCCGAATGATCTCGTTTGCCTGGATGACGATGTCGGTGGCTTGTCCCTGTGCGCCGCCGAGCGGCTGATGCATGTGGATGGTGGCGTTCGGCAGGGCGTAGCGGCGTCCTTTTGTCCCGGCGGTGAGCAGCACGGTGCCAAAGCTGGCGGTGACGCCGACGGCGACGGTGCTGATCGGCGCCGCAATCTGCTGCATCGTATCGTAGATCGCCAGCCCGGCGTAAATGCCGCCGCCGGGGGAATTGATGAACACCTGGATTTCTTTTTCCTCATTTTCCCGGTTCAGGTATAGTAACTGTGCGACGATGAGGTTGGCGATCTGGTCGTTGATCGGGGTGCCGATGAAGACGATGCGCTCTTTAAGCAGCAGCGAGTAGATGTCATAGGCACGTTCGCCGCGACCGCTGGTTTCAATCACCATCGGGATCAGACTGTACGGGTCCATGCTTGCTTTTCTCCTTGTGGTCCAAATGTTTCGCTAGTGATACAGATGTTTCCAGATGACCCACTCTTACGCGGCGGTGTGCTCGGCAGCCTGGCCTGGCTCGGTCTCATTGGATAGAGCGACGCCGGTCGCTTCCATTTCTTCAGATGCGGTTGTCGCTTCCGGCAGCGCCTCGCCTTTGGCGATAGCGATCAGGCGACGGTAAGCCAAGTCTGTGATCATATCCAGCGTGATATTGCGGCGCGGCAGTTCAGCGCCGAGGTATTCCTCCAACGCTTGCTGCATTTGCTCGTTGCCTTCGGCAAAGATGGCGCTGCGCTGTTTGATCTCGGCGTCGATTTCGGTGTCTGTGACGCTCAGGTTTTCCAGGCCCACGATTTCGCCCAGGACCAGGGATCGCTTCAGGCGCTGTTCGGCCTGCGGGCGGTATTGTTGGCGCAGGGTTGTCTCGTCCAGCTTGTTGATCTTCAGGAAATCCTTCAGCGTCAGGCCACGCTGGCGGAGATTTTGTTCCAGGTTTTGCACCATGTGATCGACGTATTCTTCGACCATCACATCGGGATATTCGAGCTTGGCCTGTTCAACCAGACTGTCCAGCACTTTGGTGGCATAGTCCTGTTCGGCGCGCTGTTGCAGTGTTTTTGCCAGGTTTTCGCGGGTGTTGATGCGCAACTGAAGCAGCGTTTCTACCTGGCCATTGCTAATTTGTTGGGCGAAGGCGTCGTTCAAGGCAGGCATATGCCGCGAGGAGACTTCGCTGCATGTCACGTCGAAATGCACAGTGCGACCCAGCAGGTACTCTTCGTAGCCCGATTCAGGATCGGTAGGTATCGTCAGGTCGAAAGCGCGTTGTTCGCCTGGCGCAATGCCGATTATGGCCTCCGAGAAACCGGGCATCGGTTCTTCGTCTTTGTCGCCGAGGATGAACGTCCATTTTTCCTCGTCGAACAGCACGTCGTGACTGGTATCTTGGTCTGCCGTTTCACCTTCTGGGCTCTGGGCCGCCGCTGATGAGGCTTTATCATCTGCGACAGGTAGGATCACGCCGTGAATAGCCATCATCACGCGGTCGCCGAGCGCAGCGGGGCCGTGTTTGGGTTCGATGATGGCCTTGCTTTCCTGCATCATTTGGATGGCTTTATCGACCATATCGTCGGTGACTTCCGGCACAGTGTATTCCTGGCGGAAGGAACGATAGTCACCCAGGTCAATGGTCGGCACAAGCGGCACACTGAAGATCAGTGTCAGGCCGGAGTCTGTCGTCTGGATGTCTTCCAGGCTGCCAGAGGCATACGGCTGGAGGCCTGTTTCATCGAGCGCCTGGTTATAGAGTTTTGGCCCCAAGTCGTCGATAGCTTCTTCCAGAATCGCGCCCTCGCCCAGATAGCGTGCAACAATGTTTTGGGGCGCCTTGCCCTTGCGAAAGCCAGGGATATTAACCTTGCTCGCCAGGCGGCGGGCGGCTTCGCGCTTAGCCTGTTCCAGATCAGCGGCTTCGACTTCGACTTTAAGCCGCGCCATGCGTTTTTCCAGGAGTTCGGTCTGTAATTTCAAGGGAAATTCCTTCGTGCGGTACGGTTTGTCACAAGCGTAGGATGATTATAGCATCCCGTACAGGTGACTGCCAGAGACTTTGCGATCTCTTACGATCATCTAACAGGCAGCAACAGAGCGCCGGCGTGCGGCGCTCAGCTTATCCTGGTGGGGAAGGTGGGACTCGAACCCACACGGATTGCTCCACATGATCCTAAGTCATGCGCGTCTGCCACTTCCGCCACTCCCCCACGCGCAAGAGTTATTATAAGCGCAGCATGGGGCAGAGACAATATCCAGTTCGCCTAGAGGTGGGCCTGAGGAAGGGTGAAGGAGAACGTGCTGCCCTTGCCGGGTTCGCTTTTAACATCGATGCGTGATCCCATCTTATCCAGGAGCAGGCGTGCCAAGAACAAGCCCACCCCCGCGCCGCCGAAGGACCGCGTGGGCGAGGAATCGACCTGGTAAAAGGATTCAAAGATGCGTTCCAGTTGATCCTCGGCGATGCCGATACCATAATCGCGCACACCGATCCAGACCCGTTCGTCTTTGCACGGTTTAATTACGACCTCGACCGGTCCGCCGTTGGGGCTGAATTTGAGCGCGTTGTCTAGCAGCAGTTGAAGCACCTGGGCAATGCCGCGTCGGTCGCCGATGACCAGCGGCAGGTTGGCGCTGTAGTGTTTTTCCACGCGCTCGGTCTCTTCTCTTGAGGACCAGCGGCGCCTGAGGTTACGCAGGGCCAGCTCCACGCTCTCGTCTAGCACAACCGGTTCGCGTTTGACGTTGGAGATTTCCCCAAGCTGCGTGATATTGCCGATAGTTTCTTCCAGGCGCGTGGTGGCCTGCTGCGCCATATCCAGCAGCCGATCCACGCCTTCTGGGTCGCTGGCGTGAATCTGCTCAGCCAGCAGGGCAACGGCAGACTTGACCTGGAGCAGGGGGGTGCGCAGTTCGTGCCCGACGTTGCGTACGATGGCGCTCTTGAGCACATCCAGATCGCGGGCCACGCGGAGCGCCTCCTCAAGTTGTTGGTTCTGGCGGGCCAGATCATCGGCCAGGGCGCGGTTGGTGGCTGCCAGCATGTCGAAACGCTTCTTGGCGCTCAACAGGGCACGCACGCGGGCCAGCAGCGCCGCGCCATCGACCGGCTTGAGCAGGTATTCGTCCGCGCCGGAAAGCATCCCGGCCAGGCGCAGGCCGGCCTCGGTGTCGGAGGTAGTCATAATCACTGGCAAAAAGCCCAATGCCTCTTCGCGCTTGATGCGTTTGCAAATGTTCAGGCCATCGGCGTCGGGCAGGTGCATATCCAGTACGATCAGGTCCGGCTGGTGTTGCTGGATCAGGTCCCAGGCTTCACTGCCGAAGTGGGTGACTTCTACCTGGTAACCGGTTGCGGCAAGGTAAGCGCGGATGCTGTCGGCGCTGGCCGGGGTTCCATCGACGATCAGGATCGTGTACTGCTCCGGTTCAATCGTGGGCAGCGGGCCGGTAGTTTTGGTCATCAGGGCAACGCTCATGGTGCGCTCGCAGTTTAGCCGCGTGATGGATGGATCATATCATGGATACGGTTCCAGAAAAAGTTGTAGACGTTTTGAACTTTTAAACACTCGGCTAACGAATCCGGGTGGGTGAATATGGGTCTTGGGTGTTTTGCACAATTGCTTTTATCCGACGTATGCGGGCGTTTTGTCTAATCATCCCAAAAGATCGCGCCGAGGCATTGACTCGTCGCTCAAAGTTCTGTAACGTGCGTATAAGCTGGTGGTTCTATTCGAGCATACACCTTGAAAGCTGTATTTAGGCAATGACTCGCTGGTATTTCTGCCCCGTTTACGTCATGGTTGCGATTGCTCGCCTCGCGTCGGAAGGCGGGAATTTTGCGGTTGGGGCAGTGGCGGAGCCTCCGGCGTAATTATCTGAACAGCAGAACGCATTCGTGCCAATCCAAGCCCCCAACCGCCGGGGGCTTTTTATTTTGGGCTTGCCCAGGAAAGGATGGTGGGCTATGGCGATGATTGTGTTACGTGACTTGCGGAAGACCTTCACCGTCAAGCGGAAGACCGCCGGGCTGCGCGGCAGCCTGGCGGCGCTGTGGCGTCCACAGCGGGACGTGGTTGAGGCAGTAAAAGGTATTTCTTTGGAAATGGAAGCTGGTGAACTGCTGGCCTTCATCGGGCCGAACGGCGCAGGCAAGAGCACCACTATCAAGATGCTGACGGGCATCCTCTATCCGACGAGTGGCGAGGCGCAGGTGTTGGGATTCGTTCCCTGGCAGCAGCGTCGCCAATTGGCCTATCACATCGGCAGCGTGTTCGGGCAGAAGCCGCAGCTTTGGTATCACCTGCCGCCGGTGGATACGTTCGATCTCTTCGCACACATTTACGAGCTGGACGCTGCGGCATACCGTCGTCGCCGTGACTTTCTGGTGGAAGCGTTTGACATTGCCGATCTGTTGGAGGTGCCCGTGCGTAAGCTGAGCCTGGGCCAGCGGATGCGCTGCGAGATCGCGGCCAGCCTGCTGCACCGGCCCCAGATTATCTTTCTGGACGAGCCGACCATCGGCCTGGATGTGGTTGCCAAGCAACAGCTTCGAGACACGATCAAGCGCCTGCACGCCGAGGAGAACACAACGATCTTTTTGACCAGTCATGATGCGGGCGACATCGAGTCGTTGGCTAAGCGGGTCATTGTGATCAATCACGGACAGGTGATCTTCGATGATGCGGTGAAGGTGCTCAAGCGGCGCTACCTGCGGCGCAAGGTGATCGAGGTGCGTTTCAGCGAGCCACTGAACGGCCACTTCGAGGTTGAGGGCGTGCAGGTGGTGAAGATGGGGTGCTATGGCGTCAAACTGGAACTGGACACGACCCGTCGCCCGGTGGACGCGGTGATCCATGAGCTGATGGACGGGCGCGGCGTGGTGGACATCAACGTGATCGATCCGCCGCTGGAGGAGACAATCCGCGACATCTACCGTCGGGATGCGGCGGTGGAGATGGAAGTCGAAGGAGGACGCCGATGAATACCTTGCTGGCGCTGCCTGTGCGCAGGGGCGGCCTGCGTCGTTGGCTGGATAAATACGTCGCTATTGCCCGGACCAACCTGCAAAACCGGCTGGCTTATGCCTGGGATGCGGCGGGCCAGGGCGTGATGATGGTGTTGTTTATCTTCATCTTCGCTCAGTTGTGGCGGGCGACCTTCCAGGCGCAGGGTACGGCGGAAATTGCCGGGCTGACGCTGAACCAGACGGTCTGGTACTTCGTGTGGGCGGAGATGCTGCAACTGGGCAAGATCAGGCATGTGTTCACCGTGTCTCAGGAGGTGAAGGATGGCAGCCTGGCCTACACGTTGGGCCGTCCTTACAACTACCTGCTGTACCAGTTTGCCTCTGGCCTGGGCGACTCGTTGGTCCGTATGGGGATGATGCTGGTCGCGGGGAGCGCGGTGGCATGGTGGCAGGCCGGGCCGCTGGTCTCCTTTCGGCCCGAAACGCTGCCTCTGCTGCTGTTGGCGACGGCGTTAGCCTTCGTACTGGATTTCTGCGTGTTGTCGGTGATCGCGCTGCTGTCGTTCTTTTTCGAGGATGTGAACTCGTTCATGTTCATTTATCACAAGATCACGTTTGTGCTGGGTGGGTTGCTGATCCCGGTGGACTTTTTGCCGGACTGGCTGCAAGGTATCGCGCGGGTGTTGCCGTTCAGCGTCGTGGTGTACGGGCCATCCAAGCTGTTCGTCGCATGGGATACAGGACAGTTTGCCGGGATTGTGGCGCTGCAACTGATCTGGATCGTCGTGATTGCGCTGGGGCTGGCTGCGCTGTATCGCTACGGCATACGGCGGGTGAGCATCAATGGGGGGTAGGACGATGAAGCGGCTGCGAAAAGAGATCGGCTTCGTGGCGCATTTGTTGCGCCTGAGCCTGGCTTCCAACATGGAATACCGGACCAGCTTTCTCAGCCAGATCGTCGGCATGATGATCAATAACGGCATCTACTTCGTCTTCTGGCTGCTGTTTTTCGACCGTTTTCAGGAGATTCGCGGCTACCAGATCGACGAAATCTTCATGCTGTTCGCCGTGATTACGCTGGCGTTTGGAATCGCCTTTACCTGCGCCGGAAACGCGCAGGGGCTGGCGGACCTGATCGCGCAGGGGCGGCTGGATTACTACCTGGCCCTGCCGCGCCCGGTGTTGCCGCATCTGCTGTTCTCGCGGATGGGACAATCCACCATCGGCGACCTGACCTTCGGCGTGATCGCCTACCTGTTCACCGGGCGGCTCGACCCCGGCTCGATCTTGCTGTTTGTCGTTGTAGTGCTGCTGGCGGCGGTGATCTTCGTTGCCTTCACGACGACGGCGGGTTGCCTGGCCTTCTTTATGGGGAACGCGACCATGCTCTCTACACAGCTAAGCAACGCCTTGCTGACCTTTTCCCTGTACCCGTTCGGGTTGTTTCAGGGCGTTGTGCGGCTGGTGCTGCTGACCCTGATTCCGGCAGCTTTCGTGGGGGCAGTGCCAGTGCAGGTCGTCCAGGGGCACGACTTGGGCGCGCTGGCGCTGCTGGCGTTGGGCGCTCTGATCAGCGTGGGCGTGATGGTGGTGGTGTTCAGGAGTGGGTTGCGACGGTATGAGTCGGGGAGCGCCCTGAATGTGAATATCTGACGTCGGCTCGCAGGGAAATGGCAGGCCGTGTCCCTACAAATTCTTTTTCAGATGGGCGGCGACCTGTTGAATGTGCGCCCGGTCATGGCTGCTGATGAAAGCTGCCCCTTGCAGCAGCGTCGCTGCGCCGTAGACGGCATGTCGGGCAGGGCGTTCCCACGCATCTGCTGGTTGGCCCTCTAGAAAGGCCAGGGTCGCGGCCCGCTCCACTGCGAAGCCATCGGCGGGATCGGCCTCACCTTCAACGGGTAGGGAAACCGCCGGGCCAGATGGTTCGACGAGATGCAAATCCTCGTCGCTGGCGATCTGTTCCAGGCGCGGCGCGCAGTGGCACGACCGGCATCGACAGCCGCCCTTCCAGTTCGGCCAGCAGCCCCGGCAGCGCGTCGGCGCTCACCAGGTCGGTCTTGTTGAGGGCCACGACCAGGGCCGTGCCCAGGGCGCGCAGGCGCGCGATCCAGGGGAAGTCCTCGGCGCGCAGCCCGGCGGTGGCGTCCAGCACGTAGATAATCAGGTCCATCCCTTCCAGGCGGAACAGGACGGCGTCGGCGGCCAGCGGGTCGGCGGGCAGGTCCACCAGGCGGAACAGCCCGAAGTCGCGCACGGACTCATCGACCGGCGTGCCTTCGAGCGCCTGCCAGCCCCACAGGCTGTTGAGCAGCGTTTTCTTGCCTGCCCCGGCCAGCCCGACCACCGCCACGCGCCCCTGCAGCGCGTCGGAGTCGTCGGCGTCGGGCCAGCCCCAGCGCAAGCGGTCCAAGATGGCCTGGGCCTCGCCGAAAAAGGTGTTGATCACGGCTCGCTCCTTTCCCTGCCCTACACGGCAATGCCGCGCAGGTTGTCCACCAGCATGATGAAGCCGAAGGCGGTCAGCCAGCACAGGAACAGCAGCAGCGCCATTCCCAGCAGCAGACACCCGGCAGCAGCACTTTGGACTTCTTGCTCTTCATGGCGTTCCTCCCTGCGAACGTGTTCAGCGAACGGTACAGCCCTAGCATCGCATGGAAGGAAGGCCGCCGGGAGCGAGGGATTTCGGGTTTTTCCAGTAAAGGTTGAGGGTTTCGCCGTGAGAATGGCCCACAGAGGGCAGAATTTGCATCAAGCCCGGAAAACGCGATCCGGCGCGCCACAGCGCGATCCGGCGAGATCAGGGGGTCGAAAAAGGCCGTTCGGAGCCGGATGGATCGCTAAAAGTGTCGAAAAAGCGAACCATTTTCGCGCAGCCCGGGAGTCGATCAAGTCGAGGCGATCTTGCGCGTAAACACGCGATCTGTGCTAAAATAGTAAGCGTTGCGAATGGGAGATGTTGAACTGAGGGATGCCCTTCACAGGGCGTGGAAACGAAAAAAGACCGCGCCAGATGCGCGGTCTTTCAATTACAGAATTTCTATGTTAGCACTCTAACTTGCCGAGCACGCGGAAATATTTCTGTTTAACTTCTCGGTCATACTGGTAAACTTCAGCCCTGTAATGCAACTCCCGGTGTTCAGCGCCGAGATGGTAGAGCATCGCTACAGGCCCCTGTTGGAAGATTTGCAGGCCGAGGTTTTGCCCATACATCTTCAATGCTTTCTGGGTGGCATCGAGCACATCTTGCCACTCATCGGGCGGCTCGAAATCTAGTGTGTACCTTTCTTTCTCTTTGTCGTGTGGGCCCCGCACCAAAACCATATGCAACCGGAAATTAGTGCCTCGTTCTTGGAGAAGTTGTCTTGCTATCCCTTTCACGAAATCGTCATTGGGATAAGCCCCTGAAAGTTGCAGGGCAAGTTGAATACAGTCCGAGCGGCGTTGGAGGGTATCTTGCGATCGACCTACGAGGTAAGTCGCGCAGTATTTGCTCAAGCCCAGTGGTAGTCCGATCAGATCGATTCTCCCGTGGCCCTCCCGTTCAACGGCAAACCGCTGCACATCGAGCAATCCTGCGGCTGCATCTTCAAAAGTCGTGTAGCTGCCGATAAGGCTTTTGTCAATCGGTGAATGAGGGCGGCGTGCCAAACCGGGCAATGCATTAAACAGGTCTCTAAAACCGGTTGCTTCCTCCTCTTGGTGGTTAAGCATCTGACGATTATGTTTAAGCTCCATCGGCAGGTCACAGTCACGGTAAATATAGGGAATAACAGCTATTTCCTTTTCGAGAGCTTCTCCATACTCCGTTTTAATCCATTCTGACCTCACTGCTTTGGGTGACAGGATGACGAGGAGGGCAGCACTGTCTTGGAGAGCCTGCTCTATTTTTTCGGGCCATCTGGCTCCTCCGGGAATGTCGTCATCCATCCAGACCTCGTACATAGCTCGCTCCAAGCGCCGGGCAAGCCACTTGGCAAAAACCTGGTCGTGGTGGGAGTAGCTGATAAAGATGTGTTTCACTCTCCTGTCCTCCCTTCGTTGCATGATTTTCTTGATCGCCCTTCGAGCATTTTCGTCAAACGGCGTGCCATACAAGCCTTCAAGGGCTTCTATAGTTTCCCCGGATGCTGAATCACGTTCCCCTAGAGCGTCTATAAGACGGGGAATTACTTCTGAAGATGGACACTTGGCATGGAGAATGTCTCCTGCCTTAACATGAATAAGGGCATCACATAGGTATTGTTCTGCTCGGCGGTTATCCAACAACTGTAAAATTGCAATTGCGGCCTTTTTGGTGTCGCAATCATCAACCCGTAATAGTGCCTCACCGCATATTTGGCATTCGCAGGTTCCAACAGGTTGGCCCCTATCGAGCAGATGTTGAATCTTTTCCAGGATTTTTCTTTGCAAAGAGAGAGAAAACGCCCGGTATAACCCTGGGAGAAGTTCAATTGGAGGAAAACTGTCTGGGAATAGGGTATCCAGCACTTCCCACGCATCATCTCTAAGTTCGCTATCTTCCAGCGCATTCGTAACAAGAGAAACTGCCGTTTCAGGATCACTCGCATACCTGATAGCTCGCAGGGCTGCTTTACGAAGCGAAACCGCGACCTCTGTATTAGAGAAACATTTGACCAAAAAGCCTGCTGGCGGAGCCAACCTGGAGAAAAAATCCAGAAGAGCCGGCTCTGAAACTTGTCGCTTATTCGACAACCGATCCAACAAAGTGATGAATTCATCGACTCTATTTATGATCGCACGCCGTGCATCTTCCCATTTCGAGCTTTTAGGTTCTGCACCTCGAAGGATGCCACAAATCTGCGCTATATCATCATGATCGTAACTATGTGTACTCATGATATGAAGGCTCTAGCTATCCTGCTTGCCCTTCAAAAATTTCATGAATTGCTCCGCAAAATCGCTAGGCTCACTCGATTGTACGTTTTTTGATTCTGGGGTTGAGCCAGATCGACGGGGCGGGCGCACTTTTAGCCGGACCACATCTGGGCGCGGTACATTGAGCAGGGCGGCACGTGGGTCGGCCCGCCTGTTCGCTTCAGCCTTGTTTTGGACGTAGTAGATCATCAGCCGGGCGACCCAGCCCAACATCTCAGTGATCTGGTCGGTATCCTGGCTGTACTGCTCGGCGATGAACTCGACGACAGCCCGCGCGGCCAGGTCGTGGTCCAGGGTTTGCTGCGAGCGCGGAAAGAAGGCCGCATACGTGATCTTGGCGTCGAGCCAGGCGTGCAGGCCCTGATAGTCCATGTGCTCGCTGCGGAGGTGGTGCACGATTTTGCGCAGGTGGTTGGCGTCGGTCCGGTGGACGGCCACAAGCTCTGCTGCCAGCGCGTGCACGTCTTTCCACTGCTGCGAATTCATTGTCATTAGAATCCCTCCGGACGGTTACCCAAGACCTTCACCATTTCCTGCCAGCCGTCACGGTAAAAGATGGCCTGGTCGGCTTTCGCCGTCGTGATGTAGCTCTGCAATGCGTCGGCCTGGAAAACGGTTCCGCCGGTTTCGTAGCCGCTGTAATCATCCTTCGTGGCTTGTTCCACCCGGTCCAGGGTGATCTCCACCGCACCGAAGCCATGCGCCTTGACGCCGCCCAACTTCGGGTAAATCGGCCCGTTGGGGTCCTGACCCAGAACGATCAACAGCAGACCCAGCTCGACCGGTTCCAGGTTGCGGAAATCTACGCGCAGTTCAAGTTGGGTGTCTTTCGGCAGGGCTTCCACTGGCTCGATCAGGGGATCGGTTGTGATCAGGTGGGTGTAGACTTTGCGCCGCGCGGCGTCTTCCGGGCGCACTTTGGGCGCCCAACGCTGCGGCGCGAACTCAATCCTGGCAGCCTGTTCACCAATCACGTGGGCAGAGCGAAAGAATACCTGCCCCAGATAGCCCTGGCCGCCGAAGACCCGGCAGGCCGGGCAAAGCTCGTTGCCGGATTTCCTGCGCTGGTCGGCGCGGTAGTAGCAGGCACGCAGATCGGGAGGAACGTACCCACCCTGGTTCGGATACCTGTTGGCCTGGGCGAGGCAGGAGTAGGTAATTAATTCAAACAGGTGGCGGAACGCCCCTTTGAGCGACGAGCCAGGGATGGTCAGGCGGCCTGCTTCACGGAAGAACGGCGCGACCAGCTTCATGCCTTCCGGGTTATCCGGGCTTGGAGACAGCCTGCGGGGGTCTTCGAGATCCCCTGTACCGACGTGGATCGGCGTGATGGCTGTGATCGTTCCCCGGATTTCCCCACTGAGCAAGTCCCGGTTCAGATACAGGTGGCCACGCTCTCGCTGCGGGTCTAGCCGCTTGCGCCGCACGGGGCGATCGGCGGGGACGCGGACATAACCGACTTCATCGTTCATGGGTTTTCCGCTTTCGGATGCACAACATCGCGCCAGCGCGTCAGGACGATGATATTGTTGCAGCAGTAGTGTCGAGCGCTGATCTCGATGCGTTCTGTTGGGCCGAACGGATAGCGCAGGGGATGCGGAATGCGGGTTTCGATCCAGACCGGAGTTTCTATCCCCTGACGCCCATCGCGCTCACCCCAAAGGTGAACCTGGGTGCCCACAGTGTGAAAGGTTTGCTTCAACTGCAACACATTCGATGTGAAATCCCCAGGAAGCGGGCTGTTTTCTGTCAACACCTGGACGGCAATGCTGCCTGCCGCCTGCTGCCAGCGCACCTCGTAGTCTGGGCCGAACGCTCGCCCGACCGGGTAGTTGCCGGGTTGAACCACTGGCCAGCCGACCAGTTGGACGGCCACTTCGCTTTCCAGATAGGCCCATCTGATACCCTTCAGGCCACCGATCCACCGGTCGAGATTGGTGGCGTCCTCAAAACTGCCCGCATAGAGGTATCCCTGCAATGACGCTTGAGCAGTCATGGAGTCGCACTCCGCTTACACTCCACATAGGCATTCCAGGCGCTGATCTGGGCCACGAACACCTGTCCGACTTGCTCCGGGGTCTGAAGGTTGATCTCGATCTGCCCCCACGTGTCATCCGCTTCTTGGGGGTTCGAGAAATCCGGCTGTTCCGCCAGGTTGCCGCGCATGAAATCGTACTGGTCGAGCATCTCCTCGTCGGAGATCAGTTCACCCAGGCCATAGATGTGCGTACTGAATTTTCCGTCCGCCAGTTTTTTGCCAGGATAGGTCAGCGTCAACTGCTCGTAAGTGAGGTGTACCTGCCCCAGTCCCCGACTCTTGCCGAAACCAACGCCCACCCTGCCGATTGCGATGTCACGTAGGGTTAGGGCCAGCAGCCCCACCTGCCAGCGCTCGAAGTTACGCAGGATAAGCCGTCCCTTGAAGATGACGGCCTTCGGCTCGTCCGCGTCCGTCGTCACGTGGCTGGGCGCAACTTCCATCGTGAAGGTGTTGACCGAGCCACCGCTGCGCCGGTCGATAGCAACCATCTGCCGGATAGGTAGGGTATTCAGCGGCACATCGGGATAAGCATCAGCGATCAGGAAATGCGAGGCCATCACGGTATGACCGAACAACCGGCAGGTGGTGCACAGCCGTTTGTAAGATTCGGGACCTGGCACATCCTGCGCTTCGCCGTTCTTGCGAAACGGCTCGCGCCTGTCGCAGGCCCGGTTGGGCGAGGTGTCGCGGTCATCCAACGGATCGCAGCAGGGGACATTCATCGTCCGCGCGATGCGTTCGGCATGGCTGCGGATCACTCCCTTGAGCGACGATCCTGGCAGATAAACGGTCGTTCCTCCGGTGGCCGGGTGTGCACCGCGTACAAAATTCATGTCCGGTAAAGTGGGATCGGCCCCGGCCTCCACACCACTTTTGATCAAAATCGGGCTGTCCGGTTGGATGGCGAACCGCAGCTCCAGCGTGTTGAGCAGCATTTTATGCATGGCTGCCTGCCTTTACCGCATCGATAAATACTTGCATCTTTGCCTTGCGCGTTTCCGAATCGAGCAGAGTACCACTTTCGCCCAACAAATATGCAATGGGCCTTTCGAAGAGCGTATAGGCCGCGCCTCCCGCCAGGCAGCACCAGCCCAGCCCACGCGAACGTGCTCCGCCGACCTGCACCTGTTCCAGTTCTAATGCGCGCAGGGCCAGCAGCGCCAAGCCCAGTTCTGCATCGGAAGCATTGTCCACCTGGATCAGGAGTTCGAAGCGCGTTCCGGCAGGAACAGCCTCAAAATCGTACTTACGCTTGTCGGAGACTGTGCCCGTATCCCGATCAATGGCAACCCCATCGCGGATCAGGTAATGGCCGCTCCAATACTCAGGGAGCACGGTCAAGTCACGGACGGCGAACTTGCCTGCTAGCCAGGGCGCGCCGAACAGGCTGCATACCCAGCAAGACTCGTCCAACAGGTATTTGTCGCGCCGCTCACTGGTGATTTTTTTCTGCCGGAACTGCTCTTTGATTTCCTTGATGCGTTCTTCGGTGACACAGGCATCCTTGCCCTTTTCACTGAGCAGATCACACGCCAGTTTTTTGGTTTGTCCGGGGCTGGCAGCCAGCGCTCGCAACAATGCTTCGAGATGGCTGCGCAGCACCCCTTTGAGCGAGGAGCCGGGGATCACGGGGTCGCCGAAGACATTCTTGACCACCGGTTGGTCGGGGCCGGTGGCGCTGGTGGATTTGCCTGCGCCGACGCGGAGCGGTGTGACTGCAACCAATTGGCCTGTGACGATCAGGCGCGACTCAAAAGTATCAAAGCCGGGCATTGTTCCTCATCCTCTCGACGGGCCGCCGCGAGCTGTTGTGCTCTCTTCGCACTACGCCCCGCAGTTTTCCAGAAGACGTTCTTCTGTTCGACAAGCAACCACGAACCGCTGTAACTGTCCCACATATTGCCGGACCAGGCGCATCCAGACCTGCCGTAACAGTCGGGGGTCGTCGCCGCCGCCAGCTTTCTGAACGAGTTTGTGCGCGGTGTCGTTCAGGCCCTTCAGTTTCTTGACCAACTCGTATCCCAGGTCTCCCTCTCGCCAGGCGCTCTGGCGACCGATCTGGTACTGAATCCAGTTCAATACCACATAGACGCTGTCTGTCTCGCGGGCAACATTTTCCAGGTTGGTGAGCTGCTTCCGTTCCAGGCGCGTATTGTTACGAAGCCCGGTTCGGTTGACCAATTCACATATTTGCGGAATAAGCACGTCAAGTTGTTCATCAATAAGCCGCCGCAGTTCGTACTCCAACCTCAAGTCGGTCTGTGCGGCGCTGCTTTGTGGGGTGTTATTCATGGGCTAAATCCTTGTCGTCTAGGCCGTTTTTTAGATGAAATGGCGTGCACACGCTCAACTGCCCGAAGCCCTGCTCGCGCATCTCGCCGATCCCTTCCCGTTCGAGATCTGCAAGGGCGCTGTAGTTCGGGCTGCTCTCGAAACGGCACAGGTATGTGCCCATGACGGCTGCCTGGGAACGCCGAGGCAGTCCCACCGCCACGTGCCAGCCACCGGTCGTCCGCCACTCCAACCAGCGGCGCGCGACTTGCACACCGGGCGGCAGGTCTGGGTCACGGGCAGGCAGGCCATCACGTAGCAGAATCGCTTCGCTGCGCAAATCCAGGGTAAAGAACAGGCCATTTGCAGCGGCCTCGGCCTCTGCATGGGTTTGAGGTTCGTAAGGCGCGAGTGACTCGCTCAGCGCCGCATTGAGCGTGCGGACGCGCGCTTCCAGTTCAGGTTGGCCTGCTCGTTCGAGTTCCTTGAAACCGGCGACCACTGCCAGTCCCATCCCCCGTGAGCGATTCGCGCCGATGTGCAGGAGCCGCCCCGCATTCAGCGCCTCGCTTAACGGTTGCACCAGCGATTCGGGGACATCCACCCAGCCGATGAAATACGGCTTTGGTGCAGCCCCCTCTGTTTCCTGGACGAGTTCGACCCCTTCACATACATAGAGCAGTGTGTCCTCAGCGACACGCCTGGTCCGGTTGATCGCCACATGCGTCGTACTGCTGCGCTCGATCCTGGCCTCATAACCACGATACGGCTCGGCAGGCGCGCCACACTGTGGACAGTGCACTTCGTCGATTCGGGCAGGCAGCGGGTCCTTTTCGATGGCTATATCGAGCGCATACTGTCTGGCAAGGACGTCAAAAATGCCGTGCCTATCAGGGTGCTCGGCTGTAGGAAAACCAGGATGGTATTTGCAGGAAAACGCAGTAGGCGGGTAGGGCGCTGTCTTATCACTCAGCCCAGGGAACAGGGGACCAAAGTGGGCCTGTTCACCGGAGTCGGGGAAAAGCCGGTCGAAGAGCGCTCTGTGTTCCTGTTTGAGCGCCATCGCCAGCGCGCCGCGCCAGGTGCGTCCGGCGATCACACTGGCAGACTCGCGGTAGTTGCCGCTGGTCTGGAACATGCCCAGCAGCAGCGGTTCTTGAGGTTCCAGGCGGACGACGTAGCGCTTTCTGGTCATGCTGTCTGCTCCTTTACAGGGCGTGGAAACTTCTCATACAATTTGAGCAGTTCGCTGGCTTTCATGGTTGCAGTGAGATATGCCCTTTACAGGGCGTGGAAACTGTGCGATACAGGCACACCGCCGCGCCCGCCGCCAGGTTGCAGTGAGATATGCCCTTTACAGGGCGTGGAAACCGGAGACGAGTTACGGGCGCGGGCTGCAAGGATTCGTTGCAGTGAGATATGCCCTTTACAGGGCGTAAAGGATTGGGTTTATGCTCCTCTCCGCCGTGATTACCCTCGACCCCCTTGACGACGCCGCCCGCCGGACCAACGTCCGCCAGGTACAGCGTTGGTTCAAAGATTCCTTTGAAGCCGCAGACGCGGCCCTGTTCGCCGCGCTGCATAAAGCCAACGAAGCCCGTCCCTATACCCTCTCGGACGTCTTTCTGCCCCAGGATGGCCGGCCCGCCTGGCTGCGCATCACCAGTCTGGACGAGCGCCTGAGCGCCCTGCTGGCGGATCGTCTGCTGCCGGACGCGCAGCGCGCGGGGGAGATCGTGTTCGATCCGCGCGGCGGGCAGGCGCGCTTCGCGGTGCGCGGCGTGGACCTGGGATCGCCATCCCGCCCGCCGTTCGCCCCCGCCTCATCCGACTTCCACGCCCCCGCGACCTGGGCCGGGCGATCCGGTTACGGGGAACTGGTGACGGCAGTGATGAAGCAGTCTGCCGATCCATCCCCGGTGTTGAGCCTGTACTTCCACACCTGCACGTCATTCCGCCTGAATGCGCCGGAAGGGTTCAAGAGCAACCTGCCGCTGCCCGTGCCGCGCTATGTATTTCAAAGCGCGCTGCGCCAGTGGGAGGCGCTGTCCCCGGCGCACTTACGCATCCCGATTGCGCCGTTCCTGGAACACTACGTGTGGGTGAGTCACTTCCAGATTCGGGTGGCGCGGGCAGCGTTCGTTGAGGAAACGCAGAAGGTGGTGGGGTTCACCGGGCGGGTCGAGTTCGGACTGGCCTGGCGGGATAAGCTCCCCCTATCGATGCGCCGGGATTGGCGGCACTACGTGGATGTGCTGCGGCTGCTGAGCGCGTTCGCCTTCTACGCGGGCACAGGTGCGCAGACGACGCGCGGGTTAGGCCAGACCCTTCCTATCGAATCCGAAAACAGAAGCCGGGCATCCGGCCAGGAGGATGAGAGGCCCTGATCGGCGATCTGCCCTACCGAGAAAGCATAAGAGGGCTGTCGCCTTTACGCCATGATCGCGGCGTTCAGGCGACAGGTGAATTGCGCTCTTGACAACAAACCTGGAGCGTGCCAGGCTGTCATCATGGAACACAGAACAGTGTGTACCAGTGGGTGCGGCGCTGCGAGCGCAGGGTGTGGCGGATGGGCAGGCAGTAGCGGCGGAAGGCCACTTCGGGGCGCTCGGTCACCGAGGCGGCGTGGGCGGTGGTGTCGGGGTCGATGATCTCGTCGTCGAACATCCACACCGCCAGGGGGAGACGTCCCAACTCGCGGGCCACGTGCAGCGCGAGTTCGAGCACCACCGTGCTGTCCTTGCCCCGGAGAAGGACACCACGACCGTCGCGTGCGCGGCGAAGGCGTGGCGGATGCGTTCAAGCGCCGTGTCATAGACGTTCAGCCCGGCCTGCCGCACGACGTAGCCCCGGTAGCTCACCCATTCCTGAGGAGCGCTCTGGGCGGCCTGTTTAGCGTGCTCGTTCTGTTTCTGCCCCGCTGCCATCGTCCCTGCGCGATCTACTCCGGTGCTGTCTGTGCGGCTGCGGAAAGATACGCCAAGAGCGCCCGGCTGTGAAACCGGGCGCACACGTGGATTGTCTGCACGGGGATGTGGGCGGGATTGCGCCCGGCGCGCCGCCTCAGTAGGTGAGGCGCGTGGTCTGGCCCAACCTGGACCGCGTGTCATCCCCCAGCTTCCAGGGCAGGCTGTCCGGCGCGGGTTCCAGATACCAGGTCGTCTTGAAGAACGTCGCGCTGTTGGTCAGCTCGTGCGCTTCGCCGATGATGAAGTAGTCCCCGCCGTGGGCCGTCTGCGTCTCTTCGACCTGCACCCGGCTGCCAATGGTCAGGGCCAGCTGCTCGGCGTGATGTCCGCCCCCCGCCGTACCGTGACTCTGCACCGTGAGCGCCTGCACCGTGCCGCGCGGGCTGCTGCGCCGCTGAAGCTCGAACCGGGCGATGCTCTCCGCGTCGTCGAAGCGGTCTACCGAGGGCAGGTTGAGGTTGAGCACCCGCCGCCCATACAGCGCCATGCTCGCCCCGTCGAACTGCCGCGCCTCCATCCGCCCGAAGTCGGTGATCTTGCGGCCCTGGACCGTGCAGGTCGCCAGCACCGCATCCTGCGCCCCGCCGTTGGCGATTTCCAGCGCCGCTCCACTGGCGCGGACATCCAGCGTGAGGGTCGCGCTGCCCTGCTCGGTGGCCGCCACGTCGCGGATGGCGCGATAGACGTTGAAGGTATCTTGCTCCGCGTCGGTCGAGCCGCCGCGCTGCACCCAGTTGTCCGCCGCGATGGCCAGCCGGACCTTGCCCGCGTCCAGGGCGCTGTAGGCGGTGGTGGTCGCCAGGTAGGTCGTCTGGCCCAGCTCGCTGCTGCCGACCCGCCCCAGTACCCACGCCCGCGACAGGGCGGGGGGCATAACCACCTCCTTGATCAGGTCGGCGATGATTTCGTCGGTGCGCCGGTTCTCCTGCAGCGGCAGCCGGGTCTCCGCCGCCTTGAGGAACTGCATCGCGCCGGTGGCGACGACCTGGGTGACGCGCCGTCCGTAGCGGTTGACGGCGGGCTGGATGCTCTCCACCCAGCCGACCCAGTGCGTGCGTGTGGTCGAGCCGTCGTTCGACTGAATGCGCACCGGGCGGAAGGGCACGAGCTTGCCGTGCAGCGGGCCGCCGCTGTATTCGGGCGAGAAGCGGCGGTCGGCGTTGCTGAGCACCAGGTCCAGCATGGAGTCGTCAGCAGCCTCGCCATAGGGCTGGCGCATCCCTAGGAACCAGGTCGCGGAGACGACCCGGCTGGTCACGTCGTCGTAGGTATCCGTGAAGTCGCCGTTGCGATCCCAGTCAATCGCCATCGTCCAGGTGGTTGCCATGATTCTGCTCCTTCTACGAGGCTATCGGTTGTTGCCGCGCCGACTCGGCTCCTGAAAAGCCGGTCTGTCAGCCGTGCCAGTCGGGGGCGCGGCAGGGTGGGTCGCTTTGATCGCGGCAATGGCTTTTTCTCGCGCGTGAGCGACCGCCGCAACTGCCGCTGCGGCGATGCCATCGATCTTGGCTGCGGCAGCCTCGATGCGACCTACACCGCCCTCTACGGCAACGTTCAAGTGCTCTACGGCCGCCTCGATCTCGGTGTTGACCTCCAACATCACCTGATCTTTGTCAGGGATTGATTCATCTGGACCTACGTCGGCAGGATGTTCCCGGTGACGAAGCACTTCTCTCCGCCGAAGCGAGTCGCGTGCAGGTGTTTCTGCATTCGGCGCTGTAGCGTCCTGCCCGGCTTGAGCTGGCGGCGCAAAAAACAGGGGATTGTCCTCCGGTCTCTGGTACGGGTATGTGGTTTCGCTGCTTGGGCCATTCTCCCAACGATAGAGTCCCTGCTCCAGGCCCAGTGCCCTGGCGAGAACATCACCCTCAATCTGCCAACGCGCGGCTATGTCTCGCTCAAATAGCTCAAGAAGCTCAGGCATAAGGCGCTGCTCCAGCCGAGCCGTGCGGTAGGCTGCATGCTGCTGTTCCTGTTGCTCCCGGAGCGCACCCGTATATAGCTGTTGGTACTGCTCCCAGAACGGATGAGGCATACCCTCGCTGTAGAAGAACGCGGCGCTGTCAGGAGCAGGCGGGTTGTTTATCAGCTCCCAAAGCTGACTGGCGGATTCCCTAAGTCCTCTCTTGTAGAGTTCATCCAATGCTGCCATCGCATATTGCCACTCCGCCAGGTCCCCCAGACCCAATTCCGAAAAACGTCTGAAATCTTCTATGCGTTCACCTATCTCAAGTCCGGAGGTGTGGTCGTAGTTGAGACGAAACCCTTCTGCGATCTCTGCTACCTGAGGGCCGATGATGTCCCAGTTTTCAGCGAGGAAATTCGTTACCCCTGTAGCAACCATTGCAGCAAGTACATTTGTTCCGCCGGTGAGAACAGTAATTGCACCCGCCCCTATAGCACCCAGAACCGTCCATTCGCCGTGCACTTGAGGCGGGTTAAAAACGCCTGCTGCTTCGAGTTCAGTTCGTAGGGCTTGACAACAGTCTTCTCCATTTGGCATGCCTGTCACCTTTCAATTTGTAGAGCGAAGCCCGCTGAGGAAATCGTCTGTCCTAAGCAAGTAAATTCATCAATATAAGATGCTGGTTCTCAAAGTATGCCCAAACTCTGCAAAACACCGAAGAGGCCCATAGCTGTGAGGATAAGTCCGAAAATAGTCGTCCTAACTTCCCAGGCGTCAGTTCTTTGTGAAAAGTCATCGTTACGTTGATCGATTTTCCATGCTAAATTCTTATTGAATAGGGCGATCAACCCCACCAACAACACAATCAGAGATCCGATGGTATATAACATGCGCCCTTCTCCTTTGCAGTTTGCATGTAACTCTACTCATCAGTAGCTACCGCCGTGTGCTCAGTTCTTTGGCAACGCGCTCTGTTGCTGATTTGATCGCAAGCTGCACCGCGTGATACTGACTGATTTCAAGTTCCCCGTAGGACTGAGCATCTGCCGGATCGAGTCGAAAGGGCCAGGCCTTGACCACCTTCGCAAAAAACTGGTCCTGAGCAACAAAGTCTCCCCGCGCCACCGCCGTCCAGTACGCGCGGAACTCCTTCATCTTCACGCCTTCAAAGCTCACCACGATGTCCTGATTCTCGTCCGCCATGTCGTTATTCACCTGTGCGCCTGTTTGTCCAAGCGGGGCAGGCGTGCTGCCTGCCCCAATGCCCTCTCTGAGCCTAACTGCTCACCGTCCCCCAACCGGGCGCGGTTCCGGTCGCGGGCTGCAAGGTCGCCTCGAACGTCACCGCCCCGCCCGGCTGAATGGTCGGCTTGTAGGCCGTCACCACGAACTCGCCCGTGTACTCCGGGTCGCCCGTTGTCGGCGCGGCGTTCTGGCCTACCTGCACCACCAGCGTCACCGGCGCTCCCGCTGTCGCTTTGGAGATAGCCCGTCCCCACGCTGACCCGCCATTGCAGCTTGAAGGTGTGCGTCCCCGCCGCCAGCCCCGTCGCCAGGATCGTGAAGGCCAGCGCCTTCTCGCTGAGCGCCACATCGAACTTCGGGCTGATCACCCCACCCGTGTGCGCCGCAGCCAGCCGCGCGCCGTCCACCGCCACGTCGAGCGGCAGGTACGCCCCCGTGTTGCCGACGTAGCCGATGGCGCTGACCATGACCAGCACCGGCCCGCCGTTTGTCGTGATCGTCGCGGCCAGGTTGGTCGCGTCCACGTCCACGAAGGCCGTGCTGGTGGTGCTGTACGCGCCGCCGTTGTTGCGCAGGAGGTGCTGCTTGTTGGGGTCGAGCAGGTATTCGATGTTGCCGCGCAGGGCGTCCATGTCGGCTTCCGTCACCAGATCGCCCGTGCTCAGGTTGTTCATCGCCGTCCAGGTCGGCATACGCGCTCTCCTCACGTGACCGGATGGGCAGATTTCGAGGCGTCTCTTCGGTTCGGCGGTGGACGACAGGGATGCTGGCAGGGGTGAGGGGAAGGATGCGAGACTACATGCATGGTATCATGAATTACCCCCCCCTCTACTTATACACTTACCCTACGATTGGCCTACGCCAGGGTTGGAAGGCGGCAATGCTGCACACCGGCGGTCCTGGGGGGGCGAGCACAGGCTTGCCGCGAAAAGACAGCTCACCCCCTGCCGCTCAGACAGGGGATATGCCGCTGTGCATCGCCTGCTGTCGCCCGCGCGGGTGTGCGGCTGCCGCTTTCGCGGGCGGGGAGTATTGCGGGGACGGTCAGGGGTGCGCGTTCGGATCGTCCACCGGAAGTCCCTCGGCAGCGGCGGCGGCGAGCAGGCGCTTGTCCCCGGAGACGAAGGTGGGGCGGATAGCGCGCGTCTCGGCGAAAGCCAGGGCGCAGGCGAGTTGCACGGCGTCCAGAGAGCGGAGCAGCGGGTGTTGGGCGACCAGCGTCGCGGCCCGACGCAGCACATCGCCGGTCAGGCCCACCACGAAATACTGGGTTTCGGCGTGGGCCAAGAACGCGCCGTAGAGCGTGGTGAAATCCGCTGCCGAGACGGTCCCCTCCTGTCGGCGGCGCGCCAGCAGGGAGGCCATCTCCACGATGGCGAGTGCGGAGATAGCGATCTCATTCCGTGCGGCGGGGACGATCCAACTGCTGACCCAATCGGCGCCTGTTTCCGGGAGATACCGCCGCGCCAGGGCGCTGGTGTCGAGGAAGTAGGCGGCCATCAAGGGATTCGTTCCTGGCGGTCCTCGTCGATCATCGCGTCAGCAGTCCGCGCGCCGCGTGGCAGGCGGCGTCTCAGAGCCTCAAGCTCCTCGTCGGACAGCGGAAGGATGCCCGGCGGCGCGAACGGCCCTTCGAGCAGCAGCCCGGCTGCCCTGAGCTGCGCGCGAATGCCCTCGCGGGCAAGGGATGAGGCGGCGGGAGCTTTCTGCCTGAGCGGCCGGATGACCAGTTCCACCGGTCCCACGGGGATGTCGTCCGGCAGTTCGACGATGAGGCGGCGGTCCTTGCTGATCGTCGCCCGGAGGGTGATGGGAGATGTGTTCATGAGCGCGTTCCTGTAGACCCGGATGGTGTTGTTCTGCCTCAATTATATCAGGTCTGGCCGCGGCCCTGCTGACACTCCGGATCGGCGCCGGCGACAGCGCCGTGCGAAACAAAAAAGGGCGGCCCACGCCCCGCCATCCAGACGGGGCATGGGCCGCATGTGATCGCTGCTCGTCTCAGGATTCCTGCGGCGGGGGCGAAGCGTCCGGCGAGGACAGCCCGCTGCCGCCGTCCTTCGGGCTACTCAGGATGGTGTAGGTCAGCCGGGCGTCGCCGTGCTGCCAGACCGCGCGAAGGTACTGGCGGCTCTGGATGTCCTCGGCGACCTCGCGCAGCAGGGCTACGCCGCGCGCCCGGTCGATCTCGCCGGGCAGTTCGATGTTGACCACGATGCGCATGATCCGCTCCTTGCATACGGAGAGAAGGCGAAGCAAAGGCACTCGCGTATGGTGAGCGGGGCGTCGTCCAGATAGAATTGCTTCCAGCGCACGCCCCGCCTGTGTCGGGGTTGTGCGTAGGTCCTGGGGGGGTGGTTCCGACACCTCCCAGGACCGCCTGATGTGTGCGCCTGCGATGGCCTCAACTCATCGCGGCGATAGGGTCGTGAACCTCGTCGATGGGCAGCACGCGGTTGGGCGGGGTGAGCATCCCCGGCCACTGTCGCCACAACCAGCGCGTACCGTCTTCCTCGATGAGCCAGGGCGCGGTTCCGGGCCACCGACCGGCGCTCTGCTTGAAGTAGAACGCGATACCGTGCTCGACGCAGAAGTCGCGCGTCGCCCTGGCCCAGGCGGGGTCGTCCGGGCAGAAGTCGCCGCCCGGCTCGGACTCGCCGCCGTAGATGATCCAGTCCAGACCGCCCGCCCATTCGGGACGCCATAAGAATTGGCGCAGGGGACTGTCGCCTCACTTGCCCAGTACGCAAGTGCTGGGTCAGGCGACAGGGGAATGCGCCTTGCTCCCTTCACAAGATACCTGACAGACGAACGTATGGGCGATAGGCTAAGATTACTCTCAGCAATGTTCAACGCAGTGATCCCGGCATGATCCGCACCTACCAGTACCGGTTGTATCTGAGCAACGCCCAGGAACGCGCGGCGACGTTTGTGCTGGCGCAGGCGCGCGGGGTGTACAACGCGGCGCTGGAACAGCGCATCACGACCTACCGGGAAACTGGAAAAAGCGTCACGTACCAGCAGCAGTGGGTGTACTTCCGCGACCTGCGGCGGGCGAACCCGGCGACGCTGGGACTGCTGAACGCCAGCAGCCTGCAACATGCCTTGCGGCGACTGGACAAGGCGTATCAGGGGTCGTTCCGGCGGATCAAGGCCGGAGAGAAGGCGGGCTTTCCGCGCTTCAAGGGGGCGAACCGCTTCCACCGTAGGGGCGTTCAATT
>CAZGXI010000009.1:0-125904 GCA_964529715.1 uncultured Anaerolineae bacterium | reverse complement strand
GTTGTCGGTCAATGCCGTACCTTAGCGCCGGAACGCCGCCGCCGCCAGGGGCGATCCACGACCAGATCGCTGATCCAGCCCAGACCGTGCGACCGATCTAGGCGCATGTTCAAGTAGCCGTAGATTAACCCATCTCCAACGGCGACCAGCAGACATCCCTGATTTTGCCAGGCCGCCAACATAGCCTCGGCGTCCTGAGAACAAGTGACACTCGTCGGATGTGGCAAACGCACCGTGTGGAAAGCATAACTGATCCGACCCTGGGTCTCCTGCACTTCCACTTGCCAGACATAATCGCTGGTGGACGAGTGATCCAGTGCCAGACAGGCAGCCAGGTCTTCTTCCTCGGCGGCCCGAACCACGAAACGGAAGGCTTTTTCTGCGCTCATTGCGGGGGCATTCTACCAGGATGAAGCAGCGGCGGCAAAGGCACGTCCGCTGCACATCCAGACTCTCTTCAAGGTCGCCGTTAGCTCCCTTGCTCTGATGTCTCCCTGGTGATCACCTGGCCAGGGGGGGCCAGCACGAACTCCGGCAGGGTAGAACCGGCCAGCAGCTTGACGATGGCGTTGATCGTCGCGCGGGAGAGCGCCTCGCGGCTGACCTGGACAGAGGCGCGCAGGTAGTATCCCTGGCGAATATATTGTCGGGCCTGGGCTTCGGCGTCTACGCTGACGACGACAACGGCGTCTGGTGGAACGCCCGCCGCTTCCAGCGCGGCAATGGCGCCGTAGGAGCCGGCATCGTTGATGCTCAGAATTACGTCGAAATGAATATCTTCCTCAAGCAAGCGGCTGATTGACCGTTGTCCGAACTCGGCAGTTCCCCCCAGATAACGGCCCACGATGTGGGCCTCTGGAGCCAGTTGCAGCACACCGTCCTCAAGGCCGTTGGCGCGCTCCACAATCGCAGGCAAGCTGGGGAAATCCAGGATCACAACATCCGCATGACCGCCCATTTCGGTTGCAATGATCTGCCCGGCGACCAAGCCCGGCGCCTGCCCCAACAAAAAGTCGTTATTGCCAATCAACACACTGCCTTCCACCAACGGCTCACTAGCGTTATGTAGAACCACCGGGACGCCGGCATTCAGCGCCGCCTGCAACGCCTCGACCGGAACTTCGGGATCGACAATACAGACGATCAGGGCCTTTGCCCCCTCAGCACGCGCCCGCTCAATCTGAATGACCTGCTGGTTCGCGTCGGTCTGGCTGTCGTAGATCCGATATTCCAACCCATACTGATCGGCAAGCTCGCGCATCAGGCGCGCCTGAGCAGCAAAGTATTCGCTTGTCTGATTGCAGACGATATAGGCAACAAACCCATCGCTGCCTAAGCGCTGCCGGGCGACGGCCACTTCGTCCTCAGAGACCGTCACATCATCGATGCTGCCGCGCTGGCCTGTCAGAACCGTCGGGAAGAGCGGTGTCGGAGTGGGCATCACAGTCGGAGCCGGGAACAGCGCCACCAGCCCACTGCCTGCCAGGATGACGAGCAGTACGAGCACCACGACGGCGACAGCAATGCCGACAATGACTGCCGGCCTTGCCAACAGAGACCGAGTCGCACGCGCACCAGACGGAGATGGTTGCATCTCCGGCGTGCGCAGGAAGGGCGCTACGCCACCGGTCGCAGGCGGCACGGACGCGGAAGGCGTCGGCGTGCCTGAAGGTGAAGGAGTGGCATGGGCAACGTCGTGCCCCGGCAGGCCCGGCAGTGGTGTGCGCTCGATGATGGCGCTGTTCGGCTTGAGACCCAACGCGATGTCCAGCGCATCTGCCATTTGCTCGATAGTTTCAAAGCGGGCAGCAGGGCTTTTTTGCAGGGCGCGCAGGATGACAATCTGGACCGCCTCCGGAATCGCCGGGTTAATTTCGCGCGGTGGAGGGGGGTCCTTCTCGACATGCTGATAGATCAGGGAAAACGTTGTCAGGGCCTCAAAAGGCGGACGCCCGACCACCACATGGTACAACACCACCCCCATGCTGTAAATGTCGGCACGGTGATCGACCGGATCGCCGCGCAACTGCTCCGGCGACATATAGGCAGGTGTACCGATGATGCTGCCGGTCGTGGTTAACTGAGATGTCCCCCCCATCACCTTCGCCAGGCCAAAGTCGGTGAGATACGCATTACCCTCGTTATCCAACAAGATGTTATTCGGTTTCAGGTCGCGGTGGATTACGCCCCGGCGGTGGGCATACCCCAGCGCCCGTGCGCACTGACCGAATAACTGCGCCGCGCGTTCCAAAGGGATGTACCCCTGAATTAACAGATCGCGCAAGGTGCCGCCGCGCAGCAAGCGCATCGCCAGGTAAGCCAGATTTTCGGTGACGCCGTAGTCGAACACTGGCAGAATGTGTGGGTGTTCCAGCGCCGCGACCATCTCCGCTTCTTGGGCAAAACGCCTGCGAAACTCCTCATGCTCCGAGCCAACCAGCAGCGGGATAATCTTCAGCGCCACTTCCCGTTTAACCGAAGGCTGATAAGCGCGATATACATCGGCCATACCACCCTGACCAATGCGTTCTCGCACGATATAAGGGCCGATCTGTTCGCCGGTGAAGTTGACCCTGTTCATCGCGCTACCGTTCCTTCGATGAATTGTGTAGAGCTAAGTCCGTTTGCTGGGGTATTCCGTGATCAGTATACAAAGTTATCAGGCGTAAGGTCAAATAAAATTGGTCGTTCAGTACAACGCCGGGTAACAATTCATGTGGGCAGAAGACCAGTAAAACTAAGGGACTGACGGATCAGTGCATATCCCCTTTGATACGATTATAATCTAACCCTACGCCGGGCGGCAGCCCAACCTGACTTGCGCCGCACCCTGATACGAGAGATGATGCACGATTCAACCTTCGAGTGGCTGTCCATTAAGGGCGAAGAGCAGGGCTTCCTGACCTACGACGACATCCTGACCGCCTTGCCTGTTGCCGAACAAGACGACGTCTCCCGTCTAGACGACCTGTTGGAACGTCTGGTCGATGCCGGCATTTCCGTGCTGCCCGAAGCTCCAGAGGTCGGCGAAGCCAGGTCGGATGGGATCGGTCTGGTGGAAGGCGATGTTGCAGAGACCGAGAATTTCATTACCATTGAACCGACGGACCTTGTTGAAGACGCTGGCTATCAGCAGGCCCTTGAAAACGACGACGTCGTTGGCCTATACCTGAAAGAAGCCGGGCGGGTTCCCTTGCTGACCGCTGAGCAGGAGGTGGCACTAGCACGACGTATCGAGGCGGGCAACCTGGCAAAAGAACAGTTCCAGGAATACGGCCACTTGCTTTCGGGCGAGGAACGCGCCGCTTTGGAAGCCCTGATCGACGATGGAAACGATGCGCAGGAACACCTGATCCGGGCCAATGCGCGGTTGGTAGTCAGCATCGCCAAGAAATACGTTGGGCGGGGCGTGCACTTTTTGGACCTGATCCAGGAAGGCAACATTGGCCTCATCCGTGCGGCGCGCAAGTTTGAGTACCAACGCGGGCACAAGTTCAGCACTTATGCCACGTGGTGGATTCGCCAGGCGATCAGCCGGGCCGTAGCGGACCAGGGACGGACAATCCGCATCCCGGTGCACATGGGCGATCAGATTAACCGCCTGATGCGTGTTTCTGCTATGCTGGCCCAGCAACTTGGCCGCGACCCGCTGATCGAGGAACTGGCCGAGCAGATGGAAATGGAACCTGAAAAGGTGTCAGAACTGCTGGAAATCTCGCGCCGCCCGATCAGTCTGGAAGAACCGGCCAACGAGGAGCAAGATGCCGAACTGGGCGACTTTGTGGAGGATGTCAACGCCCTCTCCCCGGTCCAGGCCGTGACCGAACAACTGCTGCATGAGCAGGTTCAGGCGCTGCTGGACCGGCTGCCAGAGCGTGAGGCGTATATCCTCAAATTGCGCTATGGGCTGCAAGATGGCCGCGTGCGCACACTGGAAGAAGTCGGCCAGGAGATCGGCGTAACGCGCGAACGGGTCAGGCAGTTAGAAGCCCAGGCGCTCAACCGGCTGCGCAGTTCGTCCGCTATGCTGTTACGCGACTATCTGTACGAGGAGTAAGCAGGTGGCCCGGCAAAGATTATCCCTGTGGGTATGGCCCGTCGCCCTGGTGATCGTGGGTGTGCTGGCGCTGCTGCACAACTACCTGATTCTCGACTTCAATGTGCTGCAATTGTGGCCGCTGCTGCTGGTGCTGCTGGGGCTGCAAGCCCTGCTGCGAGGCGATGTCGGTTTTAGCTGGGCCGGGCAGCATTTCGGCATCACGCGCGGCAGCGTCGAAGCGGCGAGCCTGCGCGCAGACGGCGGCGAACTGGATGTGCGCATCCATGCTCTCCAGCGCGAGGGGCGTCTGATCGCCGGGCAGTACACCGCACGCTCGCGCCCTCATTTACAGGTCGATGGCAATCACGCTGCCCTGACGATGCTACGCAGCCGCACCTGGTTCTTTTCGCTAGCCGACTGGGATTTCGGCTTGGCAAAAGATGTGCCCTGGGATCTGCTGGTTAGCACGCACCTGGGCGAGATCGAGATCGATTTGTGTGGCCTAATCGTCGGGCAGGCACGCATCACGACAGGCTTCGGCGACATTCACCTAATCGGACCGGACAGTCCGGCCGGGCCGATTGCCGTTCGTTCCACCCTGGGCGACATCTACCTGACCGTGCCCGACGGAGTCGAGGCAGCAGTCACGGTTCTCGGCGGGCCGATGTTGGGCGTGCGCGTGCAGGATGAACGGTGGCAGCCGCGCGGTGAGCGGCGCTATACCACGCCCGGCTATGACAGTGCTATCGAGCCGTTAGAATTCACGGTCAGCGGTACGTTCGGCAGCCTGCTGTTGTTCTAATCCGCCAATTGCTTGACACCGCGATCAAATCTGTGCTACCTTACACAAGGTGAACTTTTAGCCCCTGAAAGGAGGCATACCTGCATGTCCCAAGTTGATACTGCGGTCCGTGTAGTGCGGGGTATGCCTGCCTTCTGCGGTGCTTGACTTTTCCTCGTCAGCTTCCTGATCTCTAAAACGTAAGCCGGCGCAGCCTACAGGCGTACCTATCCGCGCAGTGTATAGCGGGATGAGGCAATTTTCGTGCCTGCCGGGGGCTGTGCTTTTGCTTTCCCCACAACACAGCAGCGCCGGATATTGTTCCCAGTCCCCAGCGCCGATTCGACGGCGCACGGCGGTTTCCTCGCGCCCGGCCCGAGGAAAACAGTATCCTCTGACCATTTTGTGATGACAATCAATAACGCCTGCCGGGGCTTGTCCGGCAGACATGCAAACACAGGAATACGAAAGCCATGTCTTTGCTGAACATTCGCCGGTTTACGCCGGATGACTATCAGGATATCGTAAACATCTACAATACCCTATTCCCGGACCAACTGAAAACGGCTGCAGAATGGAAGGCGAACCGGATCGGGACCGGCGGCTCTACGCGCTGGACCCGGCCATTATCCCGGACCTGCCGGGCGGGGAAGTCCTGACCCTGCCGCCGTTCGAGCAGTGGGTCAAGGAAGTGCTTTATGCGCCCAACGTGGTCCCGGAAGCATACTTCGTCGCGCTGCATGGCGATGCCGTCGTTGGATCGAGCAACTTGCTGTCTGGCCAGGCAGGCAATCTGATGCACCAAAGCCTGACGGCAGTCAGGCCCGAATACTGGCGGCGCGGAATCGCTACCGCGCTCAAAGTATGCTGCATCGCCTACGCCAAGGCCCACGCCATCGCGTTCATCGAAACCGACAGTGACGCCAACAACATCCCGATGCTGGCGGTCAACCGCCGCCTGGGCTTCGCCAAACGCCCCGACATCGTCGAATTTGAAAAGGTGTGCCGCGAGGGCGCGCCTTTGACCGAATCGGAAAAGGAACACCACTGTGACTAATCAGCGTTGGTATGCCGACGAATACGAGGAGCATTACGAAGAACTGTTCGACCCGCTGCGCACCGACCGTAAGGCGCGGCGCAGCCGCAGGTCGCAGGCGCATCATACGCCCAAAAAAGTGCCGGGCAAGGCCATCACTGAAGTGGTGGACGTGGCCGATGGCCTGGAAGATGGGTTCAATCCAACGTACCGGCCCAGCCTGTTTGAGGAAAGCTGGCTGTTGAACTCCCTGCGCGTCTTTTACGATCAAGGGCTGATCACCGATGTGTTGGGCCAGATCAAGGGTGGCAAGGAGGCCAGTGTCTACCGCTGCGCCGCACATCCACGAACGGGGGTGACGCTGCTGGCGGCGAAAGTCTATCGCCCACGCATGTTCCGCAACCTGCGTAACGACAAAATGTACCGCGAGGGCCGGGAGTTCCTGACGGCAGAGGGCCGCGCAGTGAAGAAAACCGATCACCGTCTGATGCGCGCCATCGGCAAAAAGACGGCGTTTGGACAACAAGTGCAACATACTTCCTGGCTGATGTACGAGTACACCACATTGCAACGGCTCCACGCGGCAGGCGCTGCCGTGCCGAAGCCGTTCGCCGCGAGCGAAAACGCCATCCTGATGGGCTACTGTGGCGACGCACAAATCGCCGCACCTGTGCTGAACGATGTCGAACTGGAGCGCGAGGAGGTCAAGCCGCTGTTCCGGGAAGTGCTGCGCAATGTCGCCCTGATGCTTCAACACGGGCTGATTCATGGCGATCTGTCGGCCTATAACATCCTGTATTGGGAAGGTCAGATCACCCTGATCGACTTTCCACAGGTCATGAATTGCCGCACCAACGGCAGCGCCTACCCGATCTTGCAACGCGACATTCGCCGCGTATGCGAGTACTTTGCGCGGCAGGGGATGAAGATCGACAGCGAAGTCCTGGCAGATAACCTGTGGAACCACTACGTGGCGATCACGCCAGACGACCGTGCGCTGGATATAGGAGTGCTCTTCTAAATCTGCATTGGGGAGGCAGCAGGTCTTTTGTGCCTCCCCTTCGGCCCCATGCAAAGCGGATCAATCCTTGTCAAACAAGGGGCCTTCAGCTATACTAAAAACCATCTGGGCGACGTCGCCAAGTGGTAAGGCAAGGGTCTGCAAAACCCTCATCGTGGGTTCGATTCCCACCGTCGCCTCTCTGCAAACGACGCCGGTCTGAAACCCAGGCTGGCGTCTTCGCTACCCACACTGAAGCGTCGATGGCGCCAGGTACAGGGGAAAGCGCGGTCCAGAGAGTGGCTAGAGGCTGAGAAGGCCGCCCGTTTGCGCCCCTGGAGCGACCCGCCGGAGCTATGACGGTGAACCTCGGGGAAAGTTGCGCAGCTTTCTGCCGTCAGTAACCGCTCATCGGTTTGCGCCCGTTACCGCGCTGGGGTCCTGCCCTGCCGCGTAGGACCCGGTAAGGCCGATGTCCGTGAGGGTGTCGGCAAACCAAGGTGGCACCACGAGCGCCCCCTCGTCCTTGGAGACGCGGGGGCGTTTGCTTGGGATTCACCGTGCCGGGCAATGGGCTTTAACCGTGTGTGCCCAGGGTGAACTAGCAGGGCAGGAGAACACGATGAAAAGAACGCTGGCTGCTGAACTTGGTGCTCACGTCGGGGAACGGGTGTGTGTGCAGGGCTGGCTTCATGCCCTGCGCAAGATGGGGGATGTGAACTTCCTGATCGTGCGCGACCGCACGGGCCTGATCCAGGCCGTCACCAGCGAAACTGACCTCAAGCCGTTGGATGGCCTGCAATTGGAAACCGTCGTGCAGGTAGAGGGAGAAGTCGTTGCCTCGGCTGCGGCGCCTGGCGGCTATGAGCTATATCACAACGTGGTCAACGTGATCAGCCCAGTCACAACGCCCCTGCCCTTCTCGCTGCACAAGAACCGCATCCGCGCCAGCCAGCCGGTCTTTCTGGATCATGCTGTGATCGGTCACCGTCATCTTCAACAGCGTGCCGTTCTGCGGCTCGCGGCCGGTGTGATGCGCGGCTTCCGCGAAACGCTGCACGCACGGGACTTTGTGGAAATCCAGACACCCAAACTGGTCGCCTCGGCAACCGAAAGCGGCGCAAATGTCTTCGCAGTGGACTACTTCGGCCAGAAGGCGTATCTGGCGCAAAGCCCGCAGTTCTACAAGCAGATCATGGTCGGCGTCTTCGAGCGCGTATATGAGGTCGGGCCGGTGTTCCGCGCGGAGCCACACTCGACCATCCGACATATCAATGAGTACGTCAGCCTGGATGTGGAATTCGGCTTTATCGAGAATCACTTCACCGTTATGCAGATGTTGACCGAGGTCATTCGAGGCATCCTGGATCACCTGCGGATCAACCACGCCACCGACCTGAACATGCTGAACGCCGGTCTGCCGACCCTGGTTGAGCCGATTCCACACATCCACATCGCCGATGCACAACACATGCTCACAGATCGTTATGGCGTAACCGACGCCATCGGCGAGCCGGACCTGACGCCGGAACATGAACGGCTGCTGGGTCGCTGGGCGCAGGAAGAATTCAAGAGCGACTACCTGTTCGTGGTCGGCTACCCGATGGTCAAGCGCCCGTTCTACACCTATCCCGACCCGGAGCGGCCTGGCTACTCGCGCAGCTTCGACCTGCTGTTTCGCGGCATGGAGTTGGTCACGGGCGGACAGCGACTTCACCGCTACGACGACTACATTGCAGCAGCGACCGAACGGGGTTACAACCTCGCACCCTTCGAGACGTACTTTGAAGCCTTCAAGCACGGGATGCCGCCGCACGGCGGTTTTGCCATCGGGCTGGAACGCTTCCTGACGCAGCTTTTGGGGCTGGAAAACATCCGCATGGCGACTCTCTTCCCCCGTGACATGAACCGCCTGACTCCCTGAACACCAAGCCCATCACAGGCGCGAATCGATAGCGGCGGATCGAATCCGCCGCTACACTTTTCCACACAATGTGGCGTTTCTACAAGGTGAGTAACTGATGCCTGACGAAGTCGAACAATTCTATGGCCAGAGTGCAGAAGACGAGTGGAACCGGTTGGAGCGTCACCGCATGGAATTCGCCGTGACTCTCCGCGCCTTGAGCGACTACCTGCCGCCTGTCCCAGCGCGCGTACTGGACATTGGAGGTGGGCCAGGTCGCTACGCAATCACGCTGGCGCAGCAAGGCTACACTGTCACTCTGTTCGATCTCTCCGCTCCCCTGTTGGACTTCGCCCACCGCAAGGCCGCCGAGATGGGCGTCACGCTGGCAGGATACGAGCATGGCACAGCAACCGACCTGTCCCGCTTTCCGCCGGAGAATTTCGATGCCGCGCTGCTGATGGGGCCACTCTATCATCTGCTCGAACCGGAAGAGCGGCAACAGGCTGTGCGTGAAGCCTATCGCATCATCAGACCGGGCGGCCTGATCTTCGCCACCTTTATCACCCGTTATGCCCCCATCCGGGATATGGCCCGCAAAGCCCCACACCGGCTTATCGAACGATGGGCAGAACATGACCGGATCATCACCACCGGTCAGTATCAGCTTGCTCCCGGCGGTGGGTTCACCAGTGCCTATTTTGCCCACCCGACGGAGGTGATCCCCTTGATGACGTCGGGTAACTTTGCCACGCTGGACCTGATCGGCTGTGAAGGCATCACCAGTATGATCGAGGATCAGTTGAACGAAGCGGCAGATGAGGTGTGGGAAACCTGGGTTGATCTGAATTATCGTCTGAGCAAAGACCCCTGTACACACGGCGGAGCAGAACATCTGCTCTATATAGGTCAGAGGCTCGAAGAAGCTGCCGGACAATGAAGCACCGCTATCTCTGGCTGAGCGTCCTGTTCCTGCTGCTGGCAACCGGCTTGCGCGCCTGGAATCTGGATGTGCAAAGTATCTGGTTCGATGAAGGCTTTTCCTGGCACGCCGCCACGCAGCCGAACCTGATCGCCGCGCTAAATGGCGATCCGACCAACCCGCCGCTGTACTACTTGCTGCTACATGTCTGGGTCCGTCTGGCCGGTGACTCTGAATTCGCGCTGCGAGCACTGTCGCTGCTGCAAGGGATTCTGCTGCTGGCGTTGATCGGTGCGGCGGCGCGGCGCTGGTTCGGCGCAGACGCGGCAGCCCTTGCGACGGCTCTGGGCGCGTTCTTGCCTCTGTTGTGGTGGGGCGCGCAGGAAGCGCGCATGTATAACACCTTGGCGCTGGCCGTGCTGATCGCGGCGCTGGGACTGGTCCGCCTGCTGGACGGCGACGTGCTGCCTCGTCGAGCCTGGATCGCGCTCCTAGGCGGCGAAGTGGCCGCCCTATATACGCACAACACCGGCGTAGTCGTGCTAGCAGCCATAAACGCCGTCTTTCTGATCGCCTGGATGATGGAAACCGTGCACCGCCGTGCGTCTGGGAATCTTCTCCGGCGCTGGATCGGCGGGCAAGTTATCGTCGTTATCTTGTGGCTACCAGAACTGCTGGCACGCTTTGCTCAGGTGAGCAGTGCGAATGTAACCACCGCCACACCGCCGGAGCTTTCCCCAACCCTGTTGTGGCAGTCCTGGCAGGCGCTGTGGGCCAGTTCGTGGGAGATGGTCCGCGCCGGCGATGACAGCCTAGCAAAGGCCACGCTGGCGCTGCTGCCCACCGTCATCCCCATGTTGTTGATCTTGCGAATGCAACGCGGACGGCTGGTCGTCGGATTCGCCACCGCGCTGTACGCCGCCCTCATTGGCGCGCTGGCCGTGCTGGGCGTCGGAATGCACGGGCGCTATCTCGTGATGATCGCGCCGCTGGTCGTGATTGCGCTGGCAGGCGGAGTGGCAGTCAGCAGTCAGCGGTCAGCAGTCAGAGGAAGAAGGTGGCAGCGAATATCCCACATGCCAGGCGTTTTTCTCGTGTCAGGGGCAGCATTGGCGTGGTTCTGGCTGCCGGGGCGCGCCAACCCGGCCTACCAGCACGATCAGGCGCACGAAATGGTCGCTTACTATGCGCAGGAACTCGGCGCAGATGACATCGTGCTGACATGGTCGTATGCAGGACGCTACGACCTGCTGTATTACTGGGATCGCCTCGGCGCAACGGCACGGTTGGTCACGCTGCCGGAAGGGGTAGAGGAAGCACAGATCATCGCGCTGGTAAACGACGCGCTCGGAGAGGCGTTCCCAGCCCAGGTGGAATTGAATACCTGGTTCACGCAGCGCGCCGACTCGCGGGGGATGCTCCCTTGCCTACTGGAACACGGTCAACCCGCCCCAACGCACGTCTTCTCCGTGTACGGCATGATCAGCACGCGCTATACCCTGGACGGTCCGTTGTCACGCCCGGCAATGCAGGCAGCCGCGACGGTGAGCTTCGGCCCGCTGCGCCTGGACGTGGGTGGAGTTCCTCTGGAACCGCTTCGCGCCGACGCGGGAATCTGCCTGCCGCTGAACTTCACCCTGACCGCGCCGGTGCATGAAGATTTGCGCGTGGCCGTCAACGCGCTGAACACCTTCGGTTGGGAATTCGCAGGTGACGACGCCATGATCCTCACGGCGGCGCAGGTCCCCACCAGCCAGCTTAAACCAGGCCAGATGAGTCGCGCCTACGTATTGCTCCACCTGCCGCCCGGCACACCGCCGGGGAACTATCCGCTACAGCTGCGCATCTACAGTGCCGCCAATCCGGTCGGCCTTGACGTGCGCGATCCCGTCAGCGGCGCGCCGATAGGCAAAGACGCACCGCTGGGCACAGTATCCGTGTCAGCCGGGATGTGGCAGCAGCCCGCATCAGAAAGGTCTCTCGACGTTGCGCCGGGGTTAACGCTGACTAACGCTGCCGATCTTGCTCCCGGTGGGCTGCTTGCACCAGGCGACACGCTGCGCCTGACGCTGTGCTGGTGGATCGAGAACGCATATCCTGAAGTTACCGTCGCCCTCGTCGGGGACAGCTGGCAGGTTGCTGACATAGCACAGTCCCCAGAACATGGATTGGTCCTGGACTGGCGCGAGATGATCGTTCCACCGGACGCCAGAGGACCGGCAGCCCTGATCGCCTGGGCGAACGGCGGCGCGCCTGTCACACTGGCCGAATACACTATCGCAGCACCGGAGCACCGGATGACCGCCCCGGACGTGCGACGGCGACTTGAGATCGACTTTCCCGGTGTCGGAACGTTGTACGGGTTCACACTGGCAGACGAATCTATCCGAGGTGGCGAATCCTTCGATGTGACCCTGGTCTGGCAGGCAGCAGGAACGACGGACATCCCCTACGTTGTGACGGTGCAATTATTGAGCCAGGAAGGCGTCCTATTGGCGCAGCACGATTCGGCTCCATCGCGCGGGGAACGGCCTACCACCGGCTGGATTGCGGGCGAGTACATCGTCGATCCGCATCGCCTGACCTTCCGTGATGAGACGCGCGGCTACAGTGGCCCGGCCCGGTTGATCGCGGCTTTCTACGACCCCACCAGTGGCGCGCGTGTAACTACCGCTGAGGGCGAGAATCATGCGGAACTAATCAACCAAATCACCGTCGATACCCCTAGATGAACGGCCAATCACTCATCTGAGGAGGTAACTTCGTCCGTCTCGCTAAGCGGGGATGTGCGTCCATAAAAGCGTGTTCGAGGAAGCTGGCGCCGTCCGGCAGCCAGCAGCACGCGCACCCGGTCCACCAGGCTATGCACCAGGTAGGGTTTGGTCACATAGGCGTCTGCTCCGCTATCCAGTCCTCGGCGGATCGTTTCGGGATCTGCCTTGTCCGTCAGGATTAACACGGGCACACCATCCATCCAGGGCATCTTGCGGACACGCTCCAGGATTTCAAAACCATCCACGCCCGATACGGCCAGGTCGAGTATAATCAAGGATGGGGCAAGTCCCTCCTCGTCTAGCAGGGTCAGCGCCGCAGCGCCATCTTTGACCAGAATAGGATACACTCCGATCCGCTGTAGAAGATCCAACACCTGCGTACGAATTTCCGGCTCGTCGGCCAGAATCACCATGACTTTTGTGTTGGCACTCATCGCTGCTTTCCTTAACGACCCCAACCCAGACCGCGAACGGAAGACTTGGCTATAGTGAAGCCCTAGCCTATGGAACCTGTGTTTCAAACCCTGGTGTTCATTATAGCCCTGGTTGCCATGATCGGCATCTTAGTCGTCACGCCTTTGATTCCGGTCATTCCCGGCCCGGCATTGGTTTGGATGGTAGCAGTGCTATACGCGCTGGCCGACCAGCAGGCAACGCTCGGCTGGATCGGGTTGATCGCACTCACCGGAATGATGATCGTCGGCTCAACGGCCAACCTCTGGGTACAGGTATTCGGCGTCAAAGCAGGTGGGGGTGGTTGTCTAAGCGCCGCCATAAGCCTGCTCGCAGGACTGGTTGGGCTGGTCCTTTTTCCACCTTTTGGTGGCCTGATCGGGGCCGTGCTGGGCGCATTTCTGACCGAACTGCTCATCCACAAAAACTGGCGACAGGCCCTGACGGCAGGCAGCGGCACCTTCGGCGGCTGGCTGCTAACAACAGTCGTCGAATTTGGGTTCACGCTGGCGATGGTGATCGTTTTCGTCGCAGCGGTGCTGACATAGGGCTGGCGCTTTTGAAGTGAGACAGAGATAATCACACCTTTGAAGTTGCGGGTTCACTGACTACGCACAGGAGCACGTATGCACCTTCTGGTCACCGGCGGCGCCGGGTACATTGGTTCCGTCACCGCCGCGTATTTTATCCGGGCCGGACACCGGGTCACGGTCTACGACAACCTCAGCCGGGGTTACCGAGCCGCCGTTCCGCCGGAAGCGGATTTCATCCGGGGCGACATTGGCGACCGGGCCGCGCTGGATGTGCTGTTTCAAAGTCGCCGGTTCGATGCGGTGGCGCACTTCGCCGCCTTCATCGAAGCCGGAGAAAGCATGAAGCTGCCGGGCAAATACTTCTACAACAATGTAGTGTGCTCCCAAACCCTGCTAGACGCGATGATCACACATGGCGTCCGGCGGCTGGTTTTTTCCTCAACGGCAGCGGTATACGCCAGTAAGAACAGCCCGCTGAGCGAGAACGATCCTTACGGCCCAGCCAATGTTTATGGCGAAACGAAGCTGATGATCGAGCAAATGATCCGCTGGTATGCGCGGATCGCTGGGCTGCGCTACTGTATTCTGCGCTACTTTAACGCCTGCGGTGCCATGCTAGACGACGCAGGGCGCGCCATCCGGGGCGAGGCGCACACCCCAGAAACGCACCTGATCCCGCTGACGCTGCAAGTGCCGCTCGGTCAGCGCCCGGCAGCGTTGATCTTCGGCACCGACTATCCCACACCAGACGGATCGTGTGTTCGTGACTACATCCACGTGGAGGACCTGGCTCAGGCGCACGTGCTGGCGCTGGACGCCCTGGACGAACGCCCGGAAATGACCTACAACATCGGCAACGGCCAGGGGTACAGCGTGCGCGAGGTGGTCAATGTGGCGCGCGCGGTGACAGGCATCGATTTTCCGGTGGAAGAAGCCCCACGCCGCCCCGGCGACGGGCCGATCCTGATCGCCTCGTCCGAGCGGATCAACGATGAACTCGGCTGGCAGCCGCGCTATCCAGACCTTAAGACCATTGTGGCGACAGCCTGGGCCTGGCATAGCAGCCACCCGCACGGGTACAACGAATCATAAACGGCCATGCACGTCGCCTTCAACGGTTGGTTTTGGGATCGTCCCGACACCGGCAGTGGCCAATACACGCGCGAACTGCTGCACGCTTTGCAGAGTCTTCCCAACGCGCCGCAGATGACGCTTGTGCTGCCGCCACACGTCATGCAGGCAGAGGCTTTGCCGCCGGATGTGAGCGTAGCCCATGCCCCGGCGCGTTTCGGCGGCGACCTGGGCAAGGTCTGGTTCGAGCAGATCGGGTTTCCCAGGGCAGCAGCAAATCTGGGAGCAGACCTGGCGCATGTCCCGTATTGGGGACCGCCGTTGTTGTCACCCGTGCCAGTCGTCACGACCGTGCACGACATCATCACCCTCGCCATGCCCGTCTACCGGGGCGGCCCACTGGCCCGGCTCTACACCGGTCTGGCAGCAGCGAGCGCGCGAGGCGCAGCGCATGTCCTCACCGATTCAGAGGCGTCAAAACAAGAGATCGTGTCTCGGCTGGGCATCCCTGCCGATCGCGTAACGGCAGTGTTGCTGGCGGCAGGGGAACAGTTTCACCCAGCCATTGGCGCGGAAAAAGATGCCACCGTGCGAAAAAAGTACGATCTGCCAGAACGGTTCGTGCTTTATCTGGGCGGGTTCGATGCGCGCAAGAACGTGCACACGTTGCTGCTGGCCTATACCTATGTCGGACAGGCGATGGGACAGGAAATCCCCCTGATTCTGGCAGGCCGTCCACCTGCCACCTGGGGAAGTGCGCGGTTCCCCGACCTACCAGCCTATATCGCGCAGTTGGGGATCGGCGAATACGTGCGCTGGCTGGGTGAGATCGACGAGACCGATAAACCCTCCCTCTACCGACTGGCAGAGGTATTCGTCTTCCCTAGCCGCTACGAAGGCTTCGGCCTGCCCCCGCTGGAGGCGATGGCCTCCGGTACGCCAGTGGTGGCGTGTGAGGCATCCTCTATTCCCGAAATCACAGGCGAGGCAGCTTTTCTCGTGGAACCGGACGATGCGCGGGGAATGGGCGGCGCCATCCTGGGCATTCTGAACCAGCCGCCGCTGGCGGCGCAACTGCGCAACCTGGGGTTGGGCCGGGCCACGCGCTTCCGCTGGCGGCAGACCGCTGAGTCCACGCTTGCTGTATACACACAGGTTCTGCGGGGCGCGCAGCGATGAACACACACGATTGGCAGCGACGGATCGCCTGCGGCCTGTTGATCCTGCTGGCAGGCGGGTGCACATCGACAACCATCCCCACTCTCATCCCGACGCCAGCCGTGCTGCCGCCTGCCATAACGGCGACGCCCTTTCCTGGCGCGATCCTGCCGACAAGCGGCCCGGTCATTGCCGTTCCTGCCGATGCCAGCAGTATCCCTCCAGCGCCGCCGCTGGCAACGTCAATCGTCGTCACTGCCGATCTTGCGCCGCCGCCGTTAGGCCTGCCTACCCCTGCCCCACCGCTGCCAGAATCAGGCACACAGTTGTTGCAGCAGCGACAGGTTTTCATGGGCCGCTTTGATCTAGCCGGCGAGATCGACCGCTACGCCATCTTCGGGGAAGCAGGCAGCCTGATCACCGTCGGCATGAGTCCATCGCCCGGCAGCGCCGTCATTCCTTATTTTGAACTTTACAGCCCTGCAGGAGACGTGCTGGCGCGTGGCGAGACGGTGCCAGGTCTGCCTGACGCCGTAGTGATTGGCCTCACGCTGCCCTCAACGGGCGCTTACATCCTCTTTGCACGGGATGCAGGTGGTCAAACGACCGGCGAATACGCCATCGCCTATGGCGAAGGACTGACCTTTCTGGAACGCGCACAGGGGTATACGCTGCCAGATACCGTGTACACCGGGATGCTCGACCGGCGCGGCGTGCGCGACGCATGGACACTCGACCTGACGCTGGGCGACGTGATCAGCGCCGCTGCCGTCTCCGGCGACGGCGCGTTCAACCCCATCCTGGAACTCGTCGCGCCCAACGGACAGGTAATCCGCGTGGACGACAACAGCGGTGGAGGGCTAAACGCCGCGATCCGGCAGGTGATCGCGCCACAGACCGGGCGTTTTGCCCTGGCAATCAGCGCAGCGGCAAGCTCTCCGCCCGGCACGTACACGCTGATCTGGCGCTATGACGCCCGCGCTCCCACACCGACAGCGGCGCCGTAACGTGTTGCGTAACAAGCCGACGGGCTATCGATCAGGAACAGTCACCGGCCCCAACCCAACCTGCGTGTCGGTTGTACCATCTGGCAGACGAACCGGCAGACGGTCGAGGGCGTTGTTCGGGTCAGCAAACGCCGCCAGGCTGACCCACCATTCGCCCGACATGGCATCCGGCGGCAGGGAAAGTATCACCGTGTCGCCGACTTGCTCGCCCGGCCTCCAGCAAGTGGTAGGATAGTGCGTCGCCAGCGGCTGCCACACAACCGCTTCTGGCAACGGCACGCCGTTGGGGGCAACCAGCAATGCCGAAAACCAGTAAGGCGTCGTCATCGTTGCGTCAGCCTGCCAGTTGAGGGTCAGCACAACACGCCGGTCCTCTACTCTGGCATCCCACCCGACCAGCCGGAATGCCTCGGCGAACACAACATCGGCTGGCCGGGAAACTTCTGCCCCACCGGGCGGCTGCGGCGGGGGAGTAATGCTATCCCCCAGCCCGATCACTGGCCAGCTCACCGCCAAAGCGATCATCAAGGCAGCCTGAGAGAGGTTGATCAACGCCCCGGTGAGGTCGGTATTTCCGTTATCTCCAATTTCTCCATCCCGACGGCCTGCTTCCCCAGCAGCCGCAATCAACACAAAAGGCGAAAAGAACAGCCATACACGGCCCGTTTCGCCGCGCGCCGTGCCGCTAAGGATCAAAACAACCATCGCCAGCAACAGCGCCACCCCCAGCACCGGCCCGGATTCACGCCAGCGCCGCAACCGCCGCCCCGCCCCCACCAGCCATACCACGCCGGGCGGAATCCCGGTCATCAGCAGCCATTCCCACGAATGCATCCACAGCCAGGGCAGGTAAGGGCGGTCCAGGGCAAGATGCCAGCCGAACGCCGTGCGGAGAATATCGAAGGGCGACGATCCGCCGGCCAGGGCATGAATAATCCAGGGCACGCCCAGCGCCGCCCCAAACCACAGCCCGACAAGCAACGGGCGCGTCCAGGGCGGCGGCGCAGCAGTGCGCCGTTCGTTCCAAAGATAATGCAGTAGCGTGTAAAACCCCAGCAGCCCCACTAAGGGAACCAGCGAGAAATTTGCAAAACTCATCAGGCCCATCAGCAAGCCCGATGCAGCAAACCAGGCCGCTCCACGCGGGCGATCCAGTCCCACCAGCAGCAGCCAGAAAGCGGTCAGGCTCAATAGTGGGTAAAACGTGTTCCATGTCCCACCGAACATGACCAGCGCAGGAACCAACGGCCACATTATCACGGCCCGGCGCGCGCTTTCCACACCGCCCAGTCGCCGCGCCACCCCATACAACGGAAAAACCGCCAACGCCGCCCACAACGGCATCAGGATGCCGAACCAGGCCGACGCCCACTCAGCGGGCGAATACGCCAGCAGCATGAAGTTGTGGCACTGATAAGGCAACAGTGAGCGATGTAACAGATCGGCCACGCCCGGCGCAACGCCCAGGAGGGCATTCAGGAGGCCATACCACATCGGCAGGCCTGGCGGACTGAGCGCCACATGTCCGCTCTGCTGAAAAATAGCGCGCATCACGGCGGGCCAATCGCGCCACTCCCCGCCAGCCCAATCCACCTGCGCCCCGGCCAGGTGCGGCCCGGTCACAAGACCAGAGACCGTGCGGGCAAACAACTCATAGAGCACGTCGTCGGCACGCAACAGCAACACCGCCAGCGAAAGCGCCACAACGCCGATGGCGCTCCAAATCAGCACAGGTGCAGCGCGTTGGGTTCGCTTAACCAGCAGCCACGCGCCAACGAGATAGATAGCCGTTCCCACGATTAGCGGCACGGCGCGCGCCAGCGGCACAGGCTCATAAGGCCACTGCCAACCAAGGCCGCCACGCAGGAAAGGCTGCAAGTCCAGCGCCAGGATCAATGCCAACAGCAATGAAACTTCGACCAGAATCAAGGTGAACCGACTGATACGACGCGGCAAAGCAAATGTATCCTCTGTTGCTCATCTGTCCTGCAAAAGCACGTCCAGCGCCCCAAGACTTACGCGCGCATCTGAAGTAGGTGCGTCATCCTGAATGACGGCCAGGCGCGACACAACTGGCAGCGTGTACATGCCCACGAACACGCGCAAATCATCCACCGGCGCACCTTGTAGATCAAGCAGGTGCTCGGTCCTGACACGCTCCCCCATCTCCCAGATGAAGGTCGGGTACTGCCCGCCCCAGGGCCGCGCGTCGTCTTGTGCGACGTTTTGCCCATCCGCTCCCGTTACATGGACGAAGATAGTTGCATCGACGGCAGGCCGCTGCGCCAACGATTCCCATTCCAGCACGAGGCGGACACGCCCATCGTCGAGATAGGTGGCGCTCGCAGTGCGCAGGGCAAAGAGATTCCCTAAAGTCGCATCCACCGCAAGCGCCCTCGGCTCTGAAGGAAGCGGCTCACGTTGCGGGACTTTTACCCAGCCTATCGTCGCCGCGTCGCCGAGCAGATCGCCGTCCGGCGAAAAAACAGGCAACCACCCACCGACCACCGGATAGACCCCTGCCACCAGCCGGTATGCGCCCGGCGGCAGGTCGGCGGGCATTTCCAGCACGTGCGTATCCGGCACGACATCTCCAACCTGCCATACATTGGTCGGATACAACCAGCGCCATAGTTCCACGTCGTCCCCGGCAATCCGTTCACCGGACTGGGTCTGAAGCTGCAAAAAGGCGCTGTAGTAATGTCCCAGGCGTCGCAGGGCAGACCAATCCAGGGTATAGGTAAGGGACTGCGCTTCTTCTGCCAGAATATCTGGGCCACGCCAGGCCAGCAATGCTACCTCGCCGCCAAAAGATGCCAGGGCCGCGCCGTCTTCGGCCTGCACGGGCGGCTCGAAGGCCAACGTCAGACCGTCCGGCAGCCGTCCGACGCGCGCCAGCAGGTCGCCGTTCGCCCGTCGGACCGCTTCCATCGAGTCGATGTCTTCCAACAACACAGCGTGTGTCTCGTCAGAAAACGGCGGCAACAGCGTGATCGTGCCGTCTTGCAGCAGGGCATAATGCCGCGTCGCGCGCCGCAGGTCGCCCAGTTCCAACGACCAGGGCACGACGATGCGCGTGTCGGCGGGAATGGCGAACGCATCCCCCGCCGTCGCCACGTCAGGATAAGAGCGCAGCAGCCAGGCGCGCGTCGTAGGCGCATTGAGTTCTGTCAATGGGACCAGCAGCGGGCCTCGCTGCGCACTTAACCAGCGGGCAAACTCGCGCCGATCCGGGCGGAAGAACCACTCACTATGTTGCAGATCGCGATCATGCACGCGCCAGGTGTAAGGTTGCTCCCAATAGGCGGCATAGGTCCGTCGAGCGTAAACCGCATCACTCACGATAAGCACCGTCAGGAACAGGAACACCACAACCATCAGCCAGTTGTGCGAAAGAGCAGTGCGGAATCTGCCCAGCGCCACAAGGCCAAATGCGCTGATCGCGCCGACTCCGGCGCCAATAACCAGCGGAAAGACGGCGAATTCCCCCATGATGCGCAGCCCGTGCGGAATCTCGTCCGAAGCCAGCACCGGAATCGCCGCCAGGACCAGCAGCAGCATGATCAGCACCGATGACGGCCGTCGCAGGCGAACTACCAGCGCCAGCAGGCCGAGCACAAAGAGCACCTCAAACCCCGGCGGCAACAATGGCACGCTTTCCACATTGTACTGAGGGTTCACATCCCCCCGCGTGAAAAACTGGGCGACCAGGCCGCTCCAGCGAGCGCCCCAATCCCATTCCAGGTCACCGCTGACCGCTGCTGTCCGTCCGAGCACGGTATTCGGGTAAGCCAGCAGGCGCAGGCCGAGGGGCGCGATCAGCCCGGCAAACACAACGCCAAGCACGATCAGGCCGGGAAGCCAGGTCCGCCACGCCCGACGGCGGAAAAACAACAGACTCAACCCAACGGCAGCCAGCGACAACGGCAGAACCAGCGCCGCTGTATAGGTATACATCAGGATGCCCAGGCAAAGGCCGGCCAGGATAAAATCACGCCGACGGCCATGCTCGAACCCGCGCAGCAGAAATCCCACGAAGAGGAGCATCACAGGCGGCTGCACAATACCGCGATACACGGCCCGCGACAGGGCGACATGACTCAATGCCACCGCCAGCGCGCCAGCCGCCGCAAAACCCGCCACGCGCCGGGTACGCGGATCGAGATCGGGCAGGCAGCAGCGCATAGCCCACTGAGCCAGGGCGACCGTCACGAGGCCGAACAGGGCAGACACCAAACGGCACGTCCACACGCCCGGTCCCAGCAACGATGTCCCTAATGCCAGAAACAGACGGTAGAGCGGTTCAGGACGCCCAAAATCCTCGTATAAGGGAAAATTACCCGTGCGGCTGATGTGGAAAGCGTCCACAACGTTCACGGCTTCGTCGTTGCTGACGCCGGGCGGCTGCACATCGAGGTCATCCAGACGCAGCCAGAAAGCCACCAGCAGCAGGCCGATCAACACCAGTCGATGCATTCAAAGTGGGCCGTTTTAGGGCAACTCGCCACGTGCGCGCGCTTCCCGATACCAATCAATCGTCCGCCGCAAGCCAGTGCGAAAGTCGGTCCTGGCCCGGAAGCCAAACCGCTCCCAGGCGCGTGTCGTATCGAGCATCCGGCGCGGCTGACCGCCCGGCCTGGACGTATCCCAGCGAATCTCGCCTGTGAAATCCATCAGTTGCGCGATCAGGGTGGCCAGGTCCTTGATACTGATCTCAAAGCCGGCCCCCAGGTTAACCGGGTCGGAGTCGTTATAGCGGGCCATCGCCAGTGCGATTCCCTCGGCGGCATCCTCGACATAGAGAAACTCACGGGTCGGCGTGCCATCACCCCACAGGACGATGTGATCCGTGCCGGCCTGCTGGGCATCATACATCTTCTTGATGATCGCCGGGATGGCGTGCGAAGAGACCGGGTCAAAGTTATCGCCGGGGCCATAGAGATTGACCGGCAGCAGATGAATGGCGTTGTAGCCGAACTCCTGCCGGTAGGCCTGCGCCTGTACCAGCAGCATTTTCTTCGCCAATCCGTAGGGCGCGTTGGTTTCTTCTGGGTAGCCGTTCCACAGGTCTTCTTCACGGAACGGGACGGGCGTATATTTGGGATAGGAGCAAATCGTGCCGATGCTGACAAATTTCGGCACGCCGGCGCGCCGGGCATATTCCATGAGCATAATGCCCATGATCAGGTTGTCATAGAAAAATGTGCCCGGCTGGAGACTGTTGGCGCCGATACCGCCGACGGTCGCCGCCAGGTGAACAACCATGGTTGCGTCAGGATAATCGGCGTACAGCCGCTGAACGCTAACCTGCTCACGTAGGTCATAATGAGCAGCACTGATCGGGTAAACGCCGCCACAGCCGAGGGCATTCAGGCGCGCGCAGAGATGCCTGCCCAGAAAGCCATACCCCCCTGTCACAATCACCCGCTGAGCGGACCAGTCAAAGTCATATGCCACTGGATGCTCCTTGCCCGTATGCATTTCACGCTCATGGAGCTACCAACCGTGTTCCAGCCGTGCGATTAACCGTTCTGGCATTTCGGCCCGGCGCATCCGCTCCTGAACAACGCCAATATCATAAGGAATACGGCGATGCTCCAGGATCGACTTATCGACGTTCAACAGCGCATAGGCTGCATCGGGGTTAGAATCGCGGGGCTGACCAACCGAACCGGGGTTAATGATCCTACGGCGTCCATTGAGCGGCAGGGGTCTGCGATAAACCGGCTGCATCGACTCGGTCTCGCCGTGTTCATTAAGCAACTCGAAGGTCACAGGAGTGTGTGTGTGTCCGACGAGGCAGTAAGGTGTCTCAAAATGTGGAAAGTTCAGTGCGGCAATCAACGGGTCTAGGATGTACTCCCAGACCGGTTCGCGTGGGCTGCCATGCGCCAAGGTATACGGTCCCAGCACAAAGGTCGTGGGCAGTGCCGCCAGATAGTCGATGTTATCTGGGCGCAGTGTTTCTGCCGTCCAGGTCACGACCTTACGGGCATCGCTGTTAAAGGTACGGATGTCGAGCCGTCCTAACGCGGCCCAGTCATGGTTTCCGGCCAGCGCCAGATGCGGCAGGGAACGCAGCAGGTCCACGCATTCATTCGGATCGGGGCCGTAGCCGACCACATCGCCGAGACACCAGACGTAGTCCCAATCGCCCTGGGCATCCTTGAGAACAGCTTCAAAAGCACTCAGATTGGCGTGAATGTCTGAGATGATCAGAACGCGCATCAGACGGTTTCCTCGCGTCGTCAGTAATGGTAGACGATGTTACCATGATTTGCCCGATTGGGCTACAGAAAAAGCGCCCACCGGGGTGTCCCGGTGGGCGATCTCCGATCACGGCAGTTAGCCCAGATCTCACCTAACCTTTGGCCTGCGCCAGGGCCTGATACTGATTCCAACGTGCAATTACGTCCTGGTGGGCCAGTTCCAGCAGCATTTGAGCGCGTTCGGGGTCCACTTTGCGCAGGACGTTGAAGCGCCCCTGCTTGTACATGAAGTCTTCCAGGCCCTCGATCTCAATCTTCGATTCGAGAGTGAAGGGGTTCTTGCCTTCCGGCACAGCCGGGTTGTAGCGGTAAAGCGGCCAGAAGCCACTCTCGACTGCCTGCTTCTGAAGCTCAAGCCCCTTCAAGTTGTCGATGCCTTGCTCTTTGCAGTGCGCGTAGGCGATAAGGATGGATGGGCCGGGGTAAGCCGCCGCTTCTTGCATGGCACGTACGGTCTGGGTCATGTTGGCGCCAAAAGCCACCTGCGCCACATAGATGTTGCCATAGCTGATAGCGATCAGGCCAAGGTCCTTCTTACGGACCGGCTTCCCGGCGGCGGCAAATTTCGCCATCGCGCCGCGCGGCGTGGCCTTCGACATCTGCCCACCAGTGTTGGAATACACGGCGGTGTCCAGCACCAAGACATTCACATCCTGCCCGGAAGCCAGCACATGATCCAGCCCACCGTAGCCGATGTCATACGCCCAACCATCCCCGCCGAAGATCCAGACGACCTTGCGCACCAGATAGTCGGCGACGACCAGCAGGCGTCTGGCAAAGTCACTGTCGTCGTTCTTGAGCGCGCTCTTGAGCTGCTCGACACGGACACGCTGCTGCTCGATGCCTTCCGGTGTGCTCATGTCAGCATCCAGAATAGCCTGCTTGAGCGCCGCGTCAACTGGGGCCTGCTCCAACAGCTCACGGGCAAACTGGTTCATCTTATTGATCGTCAGCCGCATTCCCAGGCCAAACTCGGCGTTATCCTCAAAGAGCGAATTTGACCAGGCCGGGCCGCGTCCATCAGTAGCACGGGCCGTGTAGGGGGTCGTCGGCAGATTGCCGCCGTAGATAGACGAACAACCGGTGGCGTTGGCGATCACGGTATGGTCGCCGAAAAGCTGCGTCACCAGCTTGATGTAGGGAGTCTCACCACAGCCGGCGCACGCACCAGAGAACTCGAACAGCGCCGGGAGGTATTGCGATCCCTTGACGGTGAAGCGATTGAACGTGGTCGGGTCCAGGTCTGGGATCGACAGGAAATAATCCCAGTTACGGGCCTCGGCTTCGCGCAAAGGAGGCTGCGGAGCCATGTTGATCGCCTTGCGCTCCGTCTTCTGACCGCCGACCTTCTCATAGGCCGGGCAGGCTTCCACACACAGGCCGCAACCGGTGCAATCTTCTGGCGCCACCTGGACGGTGTAACGCATTCCGGCGAACTCCCTGCCCTTAGCATCCGTCGATTTGAATGTTGCCGGGGCATTGCCGTTGGCGTACTTCGCGTCGTAAATCTTGACGCGGATGGTGGCGTGCGGACAGACAAACGAACACTGGTTACACTGAATGCACACATCGGGATTCCACACCGGGATTTCGGTGGCGATGTTGCGCTTCTCATACTTAGTCGTGCCCACCGGGAAAGTGCCATCCGCAGGCATAGCCGAGACAGGCAACCGGTCGCCGCGCCCGGCAATGATCTCGCCTGTGACGTTCCTGACGAAGTCCGGCACATTCGCCGGGACCGCCTCGCGCATCCGTATCTTGCTGGTGACAGCGTTCGGAATCTGGACCTGCTGGATACGTTCACGGGCGAGCGAGGCGGCGCGGATGTTCATATCCACGATCTTCTGGCCCTTGTCGCCATAGGTATCCTCAATTGCCAGGTTGATCATCTCCAGCGCCTGATCTTCGGGCAGCACGCCGGAAATGGCGAAAAAGGCCGCCTGCATCGTCGTATTGATGCGCCCACCCAGGCCGAGCGACTTCGCCAGACCCAGGGCGTCGATGACATAAAAGCGGGCCTGCTTCTCGATCAACGCCTGCTGCACCTCGGCGGGCAAGTGCTCCCACACCTCGCTCGCACTGTAGGGGCTGTTGAGCAGGAAGGTACCGCCCTGCTTGAGGTGGCTGAGCATATCGTATCGCTCAAGGAAGCTGAAGTTATGGCAGGCCAGGAAATCCGCCTCGCGGATCAGGTAAGTGCTGCGGATCGGGCGCTTGCTGAAACGCAGGTGTGAGACGGTCATTGAGCCGGACTTCTTGGAGTCGTAGACGAAATAACCCTGCGCCCAAAAGTCCGTCGCCTTGCCGATAATCTTGATGGTGTTCTTGTTCGCGCCAACCGTACCGTCAGCCCCCAAGCCATAGAACATGGCGGTATGCACGCCCGGCCCTTCACTGTCGAAGGTCTCATCCCAATCCAGGCTGGCACCGGTCACGTCGTCGATAATCCCGACGGCGAAGTGATTCTTGGGCTGCGGCGCGCGCAGGTTATCTAGCACGGCCTTCGCCATGCCGCCGGTGAAGTCCTTCGACCCCAGGCCATAACGCCCACCAAAGACCTGCGGCATTGCCCCGATCTGGCCGTTCGCCAGAGCTTCGGCCAAGGCCGCGGTCACATCCAGATACAGCGGTTCGCCCAACGCGCCCGGTTCTTTGGTGCGATCCAGCACGGCGATGCGCTTAACCGTCTTGGGTAGCGCAGCCACGAACGCCTCAGAGACGAAGGGCCGGTACAGGCGCACCTTGATCACGCCGACCTTTTCGCCCTGCGCATTCAGGTATTCCACGACCTCGTGCATGGCCTCAGCGCCGGACCCCATCATCACGACCACGCGGTCGGCATCCGGCGCACCATAGTAATCGAACAGATGGTAGCTCCGGCCCACCAGGGAAGCCAGCCGATCCATATATTCCTGGACAATGGCGCCCGCTTTGAGGTAGTAGGGGTTCACCGTTTCGCGGCCCTGGAAGTACACGTCGGGGTTCTGGGCCGTGCCGCGAATCGCCGGACGATCTGGCGACAGGCCACGCATCCGGTGGGCGATCACCAGGTCCTCGTCGATCATGGCGCGCATATCGTCGAAGGTCAGTTCCTCGACCTTCATCACTTCACTGGAAGTACGGAAGCCATCAAAGAAGTGTACGAACGGCACACGCGCCTTAAGCGTAGCAGCATGAGCAACCAGGGCAAGGTCCATCGCCTCCTGGGCATTGCCGGAGCACAGCAGCGCATACCCGGTCGCGCGCACAGACATGACATCGGAGTGGTCGCCGAAAATGGAGAGCGCCTGGGCAGCCAGCGCACGGGCGGCCACATGAAACACAGCCGGTGTCAATTCACCGGCAATCTTGTACATATTGGGGATCATCAGGAGCAAGCCCTGCGAGGCTGTAAAAGTCGTGCAGAGCGCCCCCGTTGTCAGCGCACCGTGAACCGCGCCGGCGGCCCCGCCCTCAGACTGCATTTCCACGACCTGGGGAACGGTGCCCCAGATATTTTTTTCGCCCATCGCTGACTTTTCGTCAGCCAGTTCGCCCATCAGTGAGGAGGGAGTGATGGGATAGATGGCAATCACTTCGCTCACAGCATGGGCCACATGAGCCACCGCCGTGTTGGCATCAATGGTGACAAAGTGCCGCGTTTGTTTATCGGCCATGCCAGACCCTTCCTGAATGGTTATCGGACACAACAAATCCATTGTCATAGCCTAACACCGAACACTATGCCTCAGAAGTGAAAATCAGCACTGTTTTAGTGTCAGTTATCACTTCTGGAAAATGGACCGGGGGCGTAAAGTAAAGTAAGATAGGGCGACTCATAATCTCAACCTGCTAACCTTACAAGGAGTCAAACCGCATGGTTGATCTCTCTACCACCTACCTGGGTGTTTCCCTAAAAAATCCCTTGGTCGTGGCTGCAAGTTCAATTTCCAGCTACGTAGATCGCGTCAAGATGGCTGAAGAGGCAGGGGCCGGGGCACTGGTCATCCGTTCGCTGTTTGAGGAGCAGATTGAATATGACCGCCAGGCGCTGGCCGAATTCCTGGCGTCCGGCGCCGACGGCTATGCCGAATCCACATCTTACTATCCGCAACTCAAACACGGCGGCCCCAAAGAACACCTGATGTGGGTGGAAAAGACCCGCAAAGCCGTGCAGATGCCCCTGTTTGCCAGCCTGAACGCCGTCACTCCCGGCGCATGGGTGGATTACGCGCGGCAGTTAGCGGGCACCGGTGTGGACGGCCTGGAAATCAACTATTATATCGTCCCCACTGACCCCGACACGCCCGGCAGTGTTATCGAGAACCGGCTGTATGACATTGTTGAACGCATCCGGGCAGAAGTGTCGTTGCCGCTGGCGGTCAAGCTCAGTCCGTTTCTCACGGCTCCTGCGAATGTAGTCCGGGAATTGGAAAAACGCGGTGTGAAAGGCGTGGTGCTGTTCAACCGCTTCCTCCAGCCCGATATTGACCCTGACAGCGAAAGTTTGCACAGCGAGATGGTCCTCAGCACGCCGGCAGAACTCAAGCTGCCGCTGCGATGGGTTGCCATCCTCTATGGGCGCACAAGTCTGGATCTGGCGTTGAACACCGGGGCACACACCGGGCGGGACGTGGTCAAAGGGCTGCTGGCCGGGGCGAGTGTGGTGCAAATGGCAGCCACGCTGCTCAAGAACGGCATCCCCTACCTCTCGACCATGCTCATCCATCTTCAAAACTGGATGGACGAGAAAGGCTACGAGACACTGGACGATTTCCGGGGCAATCTCAGCCAGAAGAACGTCCCCGATCCCGACGCCTTCGAGCGCGCCCAGTATGTCAAGCTGCTGCTGGCCCAATCGTGAGATCGCGCGGCAGGTAGGGCTAAACCATGTGACAGCGGCGGGCCAAGTCCGCCGCTGTGCGATTCCAGCACCAGCAAGATGAGAGTATAATGCCCGCTATCGGCGGCGCATCCGCGTAACTTCCACTGGCTATTTTCCCGACACACGCGATAAGGACTGTCTGGCATGACCTGGTACAAAAATGCCGTCTTTTACGAGCTTTATCTCCGCGCCTTTGCCGATGGCAACGGCGATGGCTGGGGTGATTTCGGCGGGCTGTTGGAAAAGCTCGATTATCTGCAATGGCTCGGCGTAGATTGTGTCTGGATGACGCCGATTTATCCTTCTCCCCTCCAAGATGACGGCTACGATATTTCCAGTTTCTACGGCATCCATCCCAACTATGGCGTCATTGAAGAATTCCGGCTGGTGGTGGATGAGATGCACGCGCGCAACATGCGCCTGATCCTGGACATGGTGATCAACCACACTTCTGAGCAACATCCCTGGTTCCGCATGGCGCGGCGATCCCGCGATTCGCGGCTGCGTGACTACTACGTATGGAGCGACACACCGGATCGCTACGCCGGGACGCGCGTGATCTTCTGCGACAGTGAGCCTTCTAACTGGACGCTCGACCCGGCCAGCGGGCAATACTACTGGCATCGCTTCTTCCGCAGCCAGCCGGACCTCAACTATGACAACCCAAAGGTTCAGCAGGCCATGCTGGACGTGGTGAAGTTCTGGATGGACCTGGGGCTGGACGGGCTGCGCGTGGACGCCGTGCCCTACCTCTACGAACGCGAAGGGACCAACTGCGAAAACCTGCCGGAAACACACGAATATCTTAAGCGGATGCGGCGCTTCGTGGACGAGCACTATCCCGGCGCGGTGCTATTGGCCGAAGCAAACCAGTGGCCTAACGACCTGCGTCCATACTTCGCCGACGGCGACGAGTTCCATATGGCGTTCCACTTCCCGGTTATGCCCCGCTTGTACATGGCACTGGCAAAGGCCGATCGCACCAGTATCGTGAACATCCTGGCCGACACCCCCACCATCCCCGCCAACTGCCAGTGGGGCACCTTTCTGCGCTGCCACGACGAGCTGACGCTGGAAATGGTCACGCCGGAAGAGCGCGCTTTTATGTGGGACTTTTATGCCCCCGATCCACGCCAGCGGCTGAACCTGGGCATCCGCCGCCGCCTGGCCCCGCTGATGGACAACGACCCACGCAAAATCCGCCTGCTCTACTCCATGCTGCTGACCCTGCCGGGGACGCCCGTTCTCTACTACGGAGACGAGATCGGCATGGGCGACAACATTTCGCTGGCAGATCGCAACGGCCTGCGCACGCCCATGCAATGGGATTCCGGGCTGAACGCAGGTTTTTCCACTGCCGCACCGGAAAATCTATACGCTCCGGTTATTGACGATCCGGTTTACGGCTATCGGACAGTCAACGTGGCCGCACAGCGCGACGAACCCGGCTCGCTGCTGAACACCATCCGCCACCTGGTATTGACATTCAAGGCATTGCCCGTTCTGGCAGAAGGAACGCTTAACTGGCTGGCAAGCGCGCCGCTGTCGGTGCTGGGGTTCTGGCGCGCCAGCGATCGGGATACGTTGCTGGCGCTGCACAATCTGTCCGACTCGCCGGTCGAAACACCGCTCGGCCCCTTCGCCGGGCAAACGCTGACCGATCTACTGACCGGGCGAGAATATTCTCCGGCGGAACAGATGACTCTACCGCCTTACGGCTACTTCTGGTTGCGGACGGTTTAACTATATCTGTAGTAGGGACGCAGCATGCTGCGCCCCTACCTCAACAATCCCTTACCCCCCCGCCGCGACGCCGATGATGCCGCCTTCGGTCATGGCGCGGGCGTCAAGCGCGGCGCGGGCGTCGGCCTCGCTCATGTAGCCGAGTTCGACCACCACGTCCAAGATTGAGCGGTTTTCCGCCAGTGCCTTCTTGGCGACTTCCGCGCCCTTGAGGTAGCCGATAATCGGGTTCAGGGCCGTGACGAGAATGGCGTTCTTCGCCAGCCAACCCTCGGCCTTCTCGCGGTTGGCCGTCAGCCCGACCACACATTTTTCCGTGAACGCCTTCACCGCACCAATAATGACGTGCATCATCTCGAACAGATTGTGGGCGATAATGGGCATCATCACGTTGAGTTCAAGCTGCCCGGCCTGCGCGGCCAGTGTCACAGTGAGATCGTTGCCCAAAACGTGGAACATCGCCATGTCGAGCATTTCGGCCAGCACCGGGTTGACCTTGCCCGGCATGATGCTCGATCCTGGCTGCACGGCAGGCAGGCGAATTTCGTCTAGGCCCGTTGTTGGGCCGCTGCTGAGCAGGCGAAAGTCGTTGGCGATGCGGATCAGGTCCTGCGCTAGGGCACGCAGAGCGCCGGAGAAGAACACGGCATCCTGCATGGACTGCATCGACTCGAACAGATCGTCACTCTCATAGAGCTGGATGCCCGTGAGGCGAGTCAGTGTTTTCACCATGCGCGCGTGATATTCCGGGTGGGCGTTCAGAGCGGTGCCGGTGGCCGTGCCGCCGATGCCCAGACGTCGCAGCCCTTCCGCTGCCTGCATGATCTTGTCCATGTTACGCTCGACGGCCTTCGCATACGCACCGAATTCCTGTCCCAAGCGCACAGGGACGGCATCCTGCAAGTGGGTGCGCCCGCTTTTTACAATATCGTCGAATTCGATGGCTTTGGCGCGCAGCGCATTCGACAGATCGCGCAACGTGCGGAACAACTCCTCCAGTCGCCACAGGCAGCCCAGGCGAATGGCCGTCGGGATGGTGTCGTTGGTAGACTGCGCCATGTTGACGTGATCGTTGGGGCTGACCGGCTTCTTCGGATCAGTAATCTCGAAGCCAAGAATCTGGTTGGCCCGATTGGCGATGACCTCGTTGACATTCATGTTGTGGCTGGTCCCTGCGCCTGCCTGAAAGGGATCGACGACGAAGTGCGCGTTCCATTTGCCTGCGATCACTTCGTCCGCCGCCGCCATGATCGCGTGCGCGAGGTGTGCTCCATTGATTGTCCGGTCGTCAACCTGCTTATCTTTGAACAGCCCCAGGTCGTTATTGACCTCCGCTGCCGCCCGCTTGATCATCGCCATTGACCAGATGAACGCCGGATAGGGACGCATTCCACTGACCGGGAAATTTTCGACTGCGCGCTGCGTCTGCGCCCCGTACAGTGCATCGGCAGGAACCTGAAGCTCACCCAACGAATCCTTCTCGATACGGAACTCGGTCATTGTCCCTCCTGAAAGAAGTTCACCAGCTCACTGTTTTGAGTATACTCTGAAACGTCCCCGACTCGCGTATATCGGGTACATGTTCGATGCAAATTCTCCACAACCGGGAGTGACAAAAATGCACATCCGCGCCAAACCGATTACCCTCATGCTGCGTACACCTTTCCGTATCGCGCATGGGGTCAGCACCACACGACAGAACGTGGTGATTCACGTTGAGGATGGCCTGGGCGCAGCAGCTATCGTACCCTATTACGATACAACCGTTGACGCTGTGATGGCCTACACAGCCTCCCCTGCTCTGGCGGAGGCTCTAGAAGGCAATCCATTGCTGCTGGAAGATGCGCTTGACCGCCTGCCGCCAGGCCCCGCCGCCGCTCGCGCTGCCATCGACATGGCACTGCATGACCGCTGGGGAAAACGTCTGGGCCAGCCGCTTTACCGGCTATGGGGATTGAACCCAACCCGCGCACCGCTCAGCACCTATACACTGAGCATCGCAGATGAGACCGAATTCCGGCAAAACGTACGGGAAGTGAAACACTTCCCCTTGCTTAAACTCAAACTAGGTTCCGGCAGCCTGGATCAGGACGAGGCGCTGGTGCGGATCGCCGCTGAGGAGACTTCCGCCCGGCTGTGTGTGGACGCCAACGCTGCCTGGAGTGTCGATGAGGCGCTGGCGATCATTCCTCGGTTGGCGCGTTACAGCTTACTCTTCATCGAGCAGCCCGTCACCCGGTACGATCTGGACGGCTGGCGCACGCTGGCCGAAAGGCTCCCCGCCGGGATGCCGCCGCTGATCGCAGACGAATCGGCCCACGATTCCAGCGACGTGCTTCGGCTGGCCGGGATCGTCGGCGGGATCAACATCAAACTGGCCAAATGCGGTGGGCTGCGCGAGGCCCGGCGGATGATTGCTCTGGCCCGCGCGCTGGGCATGAAGGTGATGCTCGGCTGTATGGTAGAAAGCACCATCGGCGTCACTGCCGCGGCCCACCTGGCCCCGCTGGTCGATTACGCCGACCTGGACGCCTCGCTGCTGGTGGCTGATGATCCCTATCTGGGGCTGATCTGGGAACAGGGACGGCTGATCCTGCCAGATGCACCCGGCCTGGGAGTAAGGGAACGGTAGCGCAGGAAAACACGCCGGGTATCACAACGTGACCTTGAAAGCACATCCCCACAACGCTATAGTGTACCGTACACGCTATAGCGCGCCTGGGGATTTTTATGCTGTTCGAGAAAAATCGGAGGCGAGAGGTAAAGCGATGTCCTTTCCCAGCTTTTACGACCCGGCTAAAGTGGGAACCCTATACGTTCCCAATACCTTCGAGGCAGTTACCCAGGGGCAGGCTGCCGGTCTATCTCCAGCCGACCAGGACCATCGCCGCGTGTTGCTGTTGCTGGTCGATGCCCAGGTGGATTTTATCCACCCTGACGGCGCGTTGAGCGTGCCCGGCGCGGTGGACGATACCCGACGGACGATTGAATGGCTTTACCGCCATGTCGGGCAGGTAACGGCAGTCGCCGCCTCGCTGGACAGTCATACGCCGATCCAGATTTTCTATCCGACCTGGTGGGCCGACCAGGACGGCAACCCGCCCGCGCCGTTCACCTTGATCACGGCGGACGACGTGCGGCAGGGGCGCTGGAAGCCGCTCTTCGAGCCGGAATGGTCGGTTCGATACGTGCAGACATTGGAAGCTCAGGCCAAGAAAATCCTGACGATCTGGCCCTTCCATACCATGATCGGCACACCTGGCCAGACGCTGACCCCGGCGCTGTACGAGGCCATTGCCTATCACGCCGGTGCGCGGCGGGCGCAGCCCATTTTTCTCACCAAAGGCGCAATTCCCAAGACAGAAAACTACTCTATCCTGGAACCGGAAGTGAAGGTGCCCGATCACCCGTTCGGCGACCTGAACCGGCAGTTTTTAGAGATGCTCACCAGCTACGACCTGGTTTACATCGCCGGGCAGGCCAAAAGCCACTGTGTACTGGAAACCGCCACGTCTATCATGCGCTATTTCGCTGATCAGCCAGACAGGATTGCTCGTCTGCGTTTTTTAATCGACTGCACCTCGTCGGTCGTTCACCCACAGATCGATTTCGACGCGCTAGCAAACGCCGCCCTGACACAGTTTGAAGCTCAGGGCTTGCACCTGGTCCGCTCTACCGACCCCCTTGGATGAACACAAGCGATCAGGTGTCGCATCGAAGATGACGTGGTAACATTTACTGTCGAAAAGATGCCCGAAAAATTCAGGAGGAATGGACCTGTGTTACGCCAGACTCATTTGCTGACGTTGCTGGTTGCCCTGACCCTGATCCTGGCGGTTGCGCCGTTGCCCGCCGCTCGCGCCCAGTGGGGAGAACTGCCCGATCTGGGTGGGCGGGTGATTCAGGCGGTGACGGAGAACGCCTACACGCCGTTGAACTTCGTGGACCCGGCGACGGGCCAGGCGATGGGCTGGGAGTATGATGCGATGGCAGAGATCTGCCGTCGGCTGAACTGCGTGGTAGAGTGGAACGTCATCGGCTGGGATGCCATGATCCCCGCAGTGGCCGAGGGGCAGTTCGACATCGGCATGGACGGCATCACTATCACCGAGGAACGCGCCCAACAGGTGGACTTCTCCATCCCCTACATGACCCTGGAGCAGTTCTTGCTCGTCCGCGCCGACGAGGACCGCTTCACCGATGCAGCAGAGTTCGCCGCCAACCCTGACCTGCTCATCGGCGTCCAGGCTGGCACCACCCCCTTCTACACCGCCGTCTACACCGTCTTGGATGGCAACGAGCAGAACCCCCGCATCGTCCTGTTCGACAACTTCGGCGCTGCCGTCCAGGCTGTCATCTCCGGCGACGTGGACGCCACCATCATGGACGCTGCCTCCTCACGCGGCTACATCGGCGCTAACCCCGACGCCCTCAAGATCGTCGGCGACTCCCTCTCCTCTGAGGACTTCGGCTTCATCTTCACCCCCGGCTCTGACCTCGTCGAACCTGTCAACGCCGCTATCGCCGCCATGAGCACCGACGGCTTCCTGAGCTACCTCGACAACAAGTGGTTCTTCCTCTACGACCCCTCCGGCGAAACCCCAATTCTGCCCGATCTGGGTGGGCGGGTGATTCAGGCGGTGACGGAGAACGCCTACACGCCGTTGAACTTCGTGGACCCGGCGACGGGCCAGGCGATGGGCTGGGAGTATGATGCGATGGCAGAGATCTGCCGTCGGCTGAACTGCGTGGTAGAGTGGAACGTCATCGGCTGGGATGCCATGATCCCCGCAGTGGCCGAGGGGCAGTTCGACATCGGCATGGACGGCATCACTATCACCGAGGAACGCGCCCAACAGGTGGACTTCTCCATCCCCTACATGACCCTGGAGCAGTTCTTGCTCGTCCGCGCCGACGAGGACCGCTTCACCGATGCAGCAGAGTTCGCCGCCAACCCTGACCTGCTCATCGGCGTCCAGGCTGGCACCACCCCCTTCTACACCGCCGTCTACACCGTCTTGGATGGCAACGAGCAGAACCCCCGCATCGTCCTGTTCGACAACTTCGGCGCTGCCGTCCAGGCTGTCATCTCCGGCGACGTGGACGCCACCATCATGGACGCTGCCTCCTCACGCGGCTACATCGGCGCTAACCCCGACGCCCTCAAGATCGTCGGCGACTCCCTCTCCTCTGAGGACTTCGGCTTCATCTTCACCCCCGGCTCTGACCTCGTCGAACCTGTCAACGCCGCTATCGCCGCCATGAGCACCGACGGCTTCCTGAGCTACCTCGACAACAAGTGGTTCTTCCTCTACGACCCCTCCGGCGGGCAGGGATAATCCCTTACCCAGCGGAAGCATTCTGTGAGGTGCGCTGCCCGGCGCGGCGCACCTCACCGTTTGAAAGGCAACCGCGCCGATGAGCCTCTCTGAAAAGCCGAAAATCCTGGGTCAGTCGCGCGCCCTGCCCCTGACCGACCGCCTGAGCCACCTGCCCTGGTGGCTGCTGATCGCTGCCTTGCTCGGCGTGCTGATTCTGTGGTCGATTCTGACAAACGAAACGTACACGGTTATTTTCAACGCCCTCAAAAACGGCGTCGTTGTGACAGTGTACGTGACCATTGTGGCCTACGCCCTGGCGATGGCACTGGGGCTGTTGCTGGGGCTGGCGCGCGTTTCCAGCAACAAAGTTGTCTACCACCTGGCATCGCTATACGTGGAGATTGTGCGCGGCGTGCCGATGCTGGTGCTGCTGTACTACATTGCTTTCGTCGGTGCGCCCGCGCTGGTGGACGGGATCAACCGGCTCGGCGAAGGGATGCTGAGCATCTCTCTGCTGCCTTCACTCGGCACGTCGATGGCGGAAATGTCGATCCGCAGTTTCGACTTCACCGCGCGGGCCATCCTGGCGTTGACGCTCGGTTACGCGGCTTTCCTGTCGGAGATTTTCCGCGCGGGGATCGAGTCCATCGAACGCGGCCAGATGGAAGCCGCCCGCGCACTGGGTATGAGTTACTGGCAGGCCATGCGCTACGTGATCCTGCCACAGGCGATCCGGCGCGTGCTGCCGCCGCTGGGCAACGACTTTATCGCCATGCTCAAGGACTCGTCGCTGGTGTCGGTGCTCGGCGTGCCAGACATCACCCAGTTGGGCAAGCTCTACTCGGCCAGCACGTTCCGCTTCTTCGAGACTTACAACACGGTTGCCTTTCTCTACCTGACCATGACGATCCTGCTCTCGCTCGGTGTGCAGTGGATGGAAAGGCGGCTGTCAGCCCAAGATTGAATAGCGGCGGAACGTGTCCCGCCGCCACGACAAGATAACGGGTAGCGGCGGCATGAAGCCGCCGCTACGATTTTTACATCAGATTTACTCAGCACCACCCGGCAACACCGTGAAGAGCGTGCCGTCCGTGCGCCCGAAGACCTCCGGGAAGTAGAAGGCGTAGGCGTGCGAGGGTATGGTCTGGAACTCGCCAGGAATGCTCGCCCGCACCTGATAGGTGTAGGTGTACGTCCCGCGCGGCAGGAAGTCAGCGTAGAGCCGTGCTTCTTCGTCGCGCAGTTCGGTGCGGTCGAACCACCACCAGCCCCAATACCACCAGTACCAGTTCGGGTCGCGTTCCCACTGGCGCTGAAGGTCTGGTCCCTCGACTTGGCGACTGGTCGTCAGCAACGAGGTGTCCACGCCCTCTGTCCCGGCGGGGATCGGGTCTTCTAGCACGAAGTAGTAGATGTCGTCCGGCAGGGTGATCGTCAGGCGCACCGTGATCACGTCGCCTACATGCGCCTGCGTGATCGGATTGCGCTCCGGGTCGTTGGCCAGGAAGTATTCGCGCGTCACCGTGATTCCCCGGCTGATGGCATCCACTTCGGCGGCGGGCAGGCGCAGGTTCAGGTGAGCCGTATAATACAGCGCGCCCTCGCCCTCGCTTCGTGCCACCACCACGCGGTTGATCTCATCCCGCAGCAGATCGCGCACCGCCACATGGAGCACCTGCCCTTCGCGGACCGTCTCCGGTGTGACCGTCGCCTGGGTCAGCGGCATGCGGTTGAGGCTCAGCGAGTAGTCGTAACTACCGCGCAGTTCACCCGTGAGCACCATCCAGTCGGTCAGGGCCATCACCGCCCAGGCCGTTTCCTGGGTCGTCTCCCAATGATCGCCCTGCCGCGCCACCATCAGCCAGCGCACGGCATTGGGCAGCAGGTCGCTTTGCGGCATGGCCCGAATCAGCGCGCTCAAGACGATGGCCGTCGTGCGCGTGTTGCTGCTCCAATTCCACCAGTCGTTGTATTCCTCTTCCCAGTGCGCGCCGGTAGCTGAGAGATGCGCCCCGGTAGTCAGGTCACTGACCAGTTCCGCAACTGCACCCTGCTCCGGGTACAGTTCCAGGAAAGCCATCAACAGGTAAGCCCGCCCGGCGTAGGACATTTCCAAACGGAAGTTATGCAGTTCCAGATAGCTGTTGAGATTGCCGCCGCCGGCGCGCGCCAATGCGTAGAAATAAAATGCCTGACGGTTCAGCCGCCATGCGGGCGTGTCGATGGTCACAGGGATCACCATGTCGGACAGGACGAAGTGGGCCGCGCGGTCGATCATGTTGAAATCGACCTCAAAGCCCGCGTCGCGCGCCTCGGCCAGCCCAAGCAAGGTATAGGCCGTCACCAGCGGGTCGCTTTCCATGTCGTAGAACCAGCCCCAGCCACCATCGGCGCGCTGTTCGGCAGACAGTTTGTCCAGGGCCTCTTCCAGAACGGTATAGAGGTTCGCTTCCAGTTCGGGATCGCTCAGGCCCAGATCGCGCAGGGCGCGGTAGGTCATCACGTTCGGCAGGAAGCGGCTCACCGTCTGCTCGATGCACTGGTGCGGGAAGTTGCGCAAGTAATCGAAGGCTTCGGTTGCCGCCGACGCCAGCGACGGATCGAGGTGAACAGTCAGCTCGCCCTGGTCGGTATCCAGGCGCGGTGGCAGGGTGATCGCCTCGGTGCGGGAGCCACCCTCGCGCAGGATGCCACCCGTGCCCACCGTGTCCGGCGCGGTATAGCGGTAAACCGGAATTGTGCCATCCGGCCCGGTGGCGAGGGTGGGTTTAGTGGCATCCTGGTAGCCGTCTGCGCCGATAGCAATAAAGGTCAGGTCCACGTAAGACACGTCCTCGGCGACGACGGTCCATTCGACGCGCGCCCGCGAAGCTGCTTCGATGGTGACGGATTGTGTGGCGTCGCTTTCCAACGTCACGCCCTCGGCTTGTAAGGTCGCCTGCACGGTCTGCGCTGCGCCGGTGTTGTTGTTGATCACCGCCGCAAGTTGCACGCGGTCGCCCACGACGAAGAAGCGCGGCGCGACCGGACGGACCAGCAGCGGCAGGGTCGCCATGACCTCGGTGGTCGCCTGCCCAACCTCGGTGGTAACGGTCAGGGCGCGGGCGTCCAACTGCCACGTGGTCAGGTTGTCCGGCAGATCGACGGACACCGTCGCCCGCCCATCCGCCCCGGTGACGACATGGGCGCTCCACAGCGGCGTCTGCTCGAATTCCTCGCGCACCGTCACGGGCTGCTGCCCGCCGCCCGGCGCGGCTAATCCCTCTGCCGTCGCCGTCGGCAAGGCCGCCATCGGAGCCATTGCTACCATGTCCGAATTGGCGACAAATTCGCCCGCCGCCTCCTCCTGGGCATCCTGCCTCAGGCCGATGGCCTGATCGGTCAGGCGGTCCAGTAGGGACGTCATCGATACGTCTGTGTAGACGTAATCCGGCTGGTAGCCGTAGAACGCATCTTCCAGCGTGCCGCTGTTGGGCGGCATCAGCGAGAGGATGGCCTTGTCGGTGAGGGCCAGGCCGAATTCCGCCTGCACCGGCTCGCCGTGCGCGTCGGTCGCCAACACGTCGAACGACACGGTGTCGCGCGGCTGGGCCATCGGCACAGACGGCGTGACCACCACCGTCAGCCGCCGTTCGACCGGCTCCACATTCAGGGCAATCTGGCCGGTGCGGTAGTCGGGATTGGCGCTTTCTTCGTCCACACCCTTGACCAGCGTCACGGTGAAGTGTACGGTCGGCACATCCGCTTCGGTGATGGGCAACTCGTACAGCAGCGTCGAGCCTTCCACGCGGAGCACCTCGTAGCGCATCACACCCGCCCGCTCCACGCTGATCAGTACCGTTGAGCGGCCCGCGAACGGGATGGGGATGAGAATCTGCGCCGTGTCGCCGACCTGATACATTTCCTTATCCGCGATCAGGTCGATGATTTCCGACGGCTCGCCCCACCACACCGGGCGCGAACCCGTCACCCAGAAGCGGAGCGTGCTGCCGTTGCGCCGCTCGTACTCGTCCAGCGCCGAGGCGCGCACACGGTAAATCCCGGCGGCAGGCGGCGTGAAGGTGTAGGTTGCCATGCCATCTGGCCCGGTCATCACCTGCGCCGTTTCGACTTCGATCTCTTCCTGCTGCCACTGGTAGCGCCCGAACTGTCCCTCGATGGGCACGCGGCTCCAGCGGATCTCGATCACACTCAGGTCGATGCGTTTATCGGGGACCGGCTCGCTCTGCGCCGTGACGGCGATCAGGCCGATGTCCATCGGCTGGCCCTCGCGCCCGAAGTAGCGGTCTGAACGCAAGCCGACGTAGATATTCGCCGGATGCGCCAGCACCGACGACCGCCCACTGATAGCCTGTCCGCTTTCGTCGGTGATGGTCGCCTCGACAGTGATATTCATCGGCCTGGGGGCGGGCGGGCGGGTGTTCTCCGAGGTGATCAGGAAGCGGCCATTAGCGTCGGTCGTGGCCGATCCATTGCCGACCGGAAAACTGTAGAAGGTATCCCACGTCTCGTCGTAGAAGCTGTAGCGACCTGGTCCGGTATAGTTAAAGCCCGCTGGGTCGCCATAAGCGGTCCACTGCACGGCTGCGCCACTCACCGCGCCGCCGAAGTAGTAAGCGGTTTCCACCAGCGCATTCAACGGCTGTCCCTGGAAGATTTCGTCCTGCTGGGGCGTCACCGTCACCTGGAACTCCGGTACGCGGAACTCGGCGATGGTAAAGCTCACCGACGCGCCATAGTTGGTGCTGATGTAACCGTCGCCCAGCGCCGCATCCTCCGGCAACAGCAGTTCACCGCTGAAGGTGCCGAAGTCGGTCACGGGTAGGTCGGAAGTATGGAGCAGTCTTCCGGCGGCGTCGTAGATAGTCACGCCGACCTGGCGCCGGTTGGGCACACTGTAGGTCATGTCCTGCCGGTCGCGCAGCACGCCCCGGAAGTAGACCGTCTGGCCGGGGCGATAGATCGGGCGGTCCGTATAGAGGTAGCCCTGCTGTCCCGGTAGCGAGGGCGCGTTGTAGCTATACCACACGCCATAAACGCCCGGCCCTTCTGCCGTCACGTAGACGAAGGTATCGTCCGTAGGCACATCGACCGGCGCGCGGAAGATGCCATCGGCATCCGTCTGCCCGCGCGCAATGGCCTGTCCCTGGTGATAAATTGTGACCGTCGTTTCGAGCAGCGGGGAGCCGCTGGGCATATCCGTCACCCAGATCAACGCCTCGCCCGGCGCCCGTTTGATGGTCAGGTTGGCGTTCACCACCCCCAGCGCAAACTGGTACACGTTGGTATTGGGAGCGCGGATGACCAGCCAGTAGACGCCATTCGGCAGCACGCCGCCATTCTCCGACGCCAGCAGCACTTCCCTGGCGACGCCTTGCAATCCCTCAGAATCGAAAGTCTGTGACCAGGAACGCACCAGATGGTCGGGCGTGGCCCAGGGCGCAAGCTGATCGCTGTAGTAGTAGCCGCCCCGCAAAACGCGGTTGAGGTCCGCCGCGCCGATCTCGTAAAGCTGGAAATCCACCGTCGGCCTGCCGCTTACGTACATCGACAGGCGCGTGTCTGCGCGGTAGCTGCCGGTGAGGGCAAGATGGCCGTAGTTGGTCAGCGGGTAGGCCCAGGTCGCAATGTCGCCGGTTGTGTAGCTGAAGGTGTAGTCGTTCGTGATGGCATTGCCGTAAATGTCTTCCGTCCCGGCCCGCAGCGTGATCGTGTAGGTGGTATTGGGCAGGGAAACGAAATTGATTCCTAAGGACTGGTTGCCCCATACCGACGGATGCCACTCCACCGACGCCGGGGACACCGCAATCCGGCCCTCGAAGGTGTCGGTGTTCATCGGCGAGCGGAAGTAGATGCTGGCCCCGCCGCCGGGCCGCACGCCGAATTCCCCATTGGCAGGGGAGGTGCGATCCACACCGGGATAAGGGATGGTGTAAAAGATGTGCGACTGGCCTGCATCCAGCGTGGCGTCGCCCCCTGCGCTGCGCGCCGTCTGCGCGATGTTGATCGTGTAAACGCTGTCGATCCGTAGCAGGTCTGAAGGCGTGAAGATCAGCGTGGTGCTGTCCTCATTCCAGCTAAACGTCCCCGCGACCCGCTCGCCGCCATAGAGCAGATAGAACGCCTCCTCCGTGCTGGCGTGGTCCATCGGCTGGCTGAACGTAACCGTCACCGGACGGTCCAGCAACACGCCGCGCTCATCTGAGCCGGGGTTGATGCTGAAAATCTGCGGCGGCAGGGTGCGGAACGACCAGGAATACCCTTCGTCCAGCACCGCACCGGTCACACTTTGCAACCCGGCAGGGACGCTGGCAGTATACGTCGTGCCGCCGCGCAGGGGTTCCGCGGGGGTAAAGACGTAGATCGCTGTGTTGAGCCATTCGCCCGTCCCGGCAACAGCGGGTTCGATAGTCAGCGGCGAGGGCAGGTCGGCCAGTTGTTCCGTAGAGACCAGCGGCACAACCGGGCGGTTAAACGTGACGACGATCCGCGCGTCGGCGGCGACGCCTTCCGTGCCCGCTTCCGGCGTGACGGCAGCTACCACAAGCGCACCGACCGTCTGCGCTTCAAACACATAAGGGTCTTCCAATGCCAGTCCATTGGCAGCGGTCGCACCTATACCGACGGTGACGGTGTAGGTCGTGGCGCGTGGCCAGCCACCCTGCGGCGTGAAGTTCACCGTCCGCGCGTCGGACCAGGCAAAACTTCCCGCCAGAGGCGGATCGAAGACAAACGCAGCCTCGACGCTGCCAGCGTCTACCGGCTGATCGAACGTCACGGTCAGAGCTTCATCCGGCGCTAACTCAACACCGGGCAGCGGCCACACATCGATCACGTGAGGCGGCAGAGGTTCATCCCCCTGCGCCCAGACACGGCCCAGCGCCAGGGCCAAACCTGCCAGCAATAAAAGCACCAGCAGACTGGGAAATATACGGCTTCGCAACACGGTTCACCTCGCTTCGGTCGTTTGAACATGAACTGACACCTACAAGACGTTCGCGTGAGCGCAGCAGTTCCACCTTCTGCGAGGCAGTGTATACTATTCTTCGTTTTTGCAAGAAAGGAGATCTGCCCGATGTCTTCACCCGACCATGCCGACCTGCCCCTCAGCTACGTCGAAGTTGATCTGGACGCCATTGCGCACAACATACGCACGCTTAAGACGCACGTCGGCCCCCGTGTGGCGCTGATGGCCGTCGTCAAGGCCAATGCCTATGGGCATGGCGCAGTAGAGGTCGCACAAACGGCTCTCAAGCACGGAGCTGAGCGGTTGGCGGTGGCGCGGGCAGGCGAGGGAATCGAACTGCGCAAAGCAGGCATCACTGCGCCGATCCTGGCGATGAGCTATACCCCGCCCGGCGACATGGACGCGGTCGTGGCACACAACCTGACCGTCGCCGTAACCGAACGGGAGACGGCAGAGGCACTATCTGCCCGCGCTGTCGCACAGGGGCGGATCATGCCGGTGCACGTCAAGGTCGATACCGGGATGGGGCGCTTCGGCCTGCTGCCGGAGGAAGTGGTGCCCTTCCTGAACTGGCTCACGACACTCCCCAACCTGACCCTCGAAGGGCTGTACACGCACTTCGCCGTCGCAGACCTGGCCGACAAAACCTACACCAGGGAACAATTCCGCATCTTCCAGCGCGTGGCGGCAGAAGCACAAACAGCAGGACACACCATCCCCCTGCGGCACGTTGCCAACAGCGCCACGATCCTGGACCTGCCGGATATGCACCTGGACGCGGTTCGGCCCGGCGTGGCGACGTATGGCCTGCGCCCATCCGGCGAGGTTCCGCCCGCCCTGCCCCTGCGCCCGGCGCTGGCGATCAAAAGCCATGTAGCGCGCGTGCGCACCCTGCCCGCCGGATCGAGCATCAGCTATGGGCGTACTTATATCACACCGCGAGAAACGCCGGTGGCGCTGATCCCAGTCGGCTATGGCGACGGTTATCATCGCCTGGCCTCAAACCGGGGGGCGGTGTTGATCAACGGCAAACGCGCTCCCATTGTCGGGCGGGTCTGCATGGATCAGTTCGTGGTCGATATTTCGCTGGTCGGGTCGGTGAAGCTGGGAGACGAAGTCGTGCTGCTGGGCCGCCAGGGAGATGGCTACATCACTGCCGAGGAGATCGCCGGCTGGACCGAGACAATCAACTATGAGGTGACAACCTCACTCCTGCCGCGCCTGCCGCGTTTGTATCGGGAAAACGGCGCGCTGCGTTAAAAACCACGCACGTAACCTGTTCATCACGGCGGTCTGCTACTGTTGCGCCAGCGCCGCATCAAAAAAGCCAACCACGCGGCGGGCGAACTCGTCTTCGCCTGCCGCCCGCAGGTAGTCGCCGTGATCCGCGCCGGGAACTTCCCACAACTGCACGTGATCGCCCAGGTGGGCCGCTTCGCGCGCGCCGGGAGTCATCGGCTCCAGCGTGCCGTAGATCAGCAGCACGCGGCGCGGGGCGATCTGCGGAATGGCGTCGATAGGCCGCAAGATGCTAACGTCCATCCCTGTTGCGACGCGGTAGCCCACCTGCGCGCCAAAACCGAACAACGTGGTAAAGGCATCTTGGGGATAACCGATTCCGAGCGCCTGGCCTGCGTAATCGACATAGCCGCCCTCGGCGATCACAGCCTTCAGGTCTGGGGAACGGACGGCGGCAAACAGGTTGGTTGCGCCTGCCTGGGAAAAGCCGTGCGCCCCGATGCGCGCCATGTCCACGTCGCTGCGCGAATGCAGGTATACGAGCGCGTCCAGCACGTCGTCGGCCTCCCACCAGCCCAGGCTGTGCGGCGTGATCCCAGCGCAGGGGCGGCCATCAAATGTCAGGATGCTGTAGCCGGCGCGCGCCAGCACCGCCGCCTCGTGTAACCAGCCGCCGCGATCCTGCCCGTAAGCAGGCGTGACGATGATCGTCGCGCCGTTGGTTCCCCGGACAAAGTAGCCGCGAAAGGCCATCCCCAGGCGCGAAGGCACGCGGACATCTTCGGCAGACAAACCGACCTGCTCCGGCGTGGGGCCGGGCGAACACGGCGGGCGCGTGATGCCCCACAGAGTTGCAAAGCCGATCCCGACAGGCGTCAGGATCACCGCCAGCACGACGGCAGCGGCGGCGAAACCGATCCGCCTGAGCAGGCGGCGGAACGCCAGCGGTCGTTCGGCGCGCGCAAGGCGGGTTTTCTCAGGTGCGTCAGGCATGGCTTAAAATCACGGCGGCGGACCGAGTCCGCCGCTGATCTTGTTATCTGCCGAACTTCCTCTTCAGAATGTCGGCCAAAGTAGGCCGCCCGATCTCCTGAAGCTCGTAGCGGACGCGCTGGTGCGGTTTGTCCATCTGAACGACGCGGGACAGGTCAATCGGCGTTGCCACCAGCACCAGGTCGCACGGCGTGGCAGCGATGGTCTCCTGCAAATCGGCGCGTTGCGAGTCGCCGTAGCCCATTGCCGGGAGCAACGGGCCGGTAGACGGATATTTCTCGAACGTGGCACGGATGCTGCGCACGGCATAGGGACGCGGATCGACGATTTCCGCCGCGCCGAAACGTTTGGCCGCAACAATGCCCGCGCCATAAGACATCTCGCCGTGCGTCAGGGTCGGGCCGTCCTCGATGACCAGCACCTTTTTGCCGACAATGGCATCCGGGTCATCAACCAGGATCGGGGAGGCCGCTTCGACGATCACGGCCTGGGGAGCCAGGGCACGGGCATTCTCCCGCACGGTCATCACATTCGCCGGGTCGGCGGTATCGATTTTGTTAATTACCACCACATCGGCCATGCGCAGGTTAGCCTCGCCGGGATGATAGGCCAGCTCATGACCGGGGCGGTGTGGATCGACGACAACGATGTGCAGGTCACTCCTGTAAAACGACAGGTCGTTATTGCCGCCGTCCCACAAAATGATGTCGGCCTCCTGTTCCGCCTGCCGCAGGATCGCCTCGTAATCCACGCCGGCATACACAACGATTCCCCGGTCGATATGCGGCTCGTATTCCTCGCGTTCCTCAATGGTGACGTCGTAACGGTCCAGGTCATCGTAACTGGCGAACCGCTGCACGGCCTGTTTTGCCAGGTCGCCGTAGGGCATGGGGTGGCGGATGGCGGCCACCCGGTAGCCCATCTCGCGCAGCGCATCGCCGACGCGGCGCGTGGTCTGGCTCTTGCCGGAGCCTGTGCGCACCGCCCCCACGCTGACCACCGGCTTGCGGCTGGCGATCTGCGTGCGCGCCGGACCCATCAGGCGATAATCGGCCCCGGCAGCCAGGACCGTGCTTGCCCGGTGCATCACGTAGTTGTGGGACACGTCGGAGTAAGCAAAGACGACCTCATCGACGCGGTAGTCGCGGATCAACTTCACCAGATCGGCTTCCGCAAAAATCGGGATGCCCTGTGGATACAACTTCCCGGCCAGTTCCGGCGGATAGGTGCGTCCCTCGATGTCGGGAATCTGGGTTGCGGTGAACGCCACGACCTCGTACTGCTCGTTATCGCGGAAAAAGACGTTGAAGTTATGGAAATCGCGCCCGGCGGCGCCCATGATAATAACGCGCGTGCGTGCCATGTTCGGTGAAACTCCTGAGCAATCGGGTTCAGAGCGCGACAATTGTGCACCCAGACCAACTCAGGGTCAAGTTATCTCATACAAATTGCACAATTACGATCTGGACGCAAACCCGCCCCGGCGGTAGGCAATCGTACTCAACACAATACTGAGCACGTACAGCACCAGCAGCGGCCCCATCACCAACATCATGTTGAAAGGATCGATTGTTGGCGTGATCAACGCAGCGAGGATGGCCGAGCCAACCACTGCCAGCCGCCAGTTCTGGCGCAGCGTGGCGGGAGCTACCAGCCCCATCCGCGACAGGATGAAGAAAATGAGCGGCATCTCAAAGCTGACGCCGATCCAGAACAGCAGCGCCGTCACGAACGCCACGTATTCGTCGGCAGTCCAGCCTGTCACGAAAATATCGCTCTGGAATTCGCTGAGGAAATTGAGTGCAGCGGGCATCAGCAAGAACCAGGCAAACGCCACGCCGACCAGAAACAGGATCGTGGTAGCCGGCAAAGACAGCAAAATCCAGCGCCGTTCCTTGCGCGTCAGCCCTGGGGCGATAAACATCCACATCTGCCAGGTAATCCAGGGGATCGCCAGGATCGCGCCGGCGAGCAGCGCCACGCGAAAATAGATCACCACGCCTTCGGTCGGGCCGAGCGTTTGCAGCCGTTCGCCATAGGGCCGGGTCAGGTAGACGAGAATCTGGTCAGCAAAGAAGATAGATACCAACACCGTCGCTGCCAGACCAAGCACAGCCCGCACCAGCCGTTTACGCAGTTCATTGAGGTGATCCAGAAAAGACATTTCTGCGCCCTGGCCGTCCTCGGCAGGGGGAGAGGACGGTGGAGATGCAACCGCTTTTTTTACGGGCCGGGCAGCAGGTTTTAGTTGGGTGTCCATGCGTCATATCGCTCTGAGGAATGATCGTCCGGCACAGCTTCCTGATTCTGGGTGGCGGGCGCGATTTGCGCTGGCGGCGTAGGCGTCCTGGGAGTATGGGAAGGAGCATTCTTCGGCGGTTCCAGCGAAATCGTCCCCACCTCCTTCATGGCATCGGCAACCGGTTTGGTAAGCGTCTCCATCGCCTGTGTGATCGGGTTTTGCGCACCCCGCCGGGTCATTTTCTGCGCAGTCTTGACCACTTCCGGGTCGATCCCGGCCTGTTCCAGTTCATTCTGGAATACGCGCGCTGCCTCTTGTAACTGGGCGCGAATCTGCGCCCAATAGCGCCCGGCGATATAGGCCCACTGAATCATGCGCTTGGGTCCGGCTACCACCAGCAACAGCAAGACGATGATGATCAGTTCGGCAGGTCCAACACCTAAAATGTTCATAGGTCTGTATCCGTCTTCGGGGGGGCATTCTGCTGCACAAATGCGGCCCGCAGTTCCGATTCTTTGGCCGCCAGGCTGCCCAGCACACCGTTCACAAAGCGGGGTGAATGATCCGAGCCGAACTCCTTCGCCAGTTCGACGGCCTCGTTGATCGCCACGCGGAGCGGCGCAGTTTCGGAAACGGCAAACTCAAAGATCGCCATGCGCAACACATTACGGTCGATGATTGCCATCTGGTCTATCGGCCACTCTGGTGCATATTGCTGAATCAGGGCATCTAGCGCACGCTGATGTTCCAAAACGCCGTTCACCAGCTGGTAAACGAATGGGCGCAAGCTGTCCGGCAGCGGCTCATCCACAAGCCGCTCCGCCAATACATCCGCCACCGAATGCCCGGCGCAATCGATTTCGTATAACGCCTGGAGTGCAACGCACCGCGCCTGGCGACGTCCTCCTTGCATACATCAGCCTCCGGCAGGCGGGTCAAAGACCACGTCTTCAATGTGTACGTTGACCGCCGCCACTTCCATCCCGACGATCTGGCGAATAGCGCGAGCGACCTCAAGCTGCACGGCGTGGCTCACTTCACGCATATTAGTCGTCGCATAGGTCACAATAAACAGGTCCACCGTGACGGTCTGCCCATCGACCAAAATCTGCACGCCTTCTGCCACCGGCGTTCGCCGCCACAGGCGATCCACACCGCCCGGCGTCGATCCCATGCGAGCCACCCCATCCACGCGCAGGGCCGAAAGCCGCACCACCGTCAACAGGACGTCTGACGAGACGGTTACGCGGTCGTTAGGATTTCGGAGAGCGACCATAGGCCCCCTTGAACACACTCAAAACAATATCCTACACTCTACCCCATCACCAGCCCACCGTCCACCGAAAGAACCTGCCCGGTGATGTAACTTGCCTCATCCGAAGCCAAGAAGGCAACAGCATAGGCCACATCTTCCACCGTTCCCCAGCGGCCCAGTGGAATGGCCGCGTCCAGTTGGGTGCGGATGTCGGATGGCAAATTAGCGGTCAGATCGGTGCCGACGAAGCCAGGCGCAACGGCGTTAACCGTGATATTCCGCGCAGCCACCTCGCGGGCCAGGGCTTTGGTCAGGCCGATCATACCTGCCTTGCTGGCGCTGTAATTGGTCTGTCCGCCATTTCCGGCGATCCCGCTGACGCTAGTGATGTTAATGATACGGCCATAGCGTTTACGCATCATCGTGCGGACGGCAGCTTTTGAGCAGTTCCAGGCGCTCTTGAGGTTGGTATTGATGACGATGTCCCAATCCTCCTCTTTCATGAGCATGATTAGATTGTCGCGGGTCGTCCCGGCGTTGTTCACCAGAATGTCGATCTGGCCGTAAGCATCGATGGCCGCCTTGATCAGCGCCGCCGCCTGCTCCGTATTGCTCACATCTGCCTGAACCGCCTGGGCCTTGCCGCCTGCCTCAATGATAGCCCTGACCACCTCGGCAGCAGCATCGGCGGCAACCTGATAATTCACCACCACAGCCGCCCCCCGCCGGGCCAGTTCCAACGCGATTCCCCGGCCAATGCCCCGGCTTGCCCCGGTCACAACCGCCACCCGCCCCTCAAGCTGCGCCATGTCATCCTCTCCCTCTGCAAGCGTCCATGTCTGTGGCGTTATAATAACCGGCGAAGATAGCGTGTCAAGTACAAGCCCACACAGTAAGGGCGACCGCCTGGTCGCCCTTACGACATTCATCGCATCCACACAGCCACCCTCAGCCGACAATCGGCACGAGGCCAGCTTCGCCCCGGAAAGTGATGGTAGAATACAGCACCCAGCCGAAGCCTACCTGAGTCTGCACCTGGAGCCACACCCAATCTGCGGTGCGCCCGACAACTGGCAGGCTGGCCCTGGCAGAAGCCGTACCCAATAGACCCGTATTGACCCCCGGACCCAGGTAGACATTCACCGGCGAGTTGGCTATCGCCTGCGGCAGCGAAACCGTTGTCAGGCCGGTTGCCTCACCGTACTGAACGACGGGAACATCTCCGATGGTGCCCCGGAAAATCACAAACTCCGAATTCACCCAGCCGGTGCCGAAGGGACCGACCACGCGGAACCACACGCTGTCCGGCGTGATGCCGGTCACGTCAAATTCCGTTGCCCCACTGACCGTTTGTAGCGTGGTGTAGTTCGCGCCGGGGCCACTGCGCACGTTGAGGAAACTGGTGTTGACGATCACGTAATTACGGGCTGGCTCCGGTTGAGGAACCGGCACCAGCGCCACCCCACCGGCGTAAAGCCCGGAGGCCGGCGAACCCACCAGCGGCGTGGTCTGCGCAGTTGTGGTAGTCGCAGGCCCCGAACCGACGATAATCACCGAGAAGCCCGACACCCAACCGATGTCTGTTCCGTACTGCACCTGAAGCCAGACCCCGCCCGGCAGGGAATTGTTCACTGCCATCTGTGCGCCCCTGGGAACGACGGCCACCGTCTCGGAGTTCTCATCCGGTGCGGCTTTAAGATCGAGCAAGACGTTGGGGCCGGTGTAGATCGCCTGTAAGCGCGGATCATCCAGAACCACAATGCCGATGGTGGCGACGCTGATCCAGCCAGATCGGAAACTGAAATTCTCGCGGTAACTGACTTCGACAAAATCGCCGCGCGGGCTGTAACGAACGATGTCGAACCGCTCGTTGGGATTGACGTAGTCAATGGTGGCGGAGTTAATGTCGGGCCGTTCCTTAAGCTCTCCGCCATCGCTGAGCACCACCGCAACATGCCGGATATTGGTCGTCGCCGTTGTGCCGCCTGTCGTGGTCGTCGTAGTCGTCGTCGCCGGCTCGGCCCCACCCTGTCCGTCAGGGATAGTCGTCGTCACCGGCGGAAGCAACACCACCGGCTGTACCTGCGCGACCGGCGCCGTCACGACCGGCACGGCTGTCGCGCTACCGCGCAGGACCACATCCTGCTGGAGCACCCAGCCACTTCCCACGTTGGTACGCACCTGCCACCATACGCCGTCGGCAGTTCGACCAGCAATGGGCAGTTCTGACCCGCCGAGCGCCAGGCCCAGCAAAAAGGCTCCCCGGTCCGGATAAGTATAGACGTTCACCGGATTGCCAGCGACCAGGGCGCGCGCCTGTTCGCGTAATCCCAGGTCGTTAACGATGGGAACCAACGTGAAGTCGCCGCGTGGGATCACGAATTCTCCCGAAACCCAACCCACGCCAAAAACCGACTGGACCTGCCACCAACTATCGTCGCGGTTGCGACCGACCACCGGCAGCACCGACCCGCCGGGCAACGTGCCAATGACCGCATAGAAACCGCCCGGCCCGCTGCGCAGATGGAGAAAGCCCGTATTGACAATGACAATCGGCTGCTCAAACTGGCGAGCCGGGGAAGAAGCCGCCGGGGCAGTCGTGGCCGCCCGTGCGACCGGAAGCGGCAAAAGCGCCGTGATCAAGGCTGCCGTTAACACGGCCAGCGCAAAGGAACGTATAGAAAGCCTCATGATTCCTCTCCTCCAGCACGCGGGCGTTATAACACGCCACTTGAGGGCGTGGACGGACGTAAATCAACCCGGCGGTCACATCCGCGCCGCCCTGGTCTGTAGACCCTCTTTTGCTCCATTATCGCGGAATGTGGATTAGACGCAAGTGTATTCGCCACAGCCGGACATCTAGGGTATCATGATCCGCCATGTCTCAAAAAAGAATCCTTCTCCTACTCTGTTTGCTCACCCTGGTGGCGCTGGCGGCGTGCGCCCGGCCTACGCCGATCCCGGTGTACGTCACGCCCACGCCTGTCAGTGGAACTGAAGCCGTGGTCGAGCCGGTGACAGCGGCAGCGACCGATGCCACACCAGGTGGCACAGCAACCGTGACACCTAGCCCGACAGCCTCGCCTACGCTGCCGCCCGGCATCACCATCGGCCCGATAGTGCCACCCGAATACACCCTGCCGCCAACCTTCACGCCGCGCCCGACGGTGACGCCAACGCCCGGCACCCCCACGCCTTCAGCTACGCCGACGATCTCCCCCACCCCGCTGCCCTTTATCGATCCGGCGCGCGTGGGCATCCAGATTCACCCGCGTGTCACTCAGGATGAGTGGCGCTACCTGCTCAGCAAGGCCCAGGAGCTTGGCGTCGGTTGGATCAAGGTGCAGTTCGAGTGGGACCTGCTGCAACCGGATGGCCCAGGAGACGAATCCACCGAATCGCAGATGCTGGAGCTTTACATGCAGGATGCCCTTATGCGGGGCTTCCAGGTGATGATCAGCATCACCCGCGCGCCAGACTGGGCGCGCAGCACGACCGAAGCCAACGGCCCGCCGACCGATCCGCAGGCATTGGCAGATTTTATCCAGACTATCTTGGACCGCGACTTTGGCCGGGCGCTTAGTGCCATCGAAATCTGGAATGAACCGAACCTGATCCGCGAGTGGACCGGCGCACCGATGACCGGCAGCGAATACATGCGGCTGTTCCGCCCTGCTTACGAAACCATCACCCGCTGGAGCAGCCAGAGCGGTCATCGTATCCAGTTGATTACTGCCGGGCTGGCTCCCACCGGCACATCCGAATTCTCAGCCGATGATCGCGCTTTTTTGGAGCAGATGTACCAGGCCGGACTGGCGAACTACCCCGACGTGATGGTGGGCATCCATCCCTACGGCTGGGGTAACGCGCCGGATGCGCGCTGTTGCGACCCCGTAGCAGACCGGGGTTGGGACGACAACACGCGCTTTTTCTTCCTGGATAACATTGACGCCTATCGTCAGATCATGCGCCGATATGGCGCGCCGCCGACGCAGCAGTTGTGGATCACCGAGTTCGGTTGGGCTACGTATGACGGCCTGGGCGGCTATCCTGCACCGCAACCATTCTTTGACTACGTCAATGAATGGTCGCAGGCCAACTATACCATCGAGGCGCTCGACATTCTGCAAAATTCCGGCAACTACAACGACATCGGCCCGACCATTCTGTGGAATCTGAACTTTGCCCTGCTGCCGGGAGCCGTCTCGGAACGGCGAGAAGAGCAGGCCGGCTACAGCTTGCTTCGACCTGACGGCAGCGAGCGTCCTGTCTACCAGATATTACGCATGGCGCTCAACCCCTGATCGGGGAACAGCGATGCAGGCCCAGAGCACATGTCGCAACGGCAGGTCAGGTCTGACAGCGCCAGGGTTGACGCGGGTCGGCATTCCTCTGCTGATGGCTCTTTACGCCAGCCGCGTCGGAGCAGAGTTTATTCTGCCCACGCTTGCGCCAGTAGGGGCAGCGGTTGGGCTGCTATTGGGCGTAGCCGCCGCGCTCTGGCTGCGACGGAAGGAGGCTTCCCTCGGCTGGCAGGCGCTGCTAGTGTTGCCCTACATGGTGCTTCCCTACCAGGACCCGGCCCTGGCGCTGGCGTGCGGCCTACTGGCAGCGGCGGCCTGGATGGTGACGCAGTGGGACGCCCACGGCTGGACGGTCGATGCAGGGGTATTTGTAGCGGCGCTGGCGCTCTACACCCTGACCCTGGCGCCGGGCGTGCAGCCTGCCGACGGGGGCGAATTCCAGTTCGTGATTGCCGGGTGGGGCGTGGCCCATCCTCCCGGCTACCCGCTCTATACCGTCCTGGGGGGGCTGCTGGCCCGCCTGTTGCCCATCGGCAGCCTGGCCGACCGCGTAAACCTGTTCTCGGCGATCACCGGGGCGCTGACGCTGGCCGTGATCTGCCGGGCCGTGCGACAGGAAACGCGCCTGGGCTGGGCAGGCGTGATCGCAGCGGGCATGATGGGCACGTCGGCCTCGTTCTGGACCACCGCAACACAAGCCAGCATCCGCCCTATGAGTGCGCTCTTCACTGCCCTGCTGGCAGAGGCGGCGCTGGCGTATCGCCGCGCCAACCGGGAAGCGCACGAACCGGACGCGCGGCGGGCATTGCTACGCTTCGGAATGGCGGCGGGATTGGGCGTAACGCACCACGCCTCCCTGATCTTTCCCGGCAGTGTACTGGCGCTGGCGATCCTGGCTGCGCGTCCCCGGCTGGTGTTCTGCCCGCGTGAATGGCTGCCGGTGCTGCTGGCGGCGCTGGCAGGAACGCTACCCTGGGCCTACCTGTTGCTGCGCGGCGGGGCAAACGCGCCACTCGCCCCGCCTAACCTGACGACGTGGGAGGGATTCTGGCAACACGTGACGGCAGCGGGATTCGGCGGCGATATGTTCTACTACCGCACGCTGCCGGAAGTCATGGGGCGGCTCCAGGCAACCGTGCAGGCTCTCGCTTTCCAGTGGAACTGGCTTGTCCTCGCGCTGGCCGTGTTTGCCCTGGCAGTCATGATCCGGCATGACCGCTGGCTGCTGCTGGCACTCGGCGGCGCGTTCGGGATTCATGCCCTGGTTGCCTCGACCTACCACGCGCCGCAGACGGTGGAATACCTGATCCCGGCCTACGTCTGCCTGGCGATAGCTGTCGGCTGGGCCACCGGAACAATACAACGCCAGAATTCGGGCAGATACGCTGGTCCGCTGCTGGCCGGGCTGGGAGCGGTTGCCATCGTCTGGTCCGGCTGGCCCGTGTGGATCAGCCTGCGTGCTTACCAGCAGATTGACCGAACCGAATCGAACGCCCGCGCCGTGCTGGAAGCCGCTCCGCCGGAGAGTATGATCCTCGCCAACTGGCATCATGTCACGGCGCTGTGGGCCGTCCAGGCCATCGATGGGCTACGCCCGGACGTGGAAACCCGCTACGTCGCCCCGGCTGGCACAGAGTCGATTCTCGACACCTGGGCACGGCTGATCAGGGAAGACAGTGAGGGTCGCCCGCTCCTCACCTGTTCCTACTACCCTGAAGTTTACCGCCATCTGGGACAGACTTTTTCGGCTTTGGAAAGCTGCTGGCGAGTCGGCCCGGCGAGCTTTCCAACAGGCGAAGAGCATCCCATAGCGTACTATCCAGATGGTGAAACCGCCCTGTACCGGGGCGCGCTGCCGGAAAATGCAGCGGCAGGCGAAGCCATCCACCTGACCCTATTCTGGGAAATCCCCGGCGCAATAGCTTACGGCCAACTGGCGACGTTTGTGCACCTGGTCGATGGCGAAGGTCGCGTCCTTGCTCAGGACGATCAACCGCTGATAGCCAACGGACTATCCGGGCAGGGGATGGTCGAGCAGCGTTATACGCTGTACGTCCCGCGAACAACGCTGCCGGGTGATTACCGCCTCTATGCAGGCGTGTACCGCCCCGGCGACCCGCAGCCGCTTGCGCTGCCCGATCAGGAGGGGCTGCTCCGCTCACCCATCGCATTACTACAGATCGCTCAGCCAACCCTGCCGCCGGTCACAGGACGCGAACGGCACGTTCCTTTTGGCAATGAAATGATCCTCATCGGCTACGACTATGACCTTTCCGCGCCAGGGCGTGCGCGGCTGTACCTGCACTGGCAGATCACTGCGCCGACGCAAGCCACACTGTCTCTTTATGCCGGAACGGACGAACTGACCCACAGCGCCCTGCCCGCCGTCACGCCTGGCTTCCTGACGACGGCACACGATCTGCCGGACACGGCTACCGTCGGCGGGCTGTGGCTGGAGGTCCAGCAAGATGGAGAAACCCTGTGGGCGCGGGGCGCGTGGGGATTGCCGCTGACGCCGGGAGCGCGGTTGGATGGGCCGCTCTCCGGCGAACGCTATCTGACGGTCGGCGAGGTGGTCATCACGCGGGTGGACGTTCAGGCAACCCGGCAGCCCGGCAGTGAGGCGTGCGTGTTGCTGACTATACGAAGTTCTGCTCCCGTGACAGAGGACATGACCTTCAAGCTGGCGCTGGGCAGCACGGCCCAAAGCGAAAATGTCCCGGTTCGTGGGGCAATTCCAACGCTCAAGTGGGGCTGGGGCGCAACCGTAACCGACACCCTATGCGTGCATATCCCCGAAGACAGTTCCACTCCCGGTCCGCTGATGCTGACGCTTTACGACTCGTTTACCAGTCGGGTGTGGCCGATCCTTGATCCCGTTTTACGAGAAAACGGCCCCAGCTTGGTGCTAAATCCGTAGACAAAAAGCAGCGGTGGGAGCACCCCACCGCTGCATCGTCTGTGAACCTTCGCGGGCAGAGTCCTTACCGTCGGAAGGCCAACGCCAGGACGATCCCACCAAGCAGAACCACCCCCGCCAGCGCCAGGACGATCACGCCGCTGTACTGAAGCAGCAGATCGGTCAGGCTGTCGGCGCGGGTATCGGTCTCGCTGCCGGGTTCGTCGCTGAACAGGCCGCCCGTGCCTGCTGCCGAGGCCGGAGGAGGCATATATCCTGCTGCCGCGCCAAAGATAGCTTCCACCGTCTGCCCGGCGCTGACATTCAGCACATAGCTGTCCGGCGTCGTCACACCATAACTTACCGGGGGGACGAGGCGGATCATGTATTGGCCCGCCGCCAGCCCTTCAAAGCAGTGCGGCTCGCTTTGACCATCGGTCGTATAGCTTTGCAGGGTCGCGCCCGCCTGAGAGAGATCGATCTGCCCACCCACCAGCAACGGTTCGCCACTCTCGCGCACCCGGTTGGGGCTGATGTCGTCAAACAGCAGCGTGCAAACGCGCCCATCCGATCTGGCATCCAGGTTCATGACCGGGACAACGGCCTGAGCGACTGGGGCGGGGGCAAATTCCTGGACCGGCTGGACAGTCGGCCCCATCGACACGGTCTCCCCGCCAGAGGCTGCCTGTCCCTCGCCGCCGCCCGCCTCCGACGCCGCGTCTCCAGCCTGACCTGCGCCGCTACTCTCCCCTCCCGGCACCAGCGGCGCAGGCCGGACGATCAATTCCTGGCCGGGATAGATCAGACGCGCCTGCTCATAGGTCAGGTTATTCAGTTCCAGCAGTTCGGACAGTTCGATGCCATAGGCGACGGCAATCGCCGCCAACGTATCGCCGCTGCCCACGACGTGCACGACCGAACCATCTTCACGTGGTCCTTGCGGATAGACAACCGGTGCGAGCTGAGGAACGGGCGTCGCAGTCGGCTGTGCAGGAGCACCAGGCGCACCGGTTCCACCAGTGACAACAGTCAGCGAGGCTCCGTCCCAGAACGTATGCTGATGGCGGGCCGGCAGTTCCATACGCGCGTTGAGCACCACCGTTACCGAACTGCCCGTCGCCACTGCCTCAACCGATGCCTGCTGGAATCCGCTGTAGGGCGCAATCGGCGACGACCAAACGATATTCCCTGAATTCGGATCGTTCCCGCCAGTAGGATCGATGCCGACACGAAAACTGGCGCTGGTATTGGACTCGACTCGCCCACCCAGGCAGTCATCCTCGTTGACCTGATTGTTGTTGCAACTCCAGATACGCCCGAAAGCGGTAAGGCGCAACGTGCTGCCCGGCTGGATGTTGCCGACAGTCTGATAAAGCGACACGCTGAACGTTGACCAGCCCTTGTAGGCGTCAAACGCGCCGTTGCCCTCATAAACGCCGAGCGCAGCGGCGATCTCGGCATCGCCGCGCTGGACCTGGCGCGTCTCAGGCCGCCGGTCCTGCCAGCCCGACTCGGCGCTTGTTGCCCAGATGCTCCAGCCGGGCGGCGCAGTCAACGACGGGTAATCCCGGCCATGCGGTTGCTCAAAACCGCCGTTGTTCAACAGGTTGCCGCCCTGCGCCCCGGCTGCCGCCGGCGTCATCAGCCAGGGAAAAAGCCAGATGGCAACAATCAGCAGGTTCACCAACAGAGCGCCTTGCCGCAACAATCTCTGCATCTTCATATCCCGGTCAATCCTCGTTAAACCACGACTTAGGGCTTCAGCCCTCATGCCCCGCGTCCAGCATATAATCCCCGGCGCGTTGGCGCAGCAAGACTAACACGGATGCGCCTATCCTGCCAACTTCTTGCCTTCACAACACCCAAACGGTCTTGCCGGAGATCGCGGCAGGGCCTATAATCCCGCTCGCCGATATGCCGGGTCTGGTAATTACCCCAAGACGAGGGCGATAATGTCAGCAAATAGCGTTCCCGTTGATCTCTTGATTACCCGCGTGGCCGAAGACATCGGCGCGACCCTAGACCTGTCGGCGGCGCTGGCAACGCCAGACGCCTCCTTTGTACAACCAGATGTACCCCTTGCCCGCCTGATCGACCACACACTGCTCAAGCCAGAAGCAACTGCCGATCACATAACCCGGCTTTGCGCTGAGGCGCAGGAGTATCGCTTCGCGTCGGTGTGCGTCAATGCGGCTTACATCGCTTTGGTCGCACAATTACTTCAGGACACACCAGAAGTGGCCGCCTGCGCGACCATCGGCTTTCCGCTCGGTGCGACACTGCCAGAAGTCAAAGCCTACGAGTCGTCGCGCTGCATCGCCCTCGGCGCGACGGAGGTAGACATGGTAATCAACGTTGGCGCGCTCAAGGCCAAAGCCTGGAAGTCCGTTTACGATGACATCGCTGGCGTTGTGGATGCCGCACACGCAGGCAATGCGCTGTGCAAAGTCATCCTGGAAACGTGCCTGCTCACCGATGAAGAGAAAATCGCCGCCTGCCTGATCAGCAAACAAGCCGGGGCAGATTTTGTCAAAACCAGCACAGGCTTTAGCTCCGGCGGCGCAACGACGCAAGACGTGGCGCTGATGCGCCGCGTGGTCGGCCCAGAGATGGGCGTCAAGGCGTCGGGCGGCATCCGCACATATGCTGACGCGCAGGCGATGATTGTCGCCGGGGCGACACGCATCGGGGCCAGCGCGGGTGTGCGCATCGTGCGTGAAGCGCGCGGCGAGACGGTCGATCCCCCACAGAAAGGATACTGATGAGCAATCAAAAGGCCACGGTCATTGTTTTCAAGAGCTATGGCATGGGCGAAACGACCAACCAGCCGCTCAAAGAAAAACTGGCGGGGATGTTCCTGCGCCTGCTCAACGAGTCGGGCGATCTGCCCAGAGTAATCTGCTTCTATACCGACGGGGTGAAGCTCGTCTGCGAAGGGTCACCCGTGCTGGCCGAACTCCGGGCATTAGAAGCGCGAGGCGTCGAACTCGTTATCTGCAAGACCTGTCTGGATACCTTCGGTCTGGCGGAACAGGTCCGCGTCGGCGTCATCGGCGGCATGGGCGACATCCTCTCGGCCCTGTGGATGGCCGATAAAGTCATCAGTCTTTGAAAGCAGGGCCATCCATGTTCAGGGCAGCCATTCTCTCCGATATTCATGGCAATATCCCCGCGCTGGAAGCCGTCCTGACCGACATCCGACGCGCAGCGCCGGACCAGGTGATTGTGGCGGGCGATCTGGTCGGGCGCGGGCCACAGAGCCGCGAGGTGCTTGAAACCGTCACTGCGACAGGCTGGCCAGTGATAATGGGCAACCACGAGGAGTTCCAGGTGCAGTGTGCACAGGGAAACGTGCCCGACAACTGGCACGATGGCTGGTGGAATCCCACGCGGATGGTGATTGAGAGTCTAGGCGCACAGTGGATCGCCTGGATGGCTGCGCTGCCGTTTCAGCACATCCTCGAAGTGCCGGGCGCGCTCCCGATCCTGGTCGTACACGGCAGCCCGCGCCAGACTTACGAGGGATTGAATCCACACGATAGCGACGAGAAAATCCTTGACATCCTGGCCGGAACACCCTATCCAGTCGTGGTCAGCGGACACACGCACTACGCCATGAATCGTCATGTCGGCAGTTACCACGTGATCAATGCCGGGTCGGTTGGCGCGCCATTCGATCATCCAGGAGCGCAATACGCCCTGCTCGAATGGAACGGGCAGGCATGGGATGTAAACCTCCGCCGTGTCCCGTATGACCGGGAGCAAACGCTGCGCATCTGGCGCGAGACGGGCTTCTGGGATAGCGGCATCGCGGCGCGCGTCTTCGCCTACGAACTGGAAACGGCCCAATTCCACTTCTACCATTACGTCCGCTACTGCGAGGAACGCGGCCTGCAACTGAACGCGGAAGCGAGCTTTGTGGCGTACCGGCGGCACACCAACGGGCACTCCTACTAATCGGCCATCACCTGCCCGTTCACCACACGCCACACGGCGGCGCGCTGCAAAAAGGACGCCGTGAATACGTTCGGGTCGGTAGTGGTAAGCAGCGTCTGAGTCGCGCCGTCGATCCGCTCCAGCAGGTAGGCGCGGCGCGTGGAGTCCAGTTCGGCGATCACCTCGTCCATCAGCAAGATCGGCCACTCACCGATAGCCTGCTTCATCCAGGCCAGTTCCGCCAGCTTGAGCGAAAGCACCGCTGTGCGCGCCTGCCCGCGTGAGCCATATAGCCCCACATCGCGGCGGTTGATTTGCAGGCGCACCTCATCCCGGTGCGGGCCGATCAGGGTTGCACCGCGTTCGACGTGTTCCGCACGGCTCGCTTCTAGCGCCGCCAAAAACTGTGGCGCAATCTCCGCCGGGTCAAGGTCACAATGCAGGTCCAGGCCAGGCGTATTGAAGGATAACTGCCCGTCGCCCTCCGCCGTCGGCGTGAAGCTGGGCAGGTAGGCTACTTCCAACACCTCGGCCTTACCGGTCAGGTCCAGGTGCGCCTGCTGGGCCAGCCCTTCCAGGTCGCGCAAGAGGCGCTGACGCGCAGCGATCAGCTTCGCGCCGTGCTCGGCCAACTGCATGTCCCAAAAGGCCAGTTCGTCCGGGACGCCCTGTCCTTCGGCGATGCGGCGGAGCAGCGCGTTCCGCTGCGGCAACAGTTTTTCGTAAGTCGCCAACGCCTCGCCATACTGCGCATCCGTCTGGCAGAGAGCAGCGTTGAGGTAACGCCGTCTTTCGGCGGGCGAACCTTCGACCAGGCTCAGGTCCTGTGGCAAAAAGAGCACCACCGCCACCTGTCCGATCAGGTCCATCACCCGCCGCGTCACGCCATTCAGCCGCAGGTCCTTACGGGTGCGCTGGTCAGTGCCATTGCGCTCCCGCACGAGAGTAACTTCGATCCGGTTCAGCGGGCTGCGGCGAGTCACCACATCGGCGCTGAGGCGCGTGAAGGGAATAACATCGCTCTCAGCGCGCCAGTTAATCAGTTGCCAATCGGCAGTCGTGTACGGCGAGGTAGAAGTCGCCAGGTAGTAGATCGCTTCGAGCAAGCTGGTCTTGCCCTGGGCGTTGGCGCCGTGCAGCAACACCGTTCCCTCCGGCAAAGGCAGCTCCAACCGGGCAAACATACGAAAGTTGACCAGCGACAGGTGCTCGATATACATACGCCATCATGACGACGCCTGACCGATACGCAGCCCTGGATTGTAACACCCGCACAGGCGAGGATCAAAGTGGACTGCCCGGCGCGATGCACAGCTCAAACGCAGGCAAACGCTGTCAGTGCTATAATGCAGCCGGGAGCAAGCGTCATGCAGATGTTCACCCTCCGACGGCTGATTCCACTGATCCTGCTCGCGGCCCTGATCGGATCGGGCAGCGCATCTTTGGATTCGGAAACGGTCCACGCACAAACCGACACCGACAGCGTGCTCCTCGTCAGCCGCCTGGGATTGACGTTTATCAGTTCGGCGCAGCAGCCCGCCGACGAAGCCCGCTACCAGCTTGCGCTGCGCACGGGTGCAGGTTGGAACCGCTGGCCGCTGTACTGGCACGAGGTCGAACGCGCACCGGGCAGTTTTGTATGGGATGCTTACGACGCAGTGATCCGGGCTGATCTGGAACACGGCTTCCAGATCGACGCGATCCTGCTGGGCCGCCCGAACTTCCGCACAGACGGACAAAGCATCGCCGGGCTGTATGCGCCGATTTTCGCCGACGGCACGGACGCTCCCGGTCCAAACAAAGCGATCAACCCGCGCAATCTCTGGGCCGACTTTGTGGCGCGCGTCGTGGCGCGCTACCGTCCCGGCGGCGACCTGGCCCGCTCACTTGGCTGGCCATCAGATCGAGGAATCCGGGTGTGGGAAATCTGGAACGAGCCGGACTTCTCGTTTTTCTGGAATGCCCCCCTGGAAGACTATGTGCGGCTGCTCAAGGTAGCCTACCTGGTGATACACCAGACCGATCCAGAAGCGCAGGTGATGTTCGGCGGGCTGGCCTACACTCACCCGGAGACCGACGACCGCTTTGCGCAATTCTTGCGATTGATCACCCAGGATGCTGACCACCGCCGCTACAACTTCTACTTCGACCTGGTAGGCGTGCATAACTACTCTTACGCCGAACGCGCTGCATTCATCGTCAATTGGGTGCAAGATCGGCTGCGTGAAGTCGGGGCAGGCCAGCACCCAATCTGGCTAAACGAAAGCGGCGTGCCAGTGTGGGACGATTATCCGGGTCCGGTGTGGGTAGATACGCCCGAAGAGCGTGTGCTGCGCGCCAACATGGAAGAGCAGGCAGCGTTCGTCATCCAAAACGCGACGCTGGCATGGTCGGCGGGCGCGGAGGTGGTCTTCCACCATCAGCTTTACGACGACTGCGGCAACCAGGCCATTGGCACCGATTTCGCGCCGCACGGGGGGGAACTCTGTGTGGGTGACTTTCAATGCTGGGGGGATGCCTACGGCCTGTACCGTAACCCGGCTCAGGCGGCGTGCTTCCGACAGCACCCCCAGGCCGGAACACCCCGCCCCTCGGCGTTGGCTTACCGGTTGCTGGCGCGCGTGTTTGGGCGCGCCCCTTTTCAATCTGTGGAAACCGCTGCCGAAACCGATCAGGCCGGGCCAGATAATGCGGCGGCGCGGCTCATGTTTTATCGTCCCGGCACGCGCGAACGGATCGATGTGCTGTGGAATCGCACTGGTCAGCCCATCGAAGTGGAAATCGCGGCGGCGGGCGGCTGGGCCGCACTATTCGACATGGCAGGCACCGAAAGCGTCTTATGGGCCGAAAACGGGGTATACCGTCTAACGCTGCCTCCAGCGACCAATCAGAATTCCCCTTACCTGCGTCCCGGCGACCGCTATCCTATCGGCGGACCGCCGTCCATCCTGATCGAGTACGATCCCGGCCACGCGCTGAACGCCGCCGATCCGGGTATAGAACCGTCGGCGACGATGTCACCGTCATTACCGCAGCCAGGATCGACGGCAGACATCGCTTCTGACTTGACGCCGCCCATCCCGGCCATGCAGCCGCTCCCGGCGCAGAGTCCACCCGTGTTTGAAGTGCGCTGGGGAGCAGAAGATGTTTCTGGTATTGCCCGCTATGTGGTGTGGGTGCGCGTCGATGGCGGCGCGTGGCAGACCTGGCTGGAAACCGACCGAACCTTCTCGCAGTACACAGGGGAAACCGGGCGGACGTATGAATTTGCTGTGTGGGCAGTGGACCGCGCCGGGAACTGGTCTCCCAACGTTGCGTTAACGCCGATGGCAGGCACCACCGTCGGCCCAATCCCGTAAAATGAAAGGACTAGACCTGCAAAGGGCTGCGCTCTTCCCATGTATGAACCGACTCTTCGCCAGGACATCATTTCCCGCCTGCGGCGGCGCGTGGCGCGTCTCTCGCTTAACTATCCGACCGACCCGCTGAGTCTGGGGCTATGCGCCCTGGGCAGCTTATGCCTCCTGCTGGCTGTCGTGACCAGTGCAGGTTGGGGCGCGCTGGTCGTTGGTACAATGGCCCTGACGGCCGGCATCACCGGGCTAGTGATCGCCAGGGGACGACACGCCATGTACGCGCCCCGGCTAACCATCGGCGGCGCGACGTTGAGTCTGGCTGCGGCCATGCTATCGCTCGCCACCCGTCCGGTCTGGTGGATGACCGTCCTTTTCTTGGGCGTAGCGCTCTCGGCGATGGTGATCTACTACTGGGGAGCGTCCCTGGGCGCTATCTGGGGCGCTTTCCAGGTCCTCGTCGCATTTCTTTCGATACTTTTAGCCACTGCCGACCCTGAAATCAACGTTCGCCAGTTGGTGCAGGCACTACTGGCCGGAGAAGCCGTTATTGCCGTCGCGCACATTGCGCTGATTCTGTTTATGCCAGAGCAAATCGAGTCCCAGGCGCGCAACACGGCTATTGCCCGTCAGAGCCGGGAACTGGACACGTTGGCGATGCAAATCAGCGCCACCGCCGACGGCGTGGGGCGGGCTTCTTCGGCCATCCACCTGGTCACCAGCCAGCAAAGCAGCGGCGCAGAACAACAGGCCGCCGTGATCACGCAGGCCGTCGCCATGCTCAAGGAATTTCTGGAGTTCGCAGATCGGGTGCGCACCCAGGCGCGCGACCTGACTGATCTCTCAGAACAAACGGCCCTGGTTTCAGAAAGCGGGCAGCAAACCATTCAGCAGGTGATCGAAGGCATGGCACAGGTCCGTTCGCAGGTCACAGCCATCGCCCACAACATCGCGGCCCTGGCGGAACAGATGGAGCGCATCGACCAAATCATCGCCTCGGTGAGCGAAATCGCTACGCAGAGCAACCTGCTGGCCCTGAACGCCAGCATCGAAGCGGCACGTGCCGGGGTGCACGGGCGCGGCTTCGCCGTTGTGGCGGAGGAAGTACGCACGCTGGCCCAGCAGTCCAAGATGGCCGCCAGCCAGGTGCAGGGATTGCTGGCTGAAATTCAGGAAGCCATGAAACAGACCGTCCGGGCAACCCAAACCGGCGATCAGCAGGTAGACGAGGGCATGGACCTCTCCCGACAGGCCGGCGAGGTGATCACTCAGCTTGGCGGGAGTGTGGCAGCGTCCACGCAGGCCATGCGGCAGATCATGACGGCTATCGATCAGCAGGCGACGGGGCTGGAGCAAATCGCCCAATCCATGCGCAACATTCACGAGATCACCCAGCAAAACCTGGCCTCGACGCGCATGGCCGAATCCGTCGCGGAGACGTTGAGCCGCCTGTCTGAAGAACTACTGTCAGCCATCGCCCGGCACACCGGCGGCAGGGATGGCAGCGAGGAGGACGAATACAGTTACTAGTTGTTCTGCTCCGGCGCGATGTCCGTCTGTCGCCCGGTCGTCTGATCCAGCCGGAGCACCTCGGACTTCAACTGGCCGCACCCGGCATTGATGTCGATGCCCCGTCGCACACGGACGGTGCTCGTCACCCCATAGCTTTCTAGCACCGCCCGGAACGCCTCAACGCGCCGCCTGTTGGAGGATTTCCCCAGGTAGCCGCCGGTCGGGTTGAGCGGGATCAGGTTGACGTGACCTTGCAGCCCGTGCAGCAGCGATCCCAGCGCGTGCGCCTGTTCTGCCGTGTCATTCTCCCCCTGAATCAGCGCCCACTCAAACGTCATGCGCCGCCCGGACTTTTCCACATAATAGCGGCAGGCGTCCATCAGCTCGGCAAGCGGCCAGCGTTTGTTCACCGGCAGCAGCGCCGACCGCTCCTCGTCAGTAGCAGCGTGCAGGCTGATCGCCAGCTTGACCTGCAATCCCTCGTCGGCAAAGCGGCGGATCATGGGCACCAGTCCGACCGTGCTCACGGTGATATGCCGTTGGCCGATGTTCAGCCCGGCAGCATCGTTCAAGCGGTGAATGGCGGCTAGGGTTGCTTCGTAGTTGTGGAACGGCTCGCCCATGCCCATCAGCACCACATTGCTCAGGCGTTCGCCGCGCGCCTCCAGCCAGCGCGCCAGATACACCGCCTGTTCCACGATCTCCCCGGCGGACAGATGGCGAGCAAAGCCCATCTGCCCAGTGGCGCAGAACACGCAGCCCATCGCACAGCCCGCCTGCGTGCTGACACAGGCCGTGCGTCGCCCGTCGTCATATTCCATCAGCACGCTTTCGATCAGTTGGCCATCCGGCAGGCGAAAGAGCCACTTGACCGTTTCGCCGTCTGAGGAAACCAACTCGCGCACAACCTCCAGGCATGTGATGCGCGTCTCGGCAGCCAGACGTTCCCGCAGTCCCTTCGGCAGGTTGGTCATGGCGGCAACGTCGGTGACTTTCTGCACATACAGCCAGTCCCAAAGCTGGCGGGCGCGATAAGCGGGCTGTCCCCATTCGGCCAACAGCGCAGTCAGGGCATCTAACGTGAGGTCATAGAGGTCGATCATCGGCGCTGTTTCCGGTATTGTACGACCGTCAGTGCTGCGACGGGCAGTAGCAGCGCCGCCGGCGCTGCGAAGCATCCCCCACTTCCACCGCCGCCCTGCGGCTGATCCAGGCTGCCGGGCGGACGCGGCGTATTCGTCGGCACGGCGACTACTACCCTGGTAGCGGTGTATGTCGGCAGCGGCGATGGGAACTGCACGATCACGCTGGTCGCCGTCGGTGTAGGAGAGGGTAACGGCGTGTTGGTGGCGGTCGGTGTGTCCGTCGGCGTCGGGGGAAGAGGCGTCGCCGTAGCGGTTGGAGGCGGCGTCGGCGTGGTGGGTGTATAGACCGTCCAGCTAACAGCGCGCTCGGCCTCGGCGGTGAACAGCCACCGTTCCCAGGCCGTAAGGAAATCATCCAGGCCACCTCCGGTCAGGTCGGCAAACACTGCCTGAAAGCCATCGGTAGGGACGGCGCGGGCCAGGGCAAACGGCGCATCGGCTCCATAAGCGTCTGCCAGGTAAAGCGCCATCGTGTACGCCTGCTGCTCCCAGGCCATGCGACGATCTGGCTGTTCGGGGATGGAATCCAGGCGCGCGGCGCTGAAGAGTTGGTCGGCGCGGGCGGCGCTTTGCATCTGGCGCAGAGCCAGCGGATTCGAGGTCAGGGCGTAAAGCTGAGCCAGCCCAGAGCGGAACCAGGCAGGAACAGCCCTGCCCTGCCAATACTGATCATAGAAAACAGCCGTCATATCCGCGATCAGTTCGTTTTCAAACGGGACCAGGCCCGGCGTCCTGCCGCGCACAAGGACACGATAGCCATTTTCGGCGTAGATGCGCCGCCCGTCGGCCTCGCGGCAGGGATAAAGAACACCGCTGCTGATCGCCCGGACCACAACCGGCGTATTCCCCAGTTCATCCGGTGCTTCGGTGCAAAACGTGTGCCCGTTCGGAAAGATGGCCCAGTTGAAGTCCGGCTCCAGGCCGGTGTGCTGCCGCAGCAGATCGTAAGCCGGCAAGATGGCGCGCCGGGCCACGCCTGCGTTCAGGCCGGAATCTGCCAGGCTGAAACGCAGCGGCGGCTCGCCTGCATGAGTCCAGGTATGCGGCATTTCCTCGAAGAGGAACTCAGCCTCAACCTCATGACTCTCTCCCCCCGAATCGATAGCCACCCACCGGTAAGCTGCCGGTTCAAACAGAGTCGGCGGATCGGCGGGATTGATGGCGTGGTCATAGCGCAGGATAGTGAACGGCGTCTCGACCAGGGTCGTTTCTGCCAGATCAACCTCACCTCGGAAAAGCACGCGGCTTCCCTGGGTAAATGCCAGCGCCACGCTCACCAGGTCTTGCCGGGGAACGTTCATCTTGAGGTAAAAGCTCACCACCGCCGGCAAGACAACCTCAACACTGTGACTGTCGAAGAAGTCGTCTTCGCCTTCTGGCTCCTGCGCGCGCAGCGGAAACCCGACCGCCAGGCCCGCCAGCAGAACCGCCAGGATCAGCCCGACGTGAAAAATCCGTCGCATGGTGTTCACCGCCAGTCCAAATCCCTCCGAAGCTGCCGGAGACGCAGAGCAAAAACAGCCCCCGCATCCCCGGCAAGCACACGAGCTATCGCATTAACCACCGGGCGACGGGAAGGTCGGCGTGGGACGGTTGAAAATGTCAAGCATCGGCGTTGGCTCCGGGATCAGCGTCGGCGGCGGCGTGGTCACGCCCACCCAGGCGCGCCAGTCCATCTCAAATTGCTGAATCGAGACACCGGTCACCCGTTCGATAGCCTCGAAGCGCGGCACATTGCGGGCAATGAGCTGCCAGACCTGGCGGTGGGCGTCCAGGCCATACCGTTCTACCAGGTAATCCCACACCGTCGTCGCCAGAATATAGGCATCCTGGAAGTTGCGCCCTCGCGCGCTAAACCCGCCCGCAAACGACAGGGGATCGTTGCTTTGTAAACGGGTCAGGGCATAAGCCCTGTAGTCAGCAGGGTCACGATGCCGTGAGAAAAACTCAGCGTTTCCCTCAATAAACCAGTCCACAATCGTGTAGCTGAACTGCTCCTGGTATAGATGCGCGACCTCATGCAACACGGTGCCGTAGGCGGTCTCCTCAAGCTCGCGACCCGGCAGGGCCAGTTGAATCGTTCCGCCCCAATCCGCAGCGGTCGTTCCAGCCACGATTCCACCTGCTGCCTGGATCGGACCGCCGATCACTTCCTGATAGAGCGCCATGTCTGCCCAACCGTAGAGAATCACACGCGGGCGGTAAGGCAACAAGCCACCCCACGCCTGGCGATAGGTTTCGCGCTGCGCCGCCATCGCATCCAGGGTCATCTGACCGATCTCATCCGGCAGACCGATCCAGTAAACGACCACATCCTGGTCTTCGACGTGATTCCAGCGAGCAGCATTCACCGTGTCGGCATAAACCTCGTCGCGCTCCCCGGTCACATAGCGGTTCGCCTGCTCATCGGTCAGCTCCCAACGATAGCGGACCAGCACCCAGGGCGGAATGCCGCCGCTGCCCGTCGGGGTCCAGCGAGCCACCCAGCGGCCCCGGTCTTCATCGTACTCGGCGCCGACGCTGTTTTGGTAATTTGTGCCCGGCGCGTGCTGCCACACTACGCGCGCGTTACGGATCGGCGCGGCGCTGCTGGCGGCAGTGATTTCAAACGTAAAGCCGTCTGGGTAATGGCTCTCAAAAACCGGGTCCGTCACCGTCCAGGCGGCACTGCCCTCGCTGATAGGTGGGCGTGGGCCATCTAACTCACCGTAGACACCGTCATCCAGGCCGGGCGTCGGCGTCGGATCGGCCTGCGCCAGGACAGCCCCTCCCGCCGACAGCGCCGCGAGAACGGCAAGTCCCAGATACGCCAGAACAGCGCCCCAAATCCAAACCCGTCGCTTCCACATTGCAGGCATCCGTGACTCTCCACCTTCCTAGCACTATCCCGATCCTATACCCTTATCCCCCCGCGCAGCCGCCCAGGCCGCGTGGAGGGCTTTCAGGTCGTTGAAAACATAGTCCGGTCGAACGCTGCCCGCCGCCAGCACCTCCGGCGAGGTGACACCGGTCAGCACCAGCGCGGTGCGCAGCCCTGCCTGCTGCCCGCCCAGGATGTCTGTATCCAGACGATCGCCGACCATCAGCGTCCGCCCGGCAGGTGTGCCCAGGCGATCCAGCGCGATCTCGAACATCGGCTTCTCCGGCTTGCCGATGATCAGAGGAACCTGATCCGTGCAGGCTTGCAGCGCCGCCAGGATGCTGCCCGCGCCGGGCACAAGCCGATCCGGCAGCGGAAAGGTCCGGTCGCCGTTCGTGCCGATGAAACGCGCGCCCCCCCGGATCAACTGCATTGCCTGGGCCAGCTTCTGATACGTCAGGTCAGGGTCGAGGCCGACCACCACCACGTCGGCATCAGCCGCCACGAGTGAAAATCCTGCCGCGCGTATCGTCTCGTGCAAGCCCGGCCCACCCAACACGTGCACGCGCAGGCCATCCGGGTGAGCACGGCGCAGGTAATCCGCCGCCGCCACCGCCGAGGTGACGATGTTTTCCGGCGTAGCCTGCACCCCGAAACGGGCCAGTTTTTGCACATAAGTATCGACTGTTTTGGTGCTATTGTTGGTCGCCAGGATGAAGGGGATCGACTCGCCCCGCAGGAAATCGAAAAACGGCGTCAGGCCGGGCAGCGGCTCATCGCCGCGCCACAGCACACCGTCCATGTCCAAAACAACCGCCCGGATTGCTTCGAGCATTGCGCTCCCTCAACCTTTCGCCTCACCGTGCGCCGATTATACCGCCCACCACCCTAAAAACCGTGAACGGAACGTGAGAAAACATCCCGACGGCGCACAGCTACGTGGGCTATCAGGGAGCAACAACCTGAAATGTCCAGCGCACCGACTGCTCGCGTGTGCCGTTTTGCAGTTGAATTTGAATGGCCTGCTCACCGGTCGCCCAGTCGGTCGTGACGGGCGTAGACGCACGACAGACGCCGGAAGCGTCGGTGACGTAATCGGCCAATATCATTTCCCGGTAATTTCCGGCGCTGTACAGAAACAACCAGCCCCGGATCACACAGCGCGTTCCCGGCTCAGTGGCAACTTCCACCCGAAAGGTGTCACCGGCGGCGACACGGTCGGTGAAGACAAGGCCGGTGAGCGGCAGCGGCCTCAGGTCCGGCGCAAGCGTAAGGGTAGGAGTTGGTTCGGGCGTCAGCACGGGGGTTGGGGTTCCAAAAATGGTTGTCGTCCGCGCCAGCACAAAGATCAGGCCAAATGCCAGTGAGCCGACAATCAAGACAACACCAAACGTGACCTCCAGCCGTTCACGTTGCCGACGGCGCGAACGTGGCATGCGTGCTGTCATCGACTGCCCCCTTTGACCATTTCCTAAATCCGGGCGCAAGCATCCAAAAAGCGCGTGTGCTACAATGCAGTGACGACCGTGTGGATTATAGCACGAATGCGTTGAGGAAACGGAGACGATGATCACACGAAGCGTCGTGCGGGACTGGCTGCTGGCCTATCTGAACCGCGAGATCGACGCAGCCTACTTGGCCCAATGGGCGCAGATGATCCTCGCCGAAGGACAGATTTTCCGCGCCGACGAGATGCTTGTACGCCATGTACTGGCACAGTTGCGCTGGCTGCCCCTTCCCGGCAAGGGACTGACCTGGGAAGAACTCTACGACCTGCTACAACTGCTGGGCTACCAGCCGCACGTCACGGCAGAACCCCTCGGCGGGGAAACCGCCCCCTCCCTGGCCGACGACTCGGTTGAACCCGACTCTTCGGACGATAGTGCTGCGCCCTGGTAAACGCCGTCTGCGCCTTCCTAACCGGTGGGCGGCCCCTGCACAACGAACACGCTGCCGACCAACACACCGAAATCCGCGATCTGAAGCAGCCCGCATTCGCCTTCAAACGGCTCTACCTGGCCGTTGCCGTTGAGATCGAACCCGTCCGTCAGAGTGGATGCGATTTGCGTAGACCGGGCACGCTGAGCAGCAACGGCGTCCAAATCCTGCGCGTCAAGCAATTCGCGCTCCAGGCCAACCACCTGATCCAGCCAGGCGCGCACGTTATCGGTGCAGACGCGAATCAGTTCCACCTGGGCCTGAAGTGAAGTCGATGCGCCGGGCGCATTAGCCACCGCCAGCAGGCTTTCGTCGATACGGTCCAGGAAATACGGGACGCCGTAACCCAGACCCGGATTTTGCCCGAACGAGTCGCCGTTCAAATCGTCTGCGGTTCCCAGTAAGATGTTGATCGTGTGCTCGGCGTGGGTGCGCATCCCGCCGGTGTTCGACGCGCCAGAGGCCAGTCCGGCATGGGTCATTCCGATCTGCGCCTCGGCGATGGCCCCTTGCAGCAGGCTTTGCCCTTCGCTCCACGTCTGCGCATGAGACCCGGCACTCTGCGGCTGGAAGCCGCTCAGGATGACCGCCAGCCCGGCCATGACCTCCGGCGGCACAAAGCCGCTGTAAGCGACTTCACCCGCCGGAGCGTCACCCAGGGCCTCCTCGCGCGTGATCAGGAGAACATTGTACAGCGCGGACAGTGTGCGCCCTGCGGGATCGGTGTAAGAAAGCACGCCGCTGCCGAACCCGTCCACCGTCAGACGCCCAAGCGCCAGCAGGGTATCCTCGACCGTGTTTTGCAGCCAGGCAGCGTAGAACCGCCCGCTGCCGGGCGGGGCGAGATTTTGAACCTGGAGGTTCGCCGCATCGCCCAGGCTATTGGCCGTGCTGAAACTCAGCCTGCCGAACGTGGGAACAACCGTTGCGGAAGGTTCGCTGGCAACGGCTGCAGCCGTCGGGGTTCTGGCCGTCATCGCCTCAGCTTCGGCTGTCTCACCGGCGGCAGCCTGGCCTATCGTCGCACCCTGCTGACCCAGTGCATTCGCCAGCAAAATGACCACCACCGCCAGCAGGGCAATGACGACAAGCCCGGCGAGCAGCCATGCCGGTCTGACGGACGGGCGTTCCGTACCCTGCGCGGCTGCCTGCTGCAGCGGGACGGTCCTGATCCGCTGCGCCAGGACTTCGACGTTGACATCCGTTTGCCGGTGCAGCGGCGACGCAGCCTGTCGCCCGGCGGATGTGGCACGTCCCTGGACGGCTTTGGCAAAATCAACGGCGAACTCTCCACCGGTCGGATAACGGCTGCGCGGGTCTTTCGCCAGCGCGCGCTGGAGCACGAGATCAACGGCAGGCGGCACCTCTGGCTTGATCGCAACGATACTGGGGATCGGCTCAGTAATGTGCTTGAGCACGATCTGCAAACCCGTATCCGCCGTATACGGCTGCTGGCCGGAGATCATCTCGAAGACGACCACCCCCAGCGAATACACGTCGGTGGCAGGGCCGACGGACAACCCCTGTCCCTGCTCCGGGGCCATATAGGCAGGCGTGCCGACCATCCCCCCTGTCGCGGTCAGGTTGGCGTCGCTTTCTGCCAACTTGACGATGCCGAAATCTGCCAGCAGGGCGTTGCCCTCTTTATCCAGCAGGATGTTATCCGGCTTGATGTCGCGGTGGATCATGCCGTTCTTGTGGGCGTAGTCCAGCGCAGAAGAAACCTGGCGCAGCACGTGATCCACGTCGGCCAGCGGCATCGGCCCAAGCCGGATGCGGTCGCCCAGCGAGCCGCCTTCGACGTAAGCCGTCACCAGGAAGAGGATGTCGTCCTGGTTGCCATAATCGTAAAGCGGCAGGATGTGCGGGTGCTGGAGGCGGGCGACTGTGCGCGCTTCCAGGCGAAAGCGTTCCACATACTGCGGGTCCTGGCCGGGATGCGGCGGCAGCACCTTGAGCGCGACATGGCGGTCGATTTCTCGCTGATAAGCCTTGTAGACGGTCGCCATGCCGCCCTGGCCTAGCAACCCGACAATTTCATATTTCCCCAGCGTGCGCCCGACCAGTGATGCAGACACGGCTTTTCCCCCCGCTTGTACCCAAACATTTTTGCCCGACCTGCCCGTAAGGTATCATCTATTATACGAATCTTGACCGAACCGGGCTACTTTACCCCGAAAGCTGCCGCCCATGCGCATTGACGTGTTCACCCTCTTTCCGGGCATGTTTGCAGGTCCGCTCACCGAAAGCATCCTCAAGCGGGCACAGGAGAGCGGCCTGCTGACCGTCGCTCTGCACGACATCCGCACCTACACCACCGACCGACATCACATCACCGATGACACCCCTTACGGCGGTGGTGGCGGCATGATTATGAAAGTCGAGCCAATTGTGGCTGCCGTCGAAGATGTATTAGGAAATGCATTGGGACAGATACCCGTGATCTTGTTCTCGCCGCAAGGCAGGGTACTCACCCAGCAAGGCGTAGAAGACTTGGCGCGGTATGAGCGGCTGGCCCTGATCTGTGGGCACTATGAGGGTGTAGACGAGCGCGTGCGGGAGTTGATCGTCACCGACGAGATCAGCATCGGCGATTACGTGCTGACCGGCGGTGAGCTTCCGGCCATGGTGCTGATCGACGCGGTGGCACGGCTGATTCCCGGTGTGTTGGGAGCGGCCTGGGCCGCCGCAGACGACAGTCACGCTACGGGCCTGCTCGAAGGGCCACACTACACCCGCCCTGCCAAGTTCCGGGGTCTGGCTGTGCCAGAGGTGCTCAGCAGCGGGGATCACGCGCGTGTGGCTCGCTGGCGGCGCGAACAGGCCCTCCGGCGTACCTGGCAGCGCCGCCCAGACCTGCTGCTTACCGCGCCGCTAACCGAAGCGGATCAATGGCTGCTGATGACCCTGGCAGAAGAGGATGCCCCCCCGCCGGAGTAGCCCTCAGCTGCCCGAAAGCTGGCAGCTCACTGTCGGATTTCCACAACAACGCCTTCTTCTGCCCAGTGGTAAAACCGCTCAGCGTTGCCATCGAGCATCATAATGCAGCCATAGGTGTAAGGCCGCCCGACATTGCCGCCACCAAGATAACGTCCATTGGGCAACTCCACCGCGCCGTGAAAACCGTTCATCAGGCCCGGTACAGCTTCGTAGACGCCCATGAACCAGTGCATCACCCACTGGCCGCAGGAAAAATTGCCGTTTTCATCGCACAGGGCAAAGCCGCTGCCGTAGGCGCGTTCCTCGTGGCTCAAAATCTGGAACACTCCCGACGACGTGGGCGCTTCGGGAATACCGGTCGAAACGGCCCACTCGAAAACCACCTGACCATTCTCGTAAGCCCACATATACTGGTCGCTGAGGTCCACCACGACGCGCTTGTTACGCACCGGGCGCAGCGGGATCATCAGGTCGCGTGACGGCAGGTTGATCTGATCGCCGACATATAGCACAGACAGGTCGCGGCCTGGGTTGGCCTGCTGGATCATGTAGAACGGAATTCCCTCGGTGCGGGAAATGCTGTAGGCAGTCTCGCCACGCTGCACCGTGTAGACCGTCGGCAGGTAGCGCACCGTCACCCAGGTAGACAGCGAGCCGTTGGCGACCGAATCCTGGATGGCTTGAATACCGTCTCCAACGTCTAGCGTCAGTGGCGGCGGCAGGGTAGCCGCCTGCGCCTCCAGATAGGAACGCACTTGCGCCGCCGACAGCGACAGATACAGACGCGGCCCGGTCTGTTCATAAACCAGCCGCGTACCCAGCCACTGCCCCCACTGATCAGATGGAGATACTAACGTATAAGATTGGTTCGAGACCGGGTCGTAAGCCTCGACAACCAGAGGCCGCCCGATGAGGGTCTGCGCAAACTCGACCAGGGGCGTCGCGTCGGTCACATCTGGGGCAATTGGGATCATCGGCAGGTTAATCACGCCGTCGGCAATCATCGCGCCAGGATTAACGTCAAGCGCGGACAACAGCAGCGCAGTATTCAACCGGCGTCCTGGTGCAGCCGGAATATGGGTGACAATCACGCCCTGCATTTGCAGGGTAGCGTTGCGCGGACGGACATCGACCATTTCCGCCACACGATACAGGCCATCGCGCGCCGCCTCGATATTGAGTTCGACGACAGGCGGCACCACGGCCCCACCCAGCACCGCGCCGATCATGGCCCCCAGGCCGCCATCCTCGCGCCCATAGCGCAAAGCCCGCCGCGCCGTCGAAACCGTATCGATCCAGAACCCCAGGTCGGCAGGCGCCACCTGCCAGGTCCGGTCGCCGTCACGCAGAGTCAACCCCTGGCGTTCCCAGGCAGCCTGAAGAGCGGCGCCTGCCTGCGCCTCGTCCATCCCGCTTAGATTCACCCCTATCGAAGATACGCCAGGCAGAATTGTACCCGCCGAATATGTGACGACGAGGGAAAAGACGAAAATCAACCCCAACAACACGATCAGGACCAGCGCCGCCTGGCCTCCGACCACTGTCCAGGAGACATTACGCAGGGCAGCGCGCAGGCTCGCCATGGCTGCGTCGATGACATCACCCCGGTTGGGAGGACGCGATGGGTGCACAGAATGCGTGAGGTATCTGGCAGCGGCAGGCTGACCCACCGGCGCAGGTTGGCGGCGGGAACGACGCTCTACCTGGCGCTTGCGTGCGCTGCCACGCCGGGCGCGGCCAGCCGGGGGGGCAGGCGTTCTGGGGGGAGGAGGGGTTGGTCGCATGAGTCCCTCACCTATCAGCAGCGTTTATAGGCCGTCCACACTGAGACTTATTTTATCACAAAACGACTACAGACCGTGCGGCTGTCGGTTGGCAAAATCTATGATATAACAGAATTATCACATTCTAGACCAGGGGAGGATGCAATGGCTTCGCAAGGATTGACGGAAATCATCACTAAAGCTCTGACAGACGAAGGCTATCGGAAGCGCCTGCTGGAGTCGCCGGAAGAAATTTTGAAAGACTACGATCTGGAAGCTGCCGAACTCAAGATGCTGCGCAATCTCAAACCGGAAGCCTTTGAAGAAGCAGCGGATATGGATGTTGAGGAGCGCCAATCCAAGAGCGGACTGGGCATGGGCCTGGGATCGCTGATGTCTGGGCGCGATGCGGCAGCAGGCAATGTCAGCAACCTGATCAACGTGTTGATGAACAAGTATGGCTAAACATTCCTGTAGGGTTTGGGAAGGCAGCGGCGGATTTGATCCGCCGCTGCCCTGCTCGGTTTCGCTCAATCTCTATCCCGCAGGTGCGGGTAAAGCAAGACATCGCGGATGCTGCGCTGGTCGGTGAGCAGCATCACCAGACGGTCCAGTCCCATCCCCCAACCGCCGTTCGGCGGCATCCCATAGCGCATGGCACGCAGGTAATCCTCGTCCAGTGGCGCGGATTCTTCGTCTTCTTCTCCATACAGACGGCCCATCTCCAAAAAACGCGCCTCCTGATCGCGGGGATCGTTCAACTCGGTGAAGGCGTTGCCCATCTCCATGCCACCGATGAAGAACTCGAACCGTTCGACGTGCCGCTCATCATCAGGACTGCGCTTGGCGAACGGTGAGATGTCGCGTGGGTAGTCGATAATAAAGGTCGGCTGGATCAGGGTCGGTTCGACCCCTTTGCCCAACAGCTCATCCACCAGTTTTCCCCATGTCGCGCCGGGTCGGGTCTCAAACCCACGCTCCTGCATGGCAGCTGCCAGCGATTCGGCGTCTGCGTGATCCAGGTAGTCGATGCCCACGCACTCACGGATAGCGTCGCGCAGTTTCCATCGTTTCCAGGGTGGGCGCAGATCGATGGTGTTGCCCTGGTAGCGGATGATCGGGCTGCCCGTGACCTGTTCCGCCGCATAAGACACCAATCGCTCAGTGAGGTCCATCACCCCCTGGTAGTCGATATACGCCTTGTAGAACTCGATCTGGGTAAATTCCGGATTGTGTTTGAAGCTGACTCCTTCGTTGCGGAAGTCACGCCCGATCTCATAGACCGCATCGTACATCCCGACCAGCAGCCGCTTGAGGTAAAGCTCGAAACTGATGCGCAGGTAAAGGTCCTGATCAAGCTGGTTGTGGTGGGTGACAAAAGGCCGCGCCGCCGCACCACCGTAGATCGGCTGGAGGATGGGAGTCTCCACTTCGAGGAAGCCCTCACCGTCCAGAAAGCGGCGGATGGCACTCACGGTTTTGGCACGCGCCCGGAACACCTCTCGCACATCCGGGTTCACCGCCAGGTCGGCGTACCGCTGGCGGTAACGCTGCTCTACATCGGTGAACGCCCCATAACGGGTCACACTGCCATCTTCATTGATCTGTTCCTTGATCACCGGCAATGGGCTAAGTGCCTTTGCCAGCAGGCGCAGGTTGAAGACGCGCACGCTGACCTCGCCCGCCTGTGTACGCATCATCACGCCGCCAGCCTGTACAAAGTCGTCCAGCTCGATCAGTTTGGTCTTGACCAGATCGTAAGTTTGCTCGCCCACGTCATCCTGGCGGATCATCAACTGGACACGCCCAGCCCCATCCTCGATGTGCCAAAAGGCGACCCTGCCCTTGATGTTCTGACGCTTCACCCGCCCACAGACAATAACCTCAATACTCTCCGCCGCTTCGCCGTTTCCTTCGGCAGACTCGTAAGCAGCCACCGCTTGAAGAGTCGTATGGGTCCGCTCTACACGGCGGGGATACGGCTCGATCCCCTGCTCCTCCAGACGGGCCAGTTTTTGCAGGCGGTCCCGCTCGACATTGGTCGGTTCCCAAGGCATCGGTTTCAGTTTCCTCCCTCGGCTTCCAGAGATGCCAGTTGCCCTTCGATAAGGGCAACCAGTTCGAGCAGCCGACTCTCATCACCAAAGGCAAAGAAATCCGCCCCGGCAGTATGGTAGAGTTCCGGCAGCGGGCGTGTGTAACCAAGCGCCAGAGCTGCACGGTAGTTTTGTAGCGCGGTGCGCGGATCGCGCAGGCTGTTCTGCCAGACCTGCCAGGCTCCCACCTGGGCAATGCCGTACTCGACGTAATAGAAGGGCACCTCGTAGATGTGAAGCTGACGCTGCCAGAGCGAAGCGCGCTCTTCTTCCAGGCCAGACCAATCTACCCCAGGCATGAAACGGTCGTGCAATTCCAACCACTTCGCATCGCGCTCGGCATGGCTGTGATCGGGATTCTCGTACATCCAGTGTTGGAAAGCGTCCACAACTGCCATGTATGGCAAAAAGCTGAGCGTGCCTTCCAGATGTTCCAGACGCGCACGGGCCGCCTCCGCCGGGCTATAGAATTCAGTGATGTAGGGCGCGGCCAGCAGTTCCATCGACATCGAGGCCACTTCTGCGATTTCCATGGGAATATTGGAATTCCAGATGAGCGGCAGAGAATTCATCTCAAAGCTGTGGAAGGCGTGACCGCCCTCATGCAACAGCGTTTGCACGTCACTATGCACGCCGACGGCGTTCATGAAAATAAAGGGGCGCTGGCGGATATAGAATGTGGTACAGTAGCCGCCCGGCGCTTTGCCTTTGCGATTATCCAGTTCCAGCAAGTTTTCGCCGGCCATTGTGTCGAAATAACCCGCCAGGGTGGGATCGACGTGTTGGAAGATGGCCCGACTCCGGGTAATCAGTGTATCGACCTGCTCGAACGGCTTGAGCGGCGGACGGCCCGCCGGGTCTACGGCCAGGTCCCAGGGACGCAGCACATCCAGGCCCATTCTCTCACGGCGACGCACCAAGCGTTTTTGCACTGCCGGAACGACTACCCGCTCAATCGCCGCATGGAACTTCTTGCAATCATCCGGCGTGTAATCAAAGCGGCCCAGTTCGCGGAAACGGTAATCCCGATAGTTGGCGAACCCAGCATTGACCGCGATCTGGCGACGAATGGCAAGCATCCGGTCGAACAGGTCGTGCAGCGCGGCGCGGTCCTGCATCTGGCGTTCCCGCCCGGCGCGCCAGGCCGCCTCACGGACGGTCCGATCCGTGCGCAGCAGGTAAGGGAGCAACTGCTGGACGGTCCGCTCCTGCCCATCGAACTGTACCGTCATTGCGCCCATGATCTGCTGGTATTGCAACGAAAGCTGCTCGACCTGGGAAATCAGCGGCACGTTTTCTTCTCGAAAGAGCTCCAGATCATTACGAAAACCGCGCAGCATAATTGCCTGCTCTGGCAAATCAGCGCCGTTCTCGATCAACTTGCGTTTGAGCCGTTCATTGGCAACCAGGGCCTTCGGGTAAATCTCCGCCAGAAAACGCGCAACGGCTGCCTGTTTTTCGGCATTTTCTGTATCCAGGTGATAAGCGGTATTCAGCAGTGTAAAGGTGTCATGGAGCAATGCCTCCAGCTTCGACCAGTCACGCAGCCAGGCATCTATCGTCTCCGGAGTCAGGGCACGGTCGGCAAGTTCCTGATAGTACGGTTCAACCACCTGCCAATCCTGGCCGTTGAATTCCTCAGCTTTGTCAGGCAAGCGCGCAGGAGACATGGGGAGTCCTTTCTGTATCGATAGCCCCGATTCGATGACTGCGGCTCGGCAAACTACCAGATTACGCGAACAGCTATTTTTGAAACTTGCACATTGGGTCGATTATAGCGAACACAAAAGCGGCCCGTCTACGTGGAGCAGACAGGCCGCGCAACACGTAGCCAGACAGGCTGCTATTCGATAGCCTTGATCTCGAAGATAATATCGCCGTCTGGCGCCTTGACCGTCACCTTATCCCCGACTTTGCGGCCCATCAACGCGCGGCCCAGGGGACTTTCGTTAGAAATACGCCCGCGTTGCGGGTTAGCCTCAGCAGCGCCGACCATGTGATAGACTTCGGGCTGTGACGCACCCTTTTCCTGCACGGTGACGTAATCACCCAGGCCGACCGTGTCTTTGGAACCACCTGGTTCGATGATCTGAACATTGCTGAGAATGGCTTCCAAACGCATGATCTCGCCTTCGATGAATGCCTGCTCGTTCTTGGCATCCTCGTATTCCGCGTTTTCGACCAATTCCCCGCCTTCTTCCATCGCCAGGCGCAGGCGGTTGGCGATCTCCTGCCGACGGGTGTTGCGCAGGTAATCCAGGCGCGTTTCCAGCTCTTTCAAGCCTTCTGCCGTCAGGTAATTGGGTTGGTCCGCCATCTCTCGTCCTCGTTCGCTATCCAAGTGCACAAAACACAGCCGGAGCTGTGTTATCCCCAAGACAAAATGAAGGGATCGCTCAGGGCGATCCGGTTGGTGCTAACCAAAACCTATCCACGCTACCGTAGTAACGCAAAGATAGCACAAACCTGAAGATTTGTAAAGCAATCGATGCCTGGCGCAGGCTCCCTAAAAGTCAGGGGATCGCCGATCAACCGACGGCTCACCACAACAACCCTCCGGGCAATCGGCGTTACCCCGGCCCGTTATGGTTGGCTCTCCAACCACTTCAGAGCTTCATTGGGATCGGTAAACGCCCTGACCGTAACTCCCCGGTCAGAATACATCTTGATAAACCGCTTCATATTCATCTGCCCGATAATCGCCTCTGGCATGACCACCGCCCAGTACTTCCAACCCGCCTGGATGACGCGAGGCGCCCAATAGGTATCCCCCCATTCCGCATCCTCAGGCGGCAAGGCAGAGTTGTTGCGATCATCCGACAGCCATTTGTCGGCGCCGTACTGCTCAAAGATGTCGGCCCCTTTGCTAAGCATGTCACGGAAAGGCTGGCCGTAGATGTATTTGTGAAACTGATGGTGCACAATACCATGCTCAGGATGATACCAGAGAGTCACATATTCGTTGTCGATAATCGTCATCTTGGGCATAAGAATCCCCTCCAACAGCCGGGAAAATTACATGATCCCGGTAGAAAAAGTGAAGTCATGGCGGAAGAAGGTAAAATGACAATTTAAGTATATCAAAAATTGCATCCATCTAACAAAAAAGCGGGACATTCTCCGTCCCGCTGCCTTCACTGAGCAGAGATACCACACCCTCACAACTTATAGGTTCTTCCTGCGCAGGCGCAGGCTGTTGCTCACCACCGATACGCTGCTGAAAGCCATCGCAAAGGCCGCCAGGATCGGGTGAAGCTGTCGCAGCAAGGCCGGAACCCAGGCGAAGGGGGCCAGAACGCCCGCTGCCACTGGGATCAACACCGTGTTGTAGCCGAAGGCCCAGAACAGGTTTTGCCGGATCACCCGCATCGTCGCTTTGCTCAAGGTAATGGCGCGGGGTACGCCGCGCAGGTCGCCGCTGATCAGAGTGACGTCGGCAGCTTCCATTGCCACATCGGTGCCCGTACCGATGGCAATGCCCACATCCGCCTGTGCCAATGCGGGCGCATCGTTGATCCCGTCACCGACCATGCCGACGAGATAGCCTTCCGACTGCAACTGCCGGACGTAGGCCGCCTTATCGCCCGGCCTGACCTCGGCAAACACGCGGTCAATGCCGACCTGCCGGGCGATAGCCTCGGCAGTAGCCCGGTTGTCGCCGGTCATCATCACGACAATCAGGCCAAGGTCGTGTATCCGCCGCACGGCCTCAGCAGAACCCTCTTTAATCGTGTCGGCGACGGCAATTACGCCGCCTGCCCGCCCATCCACCGCGAGCCACATGGCAGTCTTTGCCTCATCCTGCAAACGGCGCGCCTCAACTTCCAGGCCGTTCAGGTGAATGCCATGACTTTCCATCAGCGTAAGATTGCCGACCAGCACGGCGCGTCCGTCCACCTCGGCGCGAATACCCTGGCCGGTAATCGACTCGAAGCCATGCGGTTCGCTCAAGGCAAGGTGGCGCTCCTGCGCAGCGCGGACGACAGCCTCACCCAGCGGATGTTCGCTGCCGCGCTCGGCACTGGCTGCCAGGGCAAGCAGCGCCGCTTCATCGAGCGTGGCCGTCTCACTCACCACAATGTCAGTCACATCTGGCCGGCCACGTGTAAGCGTGCCGGTCTTGTCTAGCACGACGGCAGTCAGACGGTGAGCGCGTTCCAACGATTCGCTGTTCTTAAACAGGATGCCGCTTTCTGCCCCTTTGCCCATGCCGACCATGATCGCCGTCGGCGTCGCCAGGCCCATCGCGCAAGGGCAGGCGATCACCAGCACGGCAATCGTCCGCACAAGGGACGTAGTAAAGTCACCCGTGCCCGCGAACCAGAGAACGAACACCACCGCTGCCACCAGAATCACCGCTGGAACAAACACGGCGGCTACCTGATCGGCCAATTTTTGAATGGGCGCTTTGCTGCCCTGCGCCTGCTCGACCAGGCGGATAATCTGGGCCAGCGCCGTCTCCCGCCCGACCTTCGTGGCACGGAACTTGAGCAAGCCCTGCCGGTTGATCGTCGCGCCCACCACCTCCATACCCGGCCCTTTATCGACGGGCAGGCTTTCGCCGGTGATCATCCCCTCGTCTACGGCGCTATGGCCTTCCAACACCACGCCGTCCACCGGGATTTTCTCGCCGGGACGGACAATCACGGTATCATCGACGCGGACCTGCTCGACGGGAATATCCATCTCCAGGCCGTCACGGACGACGCGGGCGGTCTTGGCGCGCAGGCCCATCAGCTTCTTGATCGCCTCGCTGGTGCGGCCTTTGGCGCGGGACTCCAGCAGTTTACCGGTGACGATCAGGGTAATGATAACCGCCGCCGTCTCAAAAAAGGTATGCCCTTCCAACAGGCCCAGTGTGATCGGGATGCTGTAGAAATACGCCGCGCTGGAGCCGAGCGCCACCAGTACGTCCATGTTGGCCGCGCCATTGCGCAGGGCCTTGTACGCGCCGACGTAGTAATCCCACCCGACATAAAACTGCACAGGTGTCGCCAGCGCCCAAAAGACATAATTCGCCCAGGGTTCATGCGCCCACATGCCCAACAGGCCGAAGTCGCGGGCCATGCTGAACAGGAACAACGGCAGCGAGAAAACAGCCCCGACGATCAGGCGGATCGTCTGGTGGCGAAGTTCTGCCTCGCGGGCAGCCTGTTCGGCATCCTGAAGCTCACCTTCCTCCTGCGCCTGGACCACGCCGTACCCGGCTTTTTCCACCGCCGCGATCAACGCCGCGCGGGAAACATTCGCCGCCGCCCTGACACTGGCCCGTTCGCTGGCAAAGTTCACGTCGGCATCCAACACGCCTTCCACCTTGCGGAGGGCGCGCGTCACGGTTGCAGCGCAGTTGGCGCAGGTCATACCCGTGATCGGCAATTCGACCGTCTGAGTCGGCACGTCGTAGCCAGCTTTGCGAATGCGGGCGATCACGTCGTCCGGCTTAAGGATCGAGTCGTCGTAAACCAGGCTGATGCGCTCCGTAGCGAGATTGACCGCCGCTGCTTTGACGCCTTCCAGCTTGCGCACATTACGCTCGATGGTAGCGACACAATTCGCGCAGGTCATGCCGGTGACGGGAAGCGTGATGTTTTTCTCGCTCATGAGACTCCTTCATGCAAAGGTGAACAAGGACAGTTACCCGCCCTCCTGCTCCTCAGGAGTCAGTTGGTTGCCGGAGGGTAGTTGATTTCAGTGAGCAGCGCCGCGATCTGGTCCCAGGTCGCCGGGGCGGTCCACTCGACCGTAACCTGCTTGGTGTCCTTATCGGCCTCAACACGAACGACCCCGGCCAGATCGCCCACTTCGTTCTTGATGGTCATTACGCAGTGGCCACAGGAAATACTCGGGACGGTAAAGGTCTTGCTCTGCATAGAAATCGCTCCTCTCAGGATAAGGGTTTGACTGCATGATGAAACACTTCGGTAATTTCGGCGAGCACACGCTCACGTTCATCGGGATCATCACCCCGGATAGCCGTCGTCACACAAGTGTGCAAATGCGAGTCCAGGATCGTTTCGCTGATGCGGCTCAGCGCGGCCTGGACGGCCTGAATCTGCTTGATCACGTCGATGCAGTAGCGATCTTCCTCAAGCATTCGCACGATGCCGTTGACGTGCCCGGCGACGCTCTTGAGCCGCTGAATGGCCTCACTACGGGTAGCTGCATCCATCGAGCGAACCTTCCCTTCCCCCCTCCCCCAGGGGGAGGGGACGACGGTCAACTAAATTAAAACATGGTGGGTCGAATTTGTCAAGGTAGATCGCCAAAAAATGATCTTTGTGTACGCATTAGGATGATTTGCTTCTTTCGCCCCGGCTTGCCCTTCGTTATAATCAGTCACTTGATCCAGTCATAGCTCTCGCATCCATGCCAATCCGCCTGTTCATCTAATCACCTAACGGAGGAGATAATACAACCATGCAAGCTATGCAGGGGATTGAACCCTTTGAGCAGATCATGATTTTGATCGTCCTGGCAACGGCGTTCGTTGCACTGGGCTATGCCTACTGGCTGGCCCGCCAGACGTTCGCTGCCGACAAAGGTAGCCCGGCGATGCAGCGCATCTGGGGATATATCCGCACTGGCGCCAATGCTTACCTGCGCACTCAGCTTCGTACCATCGCCATCCTGATCGTAATCCTCACCGTCGCCCTCTTCCTCAGTGTGGCGCTCGTCAAGCCAACGGGCGAAGCCAATGAGCTGTTCTGCCCGGCACTGGTGGAAGAAGCCTACGCTGCCGATATTTCTGCCAACACCAGCCTGTCGCTCGAAGAAGCGACCGCCGCGCTGGAAGACCGCACCCTGACGGCCAAACAGATCGCCATGCAAAACGGCTATGAGGACTTCAACCCGGAGCGTGTCGCAGGGGCAGTGGACTGCCAGAGCGCCGTATGGGGGGTGGCCTTCGGACGCGCGATTGCCTTTGCAATGGGTGCGACCTTCTCCGCGACGGTCGGCTTTATCGGCATGAACATGGCTGTGCAGGGTAACGTGCGTGTGGCCGCCGCCGCAAAGGAAAGCTTCAAGCGCGCCCTGACCATCGCCTACCGTTCCGGCACGATCACCGGAATGCTCACCGACGGCCTGGGCCTGCTAGGAGGCACCCTGATCTTTATCGTGTTCGGCAAGGCCGCGCCAGATGTGCTGCTGGGCTTCGGCTTCGGTGGCACGCTGCTGGCGCTGTTCATGCGCGTGGGCGGCGGCATCTACACGAAGGCCGCCGACGTCGGCGCGGACCTGGTAGGCAAGGTCGAAGCGGGTATGGAAGAAGACGACCCGCGCAATGCCGCCGTGATTGCCGACCTCGTGGGCGACAACGTAGGCGACTGCGCCGGCATGGCTGCCGATATCTTCGAGTCCTACGAAGTGACCATCGTCTCCAGCCTGATCCTGGGGTTGGCCCTGACCGCGCTGACCGGGCAGCTCTTCTGGATCGTGCTGCCGCTGCTGGTGCGCGGCGTCGGCGTGGTCAGTTCTATTGTGGGGACCTATGCCGTGTCGCTGTGGCGCGTGGACGACGCCGAAGAGGCAATGTACAAGAGCTACGAGATCTCCAGCGCCATCACCATCACCGCCACCTTCCTGCTGGCGCTGTTCTATGCCGGCTCGCGCTCTCCGAGCGGTGATCAACTGCAATACCTGTCGTTGGGGTCGCTGGTAGCCGTTGGCGTGGCGCTGGCAGTCGCCTTCAACCCGCTCACGTCCCGTGCGACGAGCGCCAACAGCCCGCGCGTCCAGAACATTGCACGCGCAACCATGTTTGGCCCGGCGCTGGTGATTCTGGAAGGGCTGTCGCTGGGCTACCTGTCGAGTGTGTGGTCGGTGATGGTCATCGTCGCCGCTCTGGCTGCCTCAATCCTGGTTTACAGCGTGAACTTCCCTGCCGAGTGGCGTCTGCCGGTCTTTGTCATCGGCGTAGTGCTGGCTGTCGCCGCCATTGTCTACGGCTACGTGCGCAAGAACTTCGTGGACGGCATCTTCAAGGCGCTGTGGATCATGGTCGCCGCGTTGTTCCTGATCAGTATGCGCGACGTGGGCGTGGATAATCGCTTCCTCTACACCCTGTTCGGCGTGTCCCTGATCGGCGTGGGGATGCTCTCGCACACCGGCAACAATGTCAGCATGGACACCTTCGGCCCGATCTCCGACAATGCCAACGGCATCGCCGAACTGGCCGGTGAAGAGTTTTCGCCGCAGGCCCGCCAGATCATGGCCGACCTGGACGCTGCCGGGAACACGACCAAGGCCATCACGAAGGGGGTTGCCATCGGCTCCGCCGTGATCGCTGCCGTATCGCTCTTCGGGGCCTTCTTCACCGACATCGAGCGTGTGATGCCCGCTGAACGGCTGGAGAACTACTCGCGCACCATCAACCTGGCCGACCCGACCGTGTTCGTGGGGCTGCTTATCGGCGGGATGCTGCCGCTGTTGTTCGGCGGTCTGTTGATCAAGGCGGTGAACCGCGCCGCCGGGTACATCATGGCCGAGGTCCGACGCCAGTTGCGCATCCCGGAGATCGCCAGCGGCAAGCAGACTCCGGACTATGCCCAGGCCGTGACCATCTCCACCCGTTCGGCCCAGGCCGAACTGATCCCATTGGGGCTGATCGCCATCCTGGCCCCCATCGCCGTCGGCCTGCTGCTCAAGGAGCAGGCGTTGGGCGGCTTCTTGGCAGGCGTGATCCTGTCCGGGCAACTTCAGGCGGTCTTCATGGCGAATGCAGGCGGCGCGTGGGACAACGCCAAGAAGTACATCGAGGACGGCAATTTCGGCGGCAAGCGCACGGATAACCATAAGGCTAGCGTCGTGGGCGACACCGTCGGCGACCCGCTGAAGGACACCGCCGGCCCGGCGCTCAACCCGATGATCAAGGTGATGAACCTGGTCGCCCTGATCCTTGCTCCCATCATCGTCCAGACACAGAGCGAAAGTGCGACGATCCCGGTGTTGATCACTGTCATCATCGCCGTCGTGCTGATTGTGTTGGCCGTGCGGCGCAGTGACCGCCAGGAACAGGCCGTCGAAGCCAGCCCGGCAGCGCAGGCAATTTCGTCTGGCGGTGCAGATAAGTAGCAGCGCCGCAATATCTTGTAGTGGCACGTTTTTGGTCACTGCCTGGAGGAGGGCGGCCCGAACATGGGCCGCCCTCTCGATTTCCTGCGGTATACTGGCAACAAGAGCACACCCTACCGACGCGCAAGGGGGAGTGGGCATGAATCTTCTGTCCCGGTTTATCCCTTTCGATTCCGACCACACCGTAACGATCAACGAACTCAAACGTTTGCCCACCTTCCGCTTCGATAATTGGCTGAAGGTGTTTGATGTCATCGGCGGCGTCGAATACCTCTTTTTCGCCGTGCCCGGCTGCTGGATTCCCTTCGTCCAGTGGCTCTGGCGGCTACCTGCCGTGCTGGCCAGCGGAACAATGATCAGCCGCGAGATCGAGGATCGGACGTGGAACCCTCTACGCACGACGGCGCTCAGTATGCGGGAGATCATCTATGCCAAGTATGCGGCAGTCTTCCGGTATATGGAACCACACATCACCCTAGTGATGTACATCCGCGCCGTGCCGGTGCTCATCATGGAAGTGGCATGGTTCGCCAGCACCCTGGTCATTTTGCCCCAACAAGGCTTTTTCCCCTGGCTGGGGTTGGTGCTGGCTTTTCTGACGGCGGGGGCCTACGTGCTGCTCAGCCCGTTTCTGGACGTAGCCGTTGACGGGGCTATCGGCCTTCTGGCATCCTCGTTTGCGCAGCGCCGCTCCTCTGGTGTGATCATCGGTGTCCTGGCCCGCGCGACCGGCTGGCTGCTGCCGGTGGCATTTGCCGTGCTGATCCAATATGGTCTGCCCACCACCAATCTGGTTACCAGTATGTCTGGCACAGCAACCGCAGGGATGCCTGAACTGGATCGTATGATGGTCACGCTTCGGGCGATCACCGTCGTTGCTCTGATCGGCCCTGGCTATGCTTACCTGTGGGGACTTGCCCCCTGGATCGGGACAGGGTTGGTCGTTGTCGGACTTCTATTCCGACTAGGGCTGATCCGCCTGCTATTAGAACTGACCATCATCCGCGCCAGCAGGATTGAAGTATAGGGAAACAGCGACTCTTGAGGGCCGGGCCTGGTTTTTCCCGGACATTGATCCCGTTTCCAACGGCGCGATGGGCCAGCCTGGCCGCGCGCCTGGCACGGTTGCCCCTGTAAAATCGTTTGGATATAATGCCACAATCCTGGGGATTTTAGGAAATAGTGGACGTTCACACAAGGAAAAGAAACGCTGTGGAAACTAAACCTTTGACACTCTCGGTCATCATTCCCTGCTATAACGAAAAGGCTACCATTGAGGAGATCGTCAAGCGCGTCAAGGCTATGGAGATGGCCCACGAAATTATCATCGTGGACGACGGCTCGGTAGACGGCACACGCGACATCCTGCGCGACAAACTGCAAGGCGACCCCCTCGTGCGCGTCATCTTTCACGAGGTTAACCAGGGCAAAGGCGCAGCAGTACGCACCGGCTTTGCTGCCGCCACCGGAGACATCCTCCTGATCCAGGACGCCGATCTGGAATACGACCCGCGCGATTACCCCTCGCTGCTCCGTCCGATCCAGGAAGGCATTACAAAGGTCGTCTACGGGTCGCGTTTTCGCGGCGGCCCGACCAAAACCATGTTCTTCTGGAATATGGTCGCCAACCGGATGCTGACCCTGATCACAAACATCCTCTACAACACCATCCTCAGCGACATGGAAACTTGCTACAAAGTCTTCCGCCGCGAGGTGGTGCAGCAGCTTCCTCTGCGGTCACGCCGCTTCGAGTTCGAGCCGGAGATCACGGCAAAGGTGCTCAAGCGTGGCTACCGCATCTACGAAGTGCCGATCAGCTACAACGGGCGCGAGTGGACAGAAGGCAAGAAGATCAAATGGTATGACGGTCCGATTGCGGCCTGGACGCTGCTGCGTTACCGCTTTACGGACTGATCGTGCGGCGTCCGTCATGAAGGCTGCGCCCGGTCGTTTGTGGCTGCCCCTGCTGTTGATCTTGCTGGGCATATGGGTACGGGGGCCTCTCCTGTGGCAGGAGAGGCCCTTTCACGTGGATGAGGCGCTCTATGCCACATTCGCCCGCCAGATCAGCCACGAGAACAACCCCCTGCTGGTCGGCAGCCCTGTAGACAAGCCTCCGCTGGCCTTTTACCTGATGGCGTTCAGCTTCAAGCTGTTCACCGAGCCTTCTACATGGGCAGCACGTATACCGAACTTCCTTGCCAGCATTCTAAGTCTGGCCGTTCTGTGGGCATTGGCTTCACACCTGTACCAGGATCGGGCCGTCGCGGCGCTGGCGACACTCTTTTTAGCCCTATCTGCCTCCGATGTGGCCCTGGCAGGGACGGCATTCACCGATCCCCTGGCGACGTGGTGGGTTCTACTGGCCTGTCTCACCGCGACAAAACGCCGTTGGGGATGGGCCGGGTTGTGCGCCGGGCTGGCGTTCATATGCAAGCAATCGGCGGTGCAGTTCTGGCCGCTGATTATCGTGATCGGGTCAGTAGAAATATGGTATGTGAAGTCGCTGCCGCGCATCCTGCTGCGCTTCACTCCGCCGCTGCTGATCGTCGTCGGCTTGGCCTTTGTATGGGGCGCGGCACGTGGGTCGGACGCCCCTGACTGGTGGGCGCTTGGCACAGCAAACAATGCGCCGGACCGCCTGATCCGCTCGGACGAAGTCGCACCGAGGCTGGCAGCATGGCTGCGATTTACCGCCGAGAACACCGGCAGCCCAATTGGACTGATTGGTCTGGGCGGGATAGGATCGGCGGCGCTGGCAGCCCGCCTTGTGCGCACGCCACGCCGCCGCAGCACGACCGTCGATGTACTGCTAGCAACCTACATCCTGGGCTACCTGTTGATCTACTGGCTGGTGGCGTTCAACATGTACGACCGCTACCTGCATACACTCGTGCCGCTGATAGGGCTATTGATCGCGCGGGGAATGAAAGGGCTATCGCGCTTCTTCCCGGCAAAATATCGCACAAAGACGTTACCGATCCTGGCGGTCACGCTGGTCGTCGTGATCGGACCGGCGGCGCTCAGCGCACGTGCGGGCAATACACCATTGCAAGATGAATACGAACCCTACACCGGCATTGCGGATGTGGCCGCCTATCTGAACACTTTGCCGCCGGGAACGATTGTCTATGACCACTGGCTGGGCTGGCCTCTCGGCTGGTATACGGGGCAACATCACCCGCGCGACATGTGGCTGCGCCTGACCTACTATCCCACGCCAGAAGCCCTGGCCGCCGACGCGCGCCGCCAATCGGACTCGCTGCCACGCTACTTCGTCGCGCCGGACTGGGTCTGGGCAGGCCCCTGGCTTGTGGCGCTCGACAGGGCCGGATTTGCGCCGCAGCCAGACGCGCAGTTCGGGCATTTCACCGTCTACAGGTTGACTCCGCCATGACCTTCCGAAGAACGCTCACCTTGCTTGCGCCACTGGCGCTCCCTGCGCTGGTGCTGATCTTCTTCGCCAGACTCGCCTTCACCAATCTGATCTTGGCGCGTGGCGATACCTTTGTTTATTTCTATCCCTACTGGCATTCGGCAGCGGAGGCCTTCCGCACGGGGCGCTTCCCACTGTGGAACGACCTGCTGTTCATGGGCGCGCCATTCCTGGCGAACAGTCAAGTCGGGCTTTTCTACCCTCTCAACTGGCTCGCCTGGACGATAACGCCGGACGCTCCCACTGCCATTAAACTGAGCATCCTCATCCACCTGATCTGGGGCGGCCTGGGGATGTTCGCCCTGCTGCGGGGGCCGCTGCGCCTGGGGACGCTGGCGGCGCTGACCGGCGCGGCGCTGTTCGCCGTCGGAGGGCACTTCACCGCCCACATCGAGCAGATCAATCAGCTTCAAGGGCTGTCATGGCTGCCCTGGCTGTTTCTGCTGCTGGACCTGGCGCGGGCACAGTTCTGGCGCTGGGGACTGCTGCTGACAGGCGCGCTGGCGCTGCAATTCCTGTGCGGACACACGCAAAGCGTGTTCATCGGCGTCGTGGGCATGGGCGTTATGGCGCTGTGGTGGGCATGGCGAGAAAAAGAGCCTGTGCCGCAAAGGACGCAGCGTGCTTCTCCGACGCCACACATAGCCGGGCGATTGCGCCCACTGGCGATCCTGGCGATTGCCGGAATTGTGGCGCTGCTGCTGGCGCTGCCCCAGTTAGCCCCGACGATGGAACTCAGCCGCCTGTCGAACCGCGCCGGCGGGATGAGCCTGAATGAGGTCTTTTCGTTTTCGCTGCACCCGGCCCTGATCGGACGGGCCTTTCTGCCGGGCCACGATACGGCCCTGCACAACGAATACGCCGCCACCATCGGGATTGCCGGGCTGATCCTGGCCCTGATCGGCGCATGGGCAGCGCGCAAAGAACCGCATTGGCAGGCCTGGATCGTGCTGGCCGGGCTGGGTGTATTCCTGGCGCTGGGCGGCTGGAACCCCGTCTACTGGCTGCTGGGCCGACTGCCGGGCTTTAACCTGTTCCGCGTCCCAGCGCGTTGGCTGGCGCTGTGGGCGCTTGGGGGGAGCGCCCTGGCCGCTTATGCCGTGCAGCGGCTTCGAGACGGGCGTTTACCCCTTCCGCGCCGCCTGCTGATCGGCATGGGCGGGGTCATGCTGGCCTTGATCGTAGCGTCGTTCCTCTCCCCCCTTGCCACCGATCAGCAAGTTCAAGGGACGGTCGCGCCAGAAGCAACTGCCCTGATCGGGTGGATCGCGGCAGGAGGTCTGGCGCTAGTTCTGCTGATTACTGCGCCAGGACGGTGGGCCTCAATCGGGCTAATCGTGCTGGCGCTAATCGAGCTGTTTGTCGCCGGGCAGCAGATGCCCTACACCCACCTGACCGCGCCGGAAGCCCTCGCCGCGCAACGTCCGGCGATCAGCCAACTGCTGGCGCAGCAGGGTGAAACGACGCCGCCGGGACGTTTCCTCAGCATGTCCGACATCTTCTTCGACCCCGGCGACCTGCCGGAACTGGAAGCGATCTACGGGCCGCAGCTTCCGCCTGACGCCGTGTACGATCTGATCGTGGCGACCAAGCTCAAGGACGTGATCGCGCCCAATCTGGGGATGATCTGGGGACTGCCGGGCGCGGACGGACACGACGGCGGCATCCTGCCGTTGGGAGCGTATACCGATTTCACCCGGCTGCTGATGAACGATCCGCCGCCGGATGGACGCCTGCGCGAAAGTCTGGCCACTATCCCTGAGCAACGCTGGCTGGACCTGATGGGTGTGCGCTACCTGATCACAGACAAGGTGGGCGATGACTGGTACAACGGGGTGTTCTACGATCTGGGATGGGCCACGCCACTGAATCGAGGCGAGTCGGTCACAGCGGGCGTCCTGCCGGACTTTGAAGCGACGGCGCTGGGCGTGGTTTATGCAGCGCCTGACGGCGCAACAGGGACGCTGGCCCAGATAGAAATTTTCAGCGGCAGGGAACAGATCACGGGCAACGTTGCCGCCGCAGTACCTCTGGAAAACCGCCCGTATGCGCTGGCCGTGATTTCTTGGGCGACGCCCCTCACACCGGAGACTATCCGCTTCACCAGCCAGAGCGACGGGCTGACCGTGCGCGGCGCGGCCCTGATCGACGAGCGAACGGGTGCATTCCACACGCTGACGATCACGCCGGGCGGACGCTGGCAACTGGCCCATTCCGGCGACGTGAAAATTTACGAAAACCTGGATGCGCCACCGCGCGCCTTTCTGGTCTACAACGCCGAGGTAATCCCTGACACCACCGCCGCGCTGGAACGGATGCGCCAGCCGGAGTTCGATCCGTTTGAGACGGTTATCCTGGCCGAGGGCCAGCCGCCAGGAGAGACAGCCGACGCAGGCGAAGCGACAATCATCGCCTATGAGCCGGAGCGGGTCGTGATCGAAGTCACGAGCACAGCGGATGCTTACCTCGTCCTGGCAGATGCTTATTATCCCGGCTGGACGGCTACAATCGATGGCGAGGCTGCTCCCATCCTCAAGGCTGACGTGGTGTTCCGGGCCATCTCTGTACCCACCGGGGAGCACACCATCATCATGCAGTACACACCATCGGGCTGGTCGGGGACGCTGCTGGTCGGCGCGGCAGGCTGGATCGGGCTGCTTGCCGGGATTCCAATATCCTACCTGGTCGCGTGCATAAAACGGCGGCAGACCGGGTCCGCCGCCGCCACGTTCACTTCGACTTCGCCACCCGCTGGTAAAAGCTGATCGCGGTGGCAATGCCGCGCCGAAAGGCTTCCAGCGAGAACTTCTCGTTCGGCGCGTGCAGATTATCGTCTGGCAGGCCGAAGCCCATCAGGATCACCGGCGTGCCGAGCACGCGCTGAAAGTCCACCACCACCGGGATCGAACCGCCTTCGCGGGCAAAGATGGGCCGCACGCCCCACCCTTCCTCATAGGCAGCAATAGCCGCTTTGACTGCCGGCGCATGGCGATCCACCATCGCAGGATGTCCATGTCGGCCCGGCAGCAGCCGAACTTCGCTGGTCACGGTTGGCGGCGTGATCTGCGCCACGAAGTCTCGAATCAAGGCGAAGATTTCCAGAGGGTCCTGGTCGGCCACAAGGCGGCAGCTTACTTTTGCCAGCGCCTTCGCCGGGATCACCGTCTTACCGCCCTGCCCGGTCCAGCCGCCGACGATACCGTTGATCTCCAACGTGGGACGCGCCCCGACCCGCTCCCGTAGCGTATACCCAGCCTCGCCCCAAGAGGCCGGTACACCGGTTTCCCGCCGCACATCTTCATCTGAATAGGGCAGCCGGGCGATCTCGGCCCGTTCCTCGTCGTCCAGGGCACGCACACGTTCGTAAAAGCCGGGGACGGCTACCTTGCCGTCGGGATCGTGCAGGCGGGCGATGATCTCGCAAAGTGCCTGAGCAGGATTGTGCACCGCACCGCCGAAGATACCGGAGTGCAGGTCCGTCGCCGGGCCGCGCACTTCCAGTTCCATATAGACCAGGCCGCGCAGCGCATAGATGATCGTCGGCTGATCCAGGCCGTTGCCGTGCGTGTCTGAGATGACCGCCACATCGGCAGCCAGCAAGTCACGATGGCTCTCCACAAAGGCTTTGAGATTGGGCGAGCCAACCTCTTCTTCCCCCTCAACAACAAACTTCAAATTGACGGGCAGCGTTCCCATCGCTTGCAGAATCGACTGAGCCGCTTTGAGGTGAATAAATAGCTGCCCTTTGTCATCGGCAGCGCCGCGCGCGTAGAGATTGCCGTTGCGAACGGACGGTTCAAATGGCGGCGTCTGCCAGGCGTCCAACGGATCAGGCGGCTGCACATCGTAATGGCCGTAGACGAGCACCGTCGGCGCGTCTGGACCGACTTGTAACCGCTGACCGAAAACAATCGGATTGCCGGGCGTCTCGAATATCTGCGTTTCCAGACCCAGCCCGGCCATGTGCCGGGCCAGCCAGTCGGCAGCCCGCTGAACGTCGGTCTTGTGGTCTGAAGTGGTGCTGATGCTGGAAATTTTCAGCCAATCGATCAATTCGCCCAGGAATTCGTCCTGGCGCTCAACAGCGTACTGCTGCGGATTCATGTGCACTCCTTGACGAGCAGAGGCGGCGCTTGTCGCCGATTATAGCCCACGCCGATCAAAACTTCAGTTGCCCCACACTGCAAACGATCCGATAATGAATTCCAGGAGCGCCGTGCACCCGGATCGGCGAGTTCCCGCCCACAAAAGCACAAGGAGGAATTCCCGTGAAAAATCTCCTGGTCAAAGACTGGATGAGCAAGAACGTCATCACCGTCACGCCAGACACGACCCTGCCGGACACGGCGGCGCTGATGCGCGCCAAGCGAATTCGCCGCCTGCCGGTGGTGAACGAGGAAGGTGTGTTAGTCGGCATCGTCTCTCAGACCGACGTACTGGAAGCGCGGCCTTCAGACGCAACTACCCTGGACATCTGGGAACTGAACTATCTGCTCGCCAAGCTCAAAATCAGCAAGATCATGACACCCAATCCTCTGACCGTCCAGGCGGACAGCACGATCAAAGAGGCCGCTCAACTGATGCACGACCACAAGGTCGGCGGGCTACCGGTAGTAGACGATGCCGGTCACGTCATCGGCATTATCACCGAGAGCGACATTTTCCGCGTTCTCATTGCCTGGTTCAATGAAGCAACAGGCATGCAACAGAGCGGCTGAGATCGCCCGCTATCATGTGCCTTTTCGGGAAACCTCAACAGCAACGGATGACAAATGTCAGGCAAAATTATGACAAATAAAATCTTGTTTATTGTTTTTTTCTCTTGTAATTGCGAACCGTTCTCAATAAAATAGAACAGCAATCGGAAATCACGCAATCCCTTAACCTCTCAACACCTCATCAGGAGATGTGTCCGAATGCTTGCACGTTTCCCGTTTATCTGCCCATGCCTGCGGCTGGCCCTGACAGTGGCAATCAGCGCGTTGTTTCTCTTCGGTCTTCAGACATCTGTGGGCGCACAGACAACACCTGCCGAATCGCTGACCGTTTATTCCGGTCGCAGCGCAGGGCTGATCGGCCCGATCCTCGATCAATTCACTGCCGAAACAGGCGTGCAGGTCCTGGTTCGCTACGGCGGCACAGCAGAAATGGCCGCGACGATCCTTGAAGAGGGCGACAACAGCCCGGCTGACGTCTTCATTGCCCAAGACGCAGGCGCACTGGGTGCACTGGCGGATGCGGGCCGGCTTATCCCCCTGCCCTCCGACGTGTTGGAGCGCGTCCCGGCAACCTACGCCTCGCGGGATGGACTGTGGGTCGGATTGTCGGGTCGGGCGCGCGTACTCATTTACAACACCGAGCTTGTAGCCGAGGCGGAATTGCCTGCCTCCATCCTCGCCCTGACCGATCCACACTGGCGAGGACAAATTGCCTGGGCACCGGCCAACGGCTCGTTTCAGGCAAACATCACCGCTATGCGTCTGCTGATCGGAGAAGATGCCACTCGTCAATGGCTCTTGGACATGGTCGCTAATGGAGCAGTCGCTTACGATAACAACGACACCATTGTGCAAGCTGTTGCCAGCGGCGAAGTCGCCGCCGGCCTGGTGAATCACTATTACCTGTACGAGTTCCTGGCGCAAGACCCGGACCTGCCGATTGCACTGCATTACTTTGCGCCAGGAGACCCCGGTGCACTCGTCAACGTGGCGGGGGCGGGCGTGTTGAACAGCAGTGACCAGCCAGGGTTGGCGCAGCGGCTGATCCTGTATCTGTTGGGACAACAGGCGCAGCAATACTTCACCGAAACCACTTATGAATATCCCCTGGCAGCGAACGTCCCGACGGCGAGGGGCATCAGGCCACTGGACGAGATCACAGGCCCGGCCATCGATCTGAGTGACCTGAGCGACCTACAAACCACCCTCGATCTACTACACGACACCGGCGCTCTGCCCTAAACACACGCCCTCATCCGATGCACACTGACCGATTTTTGCGCATCCCGGCGGTCTACCGTGCCCTGGGGTGGGTGAAAGGCCCACACGCCGCCCTTGCGTCTCGCCGCCCGTTCAACCTGCTGGCCTGGTTTGCCGTCGGGATTGCGGCGCTGGCGCTGCTGCCATCCGGCTATCTTGCTCTGCGGGCGCTGGGCACAGACGCAGATGGACTCACCGACCTGCTGGATGGACGCACCCTGGCCGTCATGGGAAACAGCGCGGCGCTGACCATTGCGGTGACAGTCACCGCCGCCTTAATCGGTGTTCCCTTCGCCTGGCTGATCACACGCACCAACCTGCCTTTCAGACGCCTGTGGTTGATCGGCGGAACGCTGCCGCTGGTTATCCCGTCGTACATTGGGGCGCTGACCTACATTGCTGCGTTTGGGCCACGTGGATTACTTCAACAGGCGCTTGCACCGCTGGGAGTGGCTGCTTTGCCGCCGATCTACGGCTTCTTCGGTGCCTGGGGAGTGCTGACCCTGTCCACTTACCCCTACGTGCTGTTAAGTGTGCGGTCGGCGTTGCTGAACATGGACCCGGCATTGGAGGAAACGGCACGCAGTCTGGGAATAGGGCGCGGCGTGGTGTTTCGTCGGGTAACACTGCCGCAGCTTCGCCCGGCGCTGGCAGGGGGAATGTTGTTCGCGGCGCTATACACCCTCGGCGACTTCGGGGCGGTATCGCTGATGCGCTATAATGCCTTTACCCGCGCCATCTTTTTACAATACACCAGCTCCTTTGATCGCCACCGCGCCGCCGTGCTGTCGTTGGCCCTGGCCGGGCTGACGCTGAGCCTGCTGATCCTGGAACAACGCGCAAATCTGCGGCGCAACTACCGCGCCGGAGGCGCAGGTGCCCCCCGCCCGATTCGGCCCATTGCGCTGCGTGGGTGGAAGTTCCCCGCCCTGCTCTTCTGCGGCAGCATTGTCGCGCTAGGGTTGCTGACGCCAATCGGCGTGCTGACCGCCTGGATGTTTCAGGGCATCCGCGTCGGAATGCCTTTTCTGGCCAACACCCTGTTCCGCCCGCTGCTCAATGGCATCGGGATCAGCGCCGCCACCGCCGTCGCCGTCGGCCTGCTGGCAGTTCCGCTGGCGATTCTGGCCGTACGTTCGGCGTCGGCGCTACACCGCTGGCTGGTGAACCTGACGTACCTGAACAGCGGTCTGCCGGGCCTGGTTGTTGCGCTGGCGCTGGTGTTTTTCGCCGCCAATCTGCTGCCGGGGTTGTACCAGACCTTTCCGGTTCTGGTATACGGTTATGCCGTGCGTTTTTTGCCGTTGAGTATCGGCGCCGTTCGCAGCACACTGGGGCAAATCACCCCGCGCTATGAGGAAGCCGCACGCAGCCTGGGCCTGCGTCCCTGGCAGGTCACGATGCGGATTACAGCACCGCTGGCGTGCACAGGCGCGCTGGGAGGAATGGCGCTGGTCTTTTTGAGTGTGATGAAAGAGCTACCGATCACGATCTTGCTCGCGCCGACCGGCTTCGAGACGCTGGCGACGAAAATCTGGACGGCTCAGAACGAGGCAGCGTTCACCCAGATCGGCGCGCCGGCTTTGCTGTTGATCGTCGCATCGGCCCTGTCACTGCCGCTGATCCTGGAAACGCATCTGTCGCGCTAGAATTAGGATCGGCGCAGAACATTTGGAGGGCATTACACGATGCATTCAATGCCTGTCTCACCTCCAGTCCGCCTGCGGCCCGTCGCTTTACCGGTCGAGCACGGCGGCTGGAGTTTTCTGGTGGAGCCATTGGCGCTGGGGCTACTCGTCGCACCATCGGCGGCAGGCGCGGCACTGGCACTATCTGCCATAGGCATGTTCCTGGCGCGTCACCCGCTCAAGCTCGCTTGGGGCGACCGTCAGCGCGGCAGGCGCTATATGCGCACCAGGCTGGCAGAACGGTTCGTGTTGCTGTATGGCGGAATAGCTGCCACCGGGCTGGTGCTGGCTATCGCACTGGCAGGAAGCGGTGACATGCTCTTCCCGCTGTTGATCGCCGCACCGGCTATGCTGATCCAACTGGCTTTTGATCTGACCAATAACAGCCGCCATGTACTGCCGGAACTGACCGGACCGGCCGGCCTGGCTGCATTCGGTGCCAGCATCGCACTGGCAGGGGGCTGGAGGCTCGCCCCAGCACTGGCGTTGTGGGCACTGCTGGCAGTACGGGCGATCCCGGCAGTCTTGTACGTGCGTGCCCGACTACGTCTGGAGCGTGAACAACCGGATGCGCCGATTGCCCCTGCGCTCCTGACGCACCTGGCGGGCCTGCTGGCTGCATTGGCCCTAAACGGGGCCAGACTTGCGCCGACGCTGGCCGTCATCGCTATGGGAATTCTGACCGTGCGGGCCGCTCACGGCCTGTCACGCTACCGCCGACCGGCTAAGCCCAAGACCATCGGTTTCCAGGAACTTGGTTTCGGTGTCCTGACCGTCCTACTCGTGGCACTGGGATACCGGCTCGGCCTGTAGCCGCTCTACACCACCCGTCGAGACCTCTCCGATGCCTGCTGCCCTTGAATGTGCCGACCTGAGCAAATCGTTTGACGGACATGTCGTCCTCCGCCAGGTGAATCTGACCATGTATCAGGGAACCCTGGCGGCATTGTTAGGACCGAGCGGCTGCGGCAAGACCACCTTACTGCGGCTGATTGCAGGCTTCGAGCAGCCGGACGGCGGTATCATTCGCATCAACGGCCAGAGGGCTGCCGATCAGAGACGCGGCGTTCCGCCGGAAGCCCGGCGGGTGGGCATGGTCTTTCAGGAGTACGCCCTGTTTCATCATCTGGACGTAGCCGCCAATGTGGCTTTCGGATTGCGCGGAACAACGCGCGAAAAGCGACAGCGCGTGGCCGAACTCCTGGAACTAGTTGGGCTATCCGGTTGTGATCGCCGGATGCCACACGAACTCTCCGGTGGGCAGCAACAGCGGGTGGCGCTGGCGCGGGCTTTGGCACCACATCCGGCAGTGCTGTTGCTGGATGAACCCTTCTCCAACCTGGATGCGGCGCTGCGTCTCCAGGTACGCACCGAGGTGCGGTCCATTTTGAAAGCGGCGGGAACAACCTGCATCTTTGTCACCCATGATCAGGAAGAGGCCTTAAGTCTGGCCGATGAGGTAGCGGTCATGCTCGATGGGCAGATCGCACAAATGGCGTCCCCGCAGCAACTTTATCATCACCCGGTCAGTCGAGATGTGGCGGCCTTCGTGGGCGAGGCGAACTTTCTGCCGGGCCATGCCGACGGCGCTTGGGCAGGTTGCTCTCTGGGTCATCTTCCTCTGACCACGTCCGCGCGCGGGCCAGTCGAACTCCTGATCCGCCCCGAATCTTTGCACCTGACCCCGGCCAACGGCAGCGCAGCGATCGCTGCCGTGCAATGGCGCGAATTTTACGGCCACGATCAGCGCCTCGGCGTCACCCTAACGGACGGCACGCCGCTGGTCGCCCGGCTCGGCCCGGAAGACACCTTCGCGGTCGGAGAGCGCGTGGCGGTACGCGTGCGGCATCCTGTCATACCCTTCCCACGGTCGAGCTTCTCACCCAAGTCTCAGGTTTAGAGAGTTTCAATACTGGCATTATCGGATAAGATAGAGAAGCAGAAGGCCGTCGTAGCGTTTACTCGTCATGGTTTATCGTGGCAGGAGAATCCCCATGTTCCAAACGCCTGTTTTCCCATCCGTCGATGCGGTCAAGAATGCGCTGGCCGCACAGAAATACATCGCCACCGACGAAATTGCGACGGCCATCTTCCTGGCCGAAAAGCTGGGCAAGCCTGTACTGACCGAAGGGCCGGCGGGCGTTGGTAAGACCGAGCTGAGCAAAGCGTGGGCCGCTGCCACGCGCCGCGAGCTGGTGCGGATGCAGTGCTATGAAGGACTGGACGAGAGTAAGGCGCTTTACGAGTGGGAATACGCCAAGCAGATGCTCTATACCCAACTGCTGCGCGACAAGCTAGCCGATTTACTCTCCGATGCGCAAACGCTGGCCGAGGCCGCCGACCGGCTGGCGGCAGAAGAGGACGTGTTCTTTTCGGAGCGATTCCTGCTCCCACGCCCGCTGCTGCGCGCCATCAACAATGACGGTCCGACGGTGCTGCTGATTGACGAGATCGACCGCGCGGATGCCGAGTTTGAAGCCTTTCTGTTGGAAGTGCTGAGTGACTTCCAGGTGAGCATTCCCGAACTGGGCACCATCGTCGCCAAACAGCAGCCGACGGTCTTCCTCACCAGCAATAACACCCGCGAATTGAGTGAGGCGCTCAAGCGGCGTTGCCTGTACATCTACATCGACTACCCCAACACCGAAGAAGAACTGCGCATCGTGCAGATCAAAGTGCCGGAACTGGCTCCCAGGCTGGCCCGCCAGGCGGTCGAGGCGGTGCAAGCGTTGCGCCAACTGGACCTCAAGAAGAATCCCAGCGTCAGTGAGACGCTGGACTGGGCACGCGCGCTGGTGACGCTCAATGCACGTTCCCTGGATGCAGAAACACTCGAAAACACCCTGACCGTCCTGCTCAAATACGAGTCCGACGTGGCCCGCGCTCGGCGGGCGCTGAACCTCGGAGGCAACGGACATGGAAGACCGCATCGCTAAATTCATCGCTGCGCTCCGGGCCGCCGGCGTGCGCGTTTCGATAGCCGAGAGTCAGGACGCCTGGCGGGCCATCACCCACACCGGCATCGCCGACCGCAACCTGTTCCGGTTAGGGCTGCGTTCGACACTGATCAAGGACGCGGCCAGTTTCGAGGCGTTCGAGGAGTTATTTCCGCTCTACTTCGGTACGGGTGCGCCACCGCTGCAAGACCTCCAGGCCGAACTATCTCCTGAACAGCAACAGATGTTGCGTAACGCCTTGCAACAGTTGCAAAGTGACCTGCGCCAACTGCTGCAATGGCTACTCAGTGGGCGCGGCCCTACCCAGGAAGAACTGGAAAACCTGGCAGAACAGGCCGGGATGAATCAGGCCACCTCGCCCTACCAGGCGCAGCGATATGCGCGCCGGATGCGGCAACTGCTCGGCTGGGAACAGCTTCAAGAACTGTTGGAAATGCTGTGGGAAATCCTGGCCGAGCAGGGCATGGACCCACAAACTATCGAGCAGTTAAAGGCAAAAGTGGCAGAAAACCAGGAATCCCTGGAACAACAACTCGGCGAATTCGCCGGGCAAAAAATCCGTGACAACATCATTGAGGAACACCAGAAACGACATCCACTCCACGACCTGATGCAGCGCCCGTTTAGCTCACTGAGCCAAGCCGAAATGGATGCACTGCGCGATCAGGTGCGACGTCTGGCAGCCCACCTGCGCAGCCGCGCTGCCCTGCGCCAGAAGCGCGGCAAAAAAGGCAAGCTGGACGCCAAAACGACCATCCGCGCCAGCCTGCGCTACGGCGGCGTGCCGTTTGAGCTGCACCTCAAGCAGCGGCGGCTCAAACCGAAGCTGATCGCCATCCTGGACGTAAGCACGTCTATGCGCCCGGTTGCAGAATTTTTCTTGCGGCTGCTGTACGAACTCCAGGATCAGGTGCAAAAGACGCGCAGTTTCGCCTTCATCGATCACCTGGAAGATGTGACCTCCGACATGCAGTCCCTGCGGATCGACGAGGCCGTGCATGTGGTACTCACGCGGCTACCGCCAGGCTATTACAGCACCGACTTGGGATACAGCCTGCGGCAATTCGAGGCAGATTATATGGACACGGTGGACCGCCGCACGACGGTGATCCTGCTGGGGGATGGGCGTAACAACTTCAACGATCCGGCCATCGACACATTCACCCGCATCAGCCGCCGGGCGCGTCGCCTCATCTGGCTTAACCCAGAATACCCCGCCCAGTGGGGCACAGGCGACAGCGATATGCTCCAATACGCCCCCCTGTGCACTGAGGTACATCAGGTGCGCAACCTGGCGCAGTTGACCGAAGCCATCGACCGGATGCTATACTAGACCCATTCGCGGCGACAGGCAGGGTATATGCCCTGAGCAGGTCTTAACCGCAAGGCACAGAGCGAGCACCAGAATCGAGGCTTTTCATGAATAAGCGGCGCGCCGGCCCCGGAACGCTGGCGATCCACGTCGGGCGCGAAGTCAACGAGACTCGTACCCAGGCAACCCCCATCTATCTGACTTCCGGCTATCGCTTCGACAATGTAGAACACGGGCAGGCGCTTTTCCGGGGCGACGAGTCCGGTTACATCTACGGACGCTGGGGCAATCCCAACACTGAGGCGGCAGCAGCAGTGATCGCCGCCCTCGAAGGAATCAACCTGCTGGAACGTCCTCATGGCCTGCTGACCGCCTCCGGCATGGCGGCGACAAGCACCGTCCTGTTCGCGCTGACTGCGTCGGGTGACACCGTGATCAGCCAGACGGCGCTCTACGGCGCCAGCTTCAATCTGATGAAACGCGAATTGCCCCGACGCGGCGTCCACCATGACACATTCACTGGGGCGGACCTGAAAACTCTTGAAGCTGCGTTGGCGCGGAACACACGGGTGAAGCTGGTCTACGTCGAATCCCCGGCCAATCCGACGATGGCGCTCACCGACATTCGCGGCGTGGCAGAACGGACGCACGCCGCAGGCGCGCTGCTCATTGTGGATAACACCTTCGCCACACCGATCTTGCAGCGCCCGCTGGAACTGGGTGCAGACATCGTTTTACACAGCACCACCAAGTATCTCTCTGGGCACGCTGCCGTAACGGGCGGTGCGATCATCACGGCAGATGGTGAGCTATGGCAGCAGGTTCTCAAACCCAACCTGATTGACTATGGCGGCGTCGCCAGCCCGATGGAGGCCTGGCTGACCGAACAGGGCCTCAAGACGCTGCACCTGCGCATGGCCCGCCACTGCGAAAACGCGCTGGCCGTCGCCCGCTATCTAGAAGCACACCCCGCCGTTGCGCAAGTGAATTACCCTGGCCTGGAGTCCTTCCCGCAGCACGCGCTGGCCCACGCGCAGATGGACGCCTTCGGGGGAATGCTGTCGTTTGAACTCAAGGATGGCTACGCAGCCGGCGTGTCTTTGCTGAACCGCGTACGGCTGTGCGCGCTGGTAGCGAATCTAGGATCGGTGGACACGTTGATCCAGCATCCGGCCAGCATGACGCATTTCAAAACCGCGCCGGAAGATCGCGTCAAGATGGGCATCACCGATGGCCTGGTGCGGTTGTCAGTCGGCATCGAGGACATTGAGGACATCATCGCCGACCTGGATCAGGCATTGGCGACGCTGCGTTAATCGGCGACAACATCCTTTCGCCGTTGATCAGGCCCGTGCGCGGGGCATCGTGAGGCCGCGCAAGATGACTGCTGCGCCAAGCGCCAGCAGCAATGCGCCCGCCAGCGTCATTGGCCAGGAATCGGCGAGCGACCGATCCAACAGCGCGACCACCCCCACCGCCAGCACCGGTGGGCCACCGAGCGTCCCATATGGCCAGGCCGTCACGACGCCGATCAGCAGCCCCAGGCCGCCGATCACCACCAGTAGCCAGGGCCACTGTGCAATCACGTCCGCCGGAAGCTGGCCCATAAAGCCGGTCAGCGCCAGCACGCCGACAGCGGTCAACAGCAAAATCACGAGCAGCACACGCCAACGCGCGGCCAGCCGTTCGCGCGGGCGGCGGAGCACCTGTAGATCGTCCGCGCCGGCATCAGCTTCGGCACTTTCGGCAACGTCTACCGCCACTGGCTCATCCGCTTCTTCGGAGGCCAGGAGTGGAGGAACTTCCTGGACTACTGGTCTCCGGCGACGACGAAACGGGCGCTTGCGCATGTCACCCTCTTTTCCCCAACGAGCTTCTCGACAACGTGCAGTCACAACTGCTTTTGCATCATCCAGGCCGGTTCGTGGACGTGCTGCACCCGGCCCTGATCGTCCACAAAATCCCAGTCGCCCGTATCTTCGGCATAGACAGCATAACCCAAACGCTCGTAAAGCCGTCGGGCGCGCTCGTTTCCTTTGGCAGCTGCGATGACTGCCCGGCGGTAGCCGCGCGCGCGCAACACCTGTTCGGCCTCCGCGATCAAGCGCGACCCGATGCCCTGTCCCTGAAAAGGTTCCAGCACGCGCAGCGCATACAGATAGCCGCGCGCATCGGTCTGTCCGCGCCGACACTCCCGATCAGAAAAGTGGATAAATACCTGTCCAACTGGAAAGTCCCTCACTTCGGCCAGGAGCATCAGGCGTAAACCGCGCTGCTGCTCGTCGAAGGTGCGGCGAAACAACCGCCGGTAACGCGCATACTGGCCGAACCACTCTAATTTCGGAAGGTCGTCCAGGCGGGCCGGGCGAAAAACCACATCCAGGTGAAGTGTCAACCTCTCAGCCATCCGACCCGCCATCCGTTTCCCACCCCTCAGCAACCAGGCGCGCCGCCAGAGCGCGCTCTTCCGCAGCTGACTGCACCTCGCCGTCAAGCCAGGCGTCACGCAGACGGCGCAGCAACCGCCCGTAGGCCGGACCAGGAACGATCCCCAGGGCGCGGATTTCTTCGTGCGTCATGGTCGGGCGGACCGCCTGCCAGACCGACGCATAGTGTACAATCTGCGCCCGGACGGGCTGGGTGGGGGCAATCGCCCAGGCGACAGCCAACTCGGATGGCGTCAGGCCGTGCAGTAACCGCACAACCTGGCTGGGACGAGGCTGCGCTTGCAACGCCGGGACGATCTCCCGGTAGCTGCGCACACCAGATAGCATCTCCTCCAGTGTTGGCCGCCGCACTTGAAGGCGACGCCCCAGACGTTCGGCCTCTGCCGGATCAAAGCGACAGATCAACACAACGAAGAAAGGCAGTGACCACCCATCCTTCTGCTCCACAATTGTCTCTAAGCCGGGCCAGGGTAGCGTCTGCCGGAGGTAACGGACAGCTTCAAAGGCTGCATAAAACCAATCGTCCACTACGATCTGGGGACTGAGATGGGCCAGCACGCCCAACGTTTGCAGTCGTCCGAAGACGCGCTCCGGGCGCTCCTCGCGCAAAATCAGTTCGATCTCGTGCTTGAGGCGCGGGCCGCTTACGCGGTCCAGCAGCGGCAGGGCGCGCTCAATCAGGCTCAGGGTACGCGCCTCAATACGAAAGCCAAATCGTTGCTCGAAGCGCGCCGCACGCAGGATGCGCGTGGGATCGTCGATGAAGCTCAGGCTGTGCAACACGCGGATCATGCCGTCTTGCAGGTCGCGCTCGCCGCCCCAAAAATCGAGCAGTTGGCCCAGCGGTTCCGGCGACAAACGGATCGCCAGCGTGTTGATGCTGAAATCGCGCCGATGCAGGTCCAGTTTGATCGACCCCTGGGTGACGGTCGGCAAGGCCGTAGGGGTCTCATAAAATTCGGCGCGCGCCGTGACAAAATCCAGTGTCGTGGGCCAATCCCCCGTCGGACCGCCAAACGCCTGGGCCACCTGCCCGTCCAATAGCCATGTCGCCGTGCCGAATTGGGTGTGTTTGCGCATCGAGCCGCCATAGCGAGCTACCAACGCCTGGACCAACGCAATGGCATCGCCTTCGACGACCAAATCGATGTCCGCGTTCGGGCGGGCCAGCAGCAGATCGCGCACGAATCCGCCCACGCCGTACAACCCCAGGCCCATCTGTTGTGCCTGCTGGCTAACGCCCCGCAGCAACGCCCACAAGGCCGGAGACAACGCCCGTTCCAGCCGCCGGACGATCTCCGCGCGGCGCACGGCGCCATCGGCGGGCTGTCCCCAGCGATTGATCAAATCGGTGCGGGTGACAATGCCGACCAGGGTGCCCTCGTCATCGACGACCGGAATCTGTCCCCAGCCGGAGCGCATCATCTGCTGCTGTAAATAGTGCAGCGAGTCGTTCGGATGGACGACTACGCGCCCGCTCTCCATGATCTGCGACACGGGCTGATCGCCCATGTTATGCGACATGGCCCGGTCCACGCTACGGCGCGTTAGCAGTCCCACCAGTTCCCTGCCATTCAACACGGGATACCCCTCGTGGCCGGTCCGGTTCATCAGACGGGCCGCCGCGCGGATTGGCTCGTCGGCTGCAATGGTCTTGATGCGCCGGGACATCAAATCAGCCACCTTCACCATAGGCTGGATCATCGTTTCCAGCAACGTCTCCAACTGCGCGCGGGTTTCATCTAGGTCGCCCGTTTCGATCAGAGCCGCCGCGGCGCGCCCATGACCGCCGCCGCCCAGCCGTCTGAGGATACGCCCGACATCGATTTCGTCCACCGTACTGCGCGCCACCACCTGGAGACGCGACCCCATTTGGACCAACACAAAGAGCGCGCTGGGGTCCAGAGTATCACGCAGCTTATGGGCAACGGTAGCGACCTGATCGACATTTCCGTCCAGGCGCGCCGCGGCGATGACCACCGCGTGGCCGTGAATCTCGCGCACCACCAGATCGGTCAGCAGCAAGTCATAAAGACGCTGCTGACCTTCATTCAACGGCTGCTGCAAAAAGCGGCGGACTACATCCAGGTCGGCCCCCTGCTCCACCAGCCACGCCGCCGCTGCGATGTCGCGCGCAGTTGTTGTGCCGTAGAGCAACGAGCCAGTGTCCTCGTAAATGCCGAGTGCAAGCAGCGTCGCCTCAAGTGGCGCGAGGCTGAGATCGGCAGCGCGAATCTGCTCGACCAGCAGCGTGGTCGTTGCGCCGAGCGGTTCGCCGGAAAACGTGTGGTGCGAAGGTAACGGATCACGTGGGGGATGATGATCGATGATGTGCGCCGGAGTCTGAGCACGCATTCCCTTCAAGGTAATCACATTTTGCGTATCGACCACCGTCACCGCCTGGACCGTCCCACGCGGTAGATCGTCTGCCTGGATGTGTGGCAAGGCACTGCGGTACAACGTCCAGAAGTCCCGCACGTTGGAGTTCAAGCGGCGCGGAAGCACCGGCAGCGCCGCCGGATCCAACTTGTGCGCGGCCAACTGCGCGGCTACCGCGTCGAAATCAGCGTTCTCGTGAGTCAGAATCAGCCGCACTGCCATCCCCTGGTACAGCGCCGGGCAGACCGTCGTGCGCTTATTATAACCCTGAGCACGGCTCCAAACACGCGCGACGAAACAGGCGTCACCGACCGCACCTACGCAGCGAACCACCCGACAAAAAACAGCCGGGCCGGCGGACGTCAGGGCATGATCCAGGGTTCAGTTAACAGCGGCACACGGCTGGCGGCCCCCGCCGAGAAAAATGTGACAATGCCATAAATCAGAGCCGCCGTGCGGTCGTCTCGGCCACGTAACAGGGCAAACGTTCCCGGCAAGACGATCACGAAATAGATCGCGTAGAGGAAGTAAACACCGCGACGAGGCTGAATGCCCATCAGGGCGGCGATCACGGCCACGCCCAGGGTCAGCGCCGCCAGCAGAGTATTGGTGGCGAGGGCGCCCCAGAACTGCCCACCCAACGGTTGGTTGCGCCCGGCCTGGATAGCGCTCCAGATGCCGAGCAAAATGGAAAAGAGGATATAGGCGTTGTTCAAAACAGCGTGAATTTGTGGCATAAGTGTATCCTGATGTTTTAGACCGGGTCTGCTTCCGACGCAGAAGAGCGAGCCGCCTGATCTGGCAAAGACGCCGTGTCGGCGCGCGGTACAGTAAAGGTGAAGATGCTTCCCTGGCCCGGCTCGCTTTCCACCCAGATTTGTCCGCCGTGTCGTGTAACAATCTCATGCACAATGGATAGTCCCAAGCCGGCTCCCCCGAACTGGCGGGTCGAACTGCCGTCCGCCTGGTAAAAACGCTCAAAGATGTGCCGCTGTGCTTCCGCCGGAATACCGACGCCCTGGTCCTGGATACGAACGGCCAGGGTCGTTGGCTGGCTGCTGACCGTGATCTCGACGATTCCCCCCTGGTGGCTAAACTTGATCGCATTATCGACGAGATGGCCGAGCGCCTCAGTCAGGCGGCCCGGATCAGCCATCGCCAATGGCAGATCAGAAGCCGCCCGAACCTCCAACACCACATTCTGCCTGGAGGCTTGAAGTTTGCGGTTGTTCACCACGTGGCGAATGATGCCACCGATGTCGGTGGGTTTCAGCGCCATCGTCTCCTGTTGAAGCGCCTGGACGGAGATGATATCTTTCGCCAGGTTCGCCAGGTCTTGCGCCCGCTGGGCGACAAACTGGAGCTTGTCGCGCTGCTCAGGGTTGAGCGGGCCAAAGGTGTCGTCTAGCATTAACTCGACGTAACCCAAGATGTGTAACAGCGGTGTCTGGATTTCGTGCGAAAGGTTTTGGATCAATTCGTCTTTAAGGCGGTCTGCCTGCTGCACTTCAGCGTAAGCCGCTTCCAACGCGCTGGCGCGTCGCTCCAGGCTCTGGTAAAGGTGAGCATTCTCGATAGCATTGCTGACCACGTTGGCAATCCCCTGGCACAGCGACACCTCTTCTGTATCGAAGACGCGCTCCGGGGTCGTGTCGATCAAATTGACGACCCCCTCGGTCTGGCCACGCACGATCAGCGGGACCATCAGGGAAACCTGGCCTCCCAGCCGTTCCAGGAATTGGCGTTCAGGAGAGCCTTCTGGCAGGCTCCAAACGCCGGTCACGCGCGGATGGGCAACCGACAACACCCGGCGGATAGTCGGAAAATCGTCCAGGTTACGCGGGGAACTCTTGTGGTCCGTCCAAGCGGCAAAGCCATACTCCGACAGGCGGCAGGTCCGGTTCTGATCGGGGAGCCACTCCTCAACAGCAACCCACGTCACGCCGTGCAACGCCAGCAGTTGATCCGAGAGGGCTGCCAGTTCTTGTGGATGACGCCAGCCATCCGCAGCCAACGAACTAAGATTCCCCTCCCAACGACGAACCAGGCGATCGACTTCGGCCACATCAGTCTCGTCGAAGTGGTGGTCACGCAGATTGCTGTAAAGCATCAGCAGTCCGACGACACGCCCGCCGATCCACAGCGGAACCCCCAGCACCGCCTGCTGATCAGTCCACGCCAATTCGGCGCGAACAGCCGATTCGGTCCGCGAATCGCTCATATGCGCCAGCATGGGCAAACCCGATTTCAAGGCAGCCTGGCGCAACGGCAGATAGGCCAGATCACTGATTGGTCCCTCACCAGATGGCCAACTGGCATGAACAACCTCGGCCAGCGACCCAAGTGTATTCGAGGATCGATCCCAGGAGATGATCATGCAACGCTGAACGCGCAGGGCGTCTGCCAGCCGCCGAACGATCAATTCGAGCACACTGCCGAAATCCAGCGTTGAAGATACCGCTGCACTGGCGTCAAGCAGGGTGCCCAGTTCGGTCAGGCGGCGGCGAGTCTGGTTGAACAGACGGGCGTTGTCGATAGCGACGGCAGCAGTGCCTGCCATCCCTTCTAGCAGGGTGACATCTTCCAGGTCGAACGGCCTGCCGCGCTTGTTGATCACTTCCAGCACGCCAATGGCTTTTTCGGCCACGATGAGGGGAATCGCTACCAACGAACGGGTTGCCAACCCGGTAGACTGATCGATGTCCCGGTAAAAGCGGTCGTCCTTGCTGGTATCCGCGACCAACTGGCTCCGGGCCTCGCGGGCAACCCAACCGGCGATTCCCTGTCCCAACGGGACGGTCAGGCCAGCCATCCTGTCGGCCTGGGGGCCGACAGCCGCCATAAAGATCAGTTCATCTGGGTTTTCGGTGCTGCGCAGCAGGATCGAAGCGCCTTCAGCCTCGACCACATCAACGGCGGCATGGAGAATGCGGGTGATCACTTCGTGCGGCGAGAGAGACGCAGTCATGACCCGTGCAGCCTGGTTCAACGCCTGCAGGCGCTGGCTCTGAAGCTGGAGGGCCTCCTCGCGGCGCTTCTGTTCGGTGCGGTCGCTGACCACCAACACCTGTTCCGCCGCGTTAGGATCGATAGCAGTGAACGACGAGCGCGACAGGATCACCGGGATTTCCTGGCCGGTCTTGGTGTACAGGCGCTGGTCGAACTTCATCGTCGCGCCGCGTTTTTGTAGCAGCGCGCTTTTCAATTGCGTCCGGTCGTCAGGATGAAACAGGATGTCGATAGAGCAGCCATCGATTTCCTGGCGCGTGTAGCCGGTCATGCGCAGCAGGCGGTTATTGGCGTATTCGATCTCCCCAGCTGGCCCGATCACCGCCAGACCTTCGCCCATCGTATCCAAAATCATCTGGCGAAACGCCTGCTCGGCGCGCATCAGCTCTTCCTGTTCAGTGAGGCGACGCACCAGACGGACGTAATCCAATGCAATAGCAGCCTGACTTGCCAGCGCCGTGATCACCTGTCCACCGCGCGGCGATTCCAGGTCTGTCTTTTCTGCCGTCGCCAGGACCAACACCCCGACTGCACGGCTGCCGACGGTCAACGGCACCAAACTGGCATAGCTCAGGCCGAGCCGTTGGAACAGGCGATAGAACTCGCCTGCACCGATCCGGGCCATCTGACGGATAGGGACGTTAAGCACGGCGCGCCGGGTCGTCAACACGCCCGTCAGCGGATTGACCTCATCGGACAGGGGAAATTCGAGTTCCGCCAACGATCTGCCGGATTCCAAAACAGGCTGAGCGAACACCTCGTCGCCTTGCACCGAAGCCAGCGCACGGGTTTGCAGCAGTTGTTCCTGTTCCTCAACTTCGAGCATCCAGGCCAGATCACAGGGAAGTGTTGCCAGGGCAGAATGAACCAGTTCTTCCAGCAGGCGCGATGTGTTCAGCAGACGCACATCCCGGTCGTGCAGGGCTGCCGCGATCCGTTCGCTGAGATCGGGGAGGTTAACTGGCTTGGTGATGTAATCGACCGCACCCGCCAGCAGACCTTCTGCGCGCGCCTCGGCGGGATTCCGGGCTGTGACCAGGATCACGGGAATATCAGCAGTTTCAGGCATCGTGCGCAGGCGGCGACAGGTTTCGATGCCGTCTATGATCGGCATCGCCACGTCCAGCAAAATCAAATCCGGCTGTTGCCGGGCGGCAACAGCAAGGGCCTCATGACCGCCATAGGCGCTGAAGGTCTGATAGCCTTCGACGCGCAGCCATGTAGACAGCATTTCGACCGTATCGGGTGAGTCGTCAACGATCAGGATGGTGGCGCTCATTAGAGCATTCTGATCACCTGGTTCCAAATCACTGTTGCCATTCTACAGTACTGCCACCGTCCACACAACAGGAGTGGTTCAGACCAGGGTTGACACCCCGCCCTGCAACGTGCCGGCAGCAAAAAGGCGCTCCCGACCAGGTGAGCGCCCCATCCTTTTTCGCGTTGGCTTGTGCCGGGCAGAAACTCAGAACAGCAGCGCCAACACCAGCCAGACGCCAACAGTCGCATTAGCAGCAATCAAAAAATTGATCTGAACGTGTCCGCTGGTGTCGGCGACCTTGCCACCGCGCATGTCCTTGCCGGGGCGGTAGATGAGCGTGGCGATGCCGAAAAACGCCGCGCCCAATACCGGCAGCCAAATCGGCAGCACACCGAGTAGCAGTGCCACTACAAACAACACTCCGCCCACCCCCAGACACAAGTACATTAACAGGCGGGTTGCCCGCTCACCAACAATAATCGCCGTGTTGTGCAGGCCCGCTGCCTTATCCATGTCGTAATCCCGAAGCTGGTTATAAAGCTGACCGTATACGGAGACCAGAATCGCGGCCAGCGCCACCAGCCACACCCAGCCCGGCTCGATTCCATAGGTAAAATAGCCCGCCAGAAAGAGCAGTCCGCTAAGCATGAGCGCGTGCGAAGTGACGTCAGCCACCGGCCATGCTTTGAGGCGAACGGGCTTCCACGAATAGAAATGCGATAGCAGCAGCGTGATCACGCCGATGCCCAACACCCACCATCCGCCGCAGGCGTATAGCGCCGCCGCAGCCAGGCCCACCAGCCCGGAGGCCGTCCAGCCGGTACGTCTAGAAATTTCCCCCATCGCAATCGGATTGCGCGCCGCCCGATCGGGATCAACGGCATCATCAGGCGCATCTTCGATATCGTTAATCATGAAGGCGTAGGCGACGGCCAGGATATTCGCAGCAGTGACGGCGACCAGCCGCCAATCCAACGCCTGATTCGCCAGGAGCGCCCCCAACACCGTCAGCGGAATAGTAAACGGCACATATTCTTTCCACCGGGTCAGGCGGATGAGACCAACCAGTTGTTTGCCTATCGACTGCTGCATCAACTTGCTCCTTTGAATAACGGCGCACTCGACACATTAAACACGGCAAACCCCCGCGCGATACGCCCGGTCGTGTTCCGAGGTGAATTTGAATAACGCGCTGCCGCCGACAACGGCCCGATTCTCACCTGAAATTTTTGTGAAAATTTTCTCAAGGTGATACTTGTCATAGGGGGGCGGGCCTTTTTGCACTAGGGCAGTCTGGTCGCCTGTATATAGTTTAAGAGAAGACAGAAACGCTCAGTACTGTCTCCTCCTTTGGCAAGAACTCCCGCCGGGTTTTACCCCCTCTAGACCCGGCGGGAGTTCTGTCTGAACCGCTTGGCGAAGTTCTGTCGGGGCGCTATGATCCCGCCCATGAGCAAACGGACGGCGCAGCAGTTTCTTTTTTGGGGACTCGTGATCCCTAGCCTTTTGGCAGCCTGTCTGCCTTCCGCCCCGCCGGTTCCTCCGGCGCCTGCGCCGACACCTACGCCATTCCGGCTTGGCGAAGCGGCAACGCTCCCCATCGCAAGCCAACACGTACCGCAGCCGCTCCCCCTTCGCCCGACGGAACCCTGGGACGCGCTTGCTACCGATGTGCCACCTGCCACCTGCGACACAGAAACCGATCAGCAGGCCGCGCTTCGCTACACCATTACGGCCACATTGGACTATACGGAACGGCTCGTCACCGTCCAACAGCAAATCGACTACCGCAACGATACGGGGCACCCGCTGGAAAGCCTGATCTTTTACGTGCCGCCTAACGACCAGCCGGGTGTCTTCTCACTGGAGAGTGTGCAGCTGGGCGCGGATGACGCGCCACCGGAATCGGCGCTCGTCGGCCCGCGTCTGACCATTCTGCTGCCAACGGCGCTTCTGCCTGGCTGTCGCCAGACGCTATATCTGGATTACACGCTACATCCGCCGCGCATGGGCACAGGGTATTTTCCGCGTCGGGGTTACTTTGGCTACAGCGACCGACAGTTTAACCTAGGCCTGTGGACCGTAACCGCTGCCTATTTCGACGGCGAGAACTGGCTCACCCCGACAGCAATCAATATCGGCGAACAGGGCGTCTTCCCTGCCGCCGATTTCCACGTGACGCTGACCGTAACCCATGCCCCGCCCGACCTCACCGTCGTTGGGCCGGGCGTAGCCCGACAACGCGGGACGACGTGGGAATTCACCCTGCCCGCCGGACGCGACCTGGCGATCAGCCTGAGCGACCAGTTCCACCGCTCGGTTGCCGCTGCGCCAAACGACGTACAGGTCGAAGTCTACACACTAGACGACGCTCAGCCGCCGCCAGGCGCTACATACAACGCTCCGGCCCATGCCCTGATCACGGCTGCCGCCGCCGTCGAACTCTACGCCGACCTGTACGGGGATTACCCCTATGAGCGGCTGGTCGTGCTGCAAAGCGACTTCCCAGACGGCATGGAATTCAGTGGCCTAGTGTTCGTCGGTGGGGAGTGGTTCCGCAGCTACACCGGTGACCCGGCCTGCTACCTGACGCTCATCACCGCTCATGAAGTCGCCCACCAATGGTGGTACAGCATCGTGGCGAACGACCAGGGCACAGTCCCCTGGCTAGACGAGGCGCTGGCGACTTACAGCGAACTGGTCTTTTTGGAAGAGAATTATCCGGGGCTGGTGGATTGGTGGTGGCGTTTCCGCGTAGATGGCTATTTTCCGGAAGGTTATGTCGATTCCACTGTTTACCAGTTCGACAGTCTGCGCGCCTACATCAATGCGGTGTATCTGCGCGGGGCGCGGCTGATGCATCGTCTGCGAGAAGTCATGGGCGGAGAGGCGTTCTTCGCCTGGCTGCACAATTACGTTACAGCCATGCGCGGACGAGTGGCCTTTCCCGCCGACCTATGGGCCGCCCTGCCCCCCGATCTACGGGAAGCGACCTTTGCTGCCCGCGCCGAATACCTGCGCACACCGGGACGGGCCGAGTGACCACGTCACCGCCGTTGCGCCCAGTCCGCGAACAATGATAATATCCCAACCAGTGGAGCATGTCAGAGCAAGGGGAACCCATGCTGGCGAAGGTCACATCTTGCGCCGTTGTCGGGCTGGACGGCATTCTGGTCAATGTGGAGGTCGATTTCACGCCGACAAGCGGAAATCCTTCTTTCACCATCGTAGGTCTGCCGGACTCGGCGATCCAGGAAAGCAAAGAGCGCGTCCGAAGCGCCATCAAGAACTCCGGGCTGCAATTCCCCTTTAAGCGGTACACGGTCAACCTTGCCCCGGCAGACATCCCCAAACACGGCCCATCCTACGATCTGCCTATCGCCGTTGGTGTGCTGGCAGCGACCGATCAACTCCCGCTGGAGGCACTCGAAGATGCGATGTTCGTCGGAGAGCTATCCCTGGATGGCAAGGTTCACCATGTCAAGGGAGTGCTGGCCTGTGCATATGCAGCGCATCAACAGAGGTTGACCACCGTATTCGTACCGGAAGCCGATGCGCCGGAAGCCGCGCTTGTGCCCGACATCACAGTTATTCCCGTATCAAGCCTGGGGCAACTGGTCGAGCACCTGTATGGCCTACAGGTCATCCCCGCCTACCAACGCACCGGCGCGCCAGACTTCGATGAAGGTGCCCTACTGCAAGGGCTGACCGATTTTGCCGACGTGCGCGGGCAGGAGCACGTCAAACGCGCGTTGGAAGTGGCCGCCGCCGGCAGCCACAATATTCTGCTCTCCGGGCCACCGGGAGCCGGCAAGACCCTGATGGCCCGCGCACTGCCGGGTATTCTGCCCGCCATGACCCTGCAAGAAGCCCTGGAAGTGACACGCATTTACTCCGTCGCTGACCTGCTGCCACCCGGCTCTCCCCTGATTCGCGCCCGACCCTATCGCTCTCCACACCACACCATCAGCCAGGCCGGGCTGATCGGCGGAGGGACCATTCCGCGCCCCGGCGAAGTCACCCTGGCCCATATGGGGATACTCTTTCTAGACGAAAGCCTGGAATTCGGGACAGCCGTACTCGAAGTGCTGCGCCAACCCCTGGAGGACCACAAGGTGACGATCAGTCGGGCCAACGGCAGCCTGACCTTCCCGGCCAACTTCATGCTGGTCGGCGCGACCAACCCCTGTCCCTGCGGCTACTACGGCGACCCCAGTCATCCCTGTACCTGCACCCAGGCGATGATCAAACGCTACCAGCAGCGTATGTCTGGACCGCTACTGGACCGCATCGACATTCATGTGGAAGTGCCTCGCGTGGACTATGACAAGCTCACGGCTAAAACCCTGGGCGAGTCCTCGGCAGCGATCCGGGCGCGTGTACAGGCTGCCCGCCTCCGCCAGCAGACTCGCTTTGCCGGGCATCCCCGGTTACACACGAACGCCGACATGGGGCCGGGCGACATTCGCGTTTATTGCAAACTAACGCCTGAAGCAGAAAACCTGATGAAGGTGACGCTGCGGCAGATGCAGCTCAGCGCCCGCGCCTACCACCGCATCTTGAAGCTCGGCCTGACCATCGCCGACCTGGCAGCCCATGATGTGATCGATGTGCCCCATCTGGCCGAGGCCATCCAATACCGCCCGCGCCGCCTGGCGGTATGAAGAAGCGGCATTCGCACCGGCAACGATCAGGCCAGCGGAATTTCGTGTTCCTGGGGCAACACGCGCAGATATGCCATCGTTTCCGCGCGCTGCTTGATCGCCTGAAGTTGGCGCGTGACGGTCACGAAATCCAGCAGTTCGTACAACAAATCGCGCACCAGGCCACCCGGTCCGTAGGAACGCGCGCGCAAACGCACCAGTAGCCGCGCACTGCCATCGGATTTCCGCTCCAAGAGGTAAAGCCGGCTACTGTCCATTGATGAGCCTGCGCCGCTCGGCGCATCGACGGCGGCAAATAGCAGCACCCGGCCCGGTTCGACCGCTTCAATCCGGTAGCCCTGGTCTGTCACCATCCCAGGTTGTGGTTCGGGCAGATCGGGACGCAGGTAAGTGGCGCTGGGGACACCATTGTTATACAGGATATCTAGGCTATACCAGCCAGTCTTTTCTCGGCCAAGCTGCGCCAGCCAGGGCCACACTGCCTCTGGCGGGGCGTCAATATCAATAGCACAAGTCGCCTGGAGCGTTGGCCGGGAGATCAGGTCATCTCCTGGTAAGCGACGCTGTGATTCTCCCAGTCGGGTGCCCCACCGGAGCATCTGTGGGCGAAGAAACAGGAAGTACAGCACGCCAGCGGCAATGCCGGGCAGGGTAAACAACATAACACCGGGAATGGCACGGCGATTCATAGGGGTTTTCTTTCTGGAAAACAGCCAACGCAAAAACCGAACACAGACTCACACCGGTGGCCAGGGATAGTTCGGGCCTGGACCTGGGCGAGGAAAACGCCCCGCCTCGATCAGCCGCTCGACGCGGGCGCGGAAAGCCGTATATTCACGCTCTGAAATCAACCCTTGTAACGCCTGAACAGCCGCCGCGCTCGCCTTACCCAACACGTCGCACAGCGCACGCAAGTCTTGGAGCATCGCCTCCGGCAGTGCCTGGCCTGCAAAATCCCAGATGACGGTACGCAGCTTAGGCGCATAATGAAAGGTGACGCCGTGATCGATCCCCCATAAATGGCCCTGGGAATCGAGCAGGCAGTGTCCGCCTTTGCGGTCAGCGTTGTTGATGATGTAATCAAAAGCGGCAATGCGCTGTAACTGTTCCCGACAGGCGGGAGGGAAAGGTGAAAAGTAATTCATGTCTGGATCATGCTGGATGAACACCTGCACCGATCCCAGGCCGTAGGGGCCAGAACGCAGGACCGTCGGCGGGACGATCTGCCAGTTCAGTATCTCGGAGACCACAAAAGCGGCAACTTCCCGATAACACAGCGAGCCATCCGGGAAATCCCACAAAGGCCGCTCGCCGCGCTGCGGTTTATAAACGGCCAGCAGGGTAACTTCTCCATCGACAACGGGCGCCAGGTAGGCATAATTGGACCCCCATGCGAGTAGTCCATGTTCATTCTGAATAGTCCCCCTGGATAAAATTTCCAGCGCCCGTTTTACACTGATTGGCTGCGATAAATCAGCATTGAGCGAGTCAGGCAGATCGGACATCAGTACGTTCAACAATCCAGCTAGGTCCAATAATACAATATACGTCCGTTACGTTGAGGATCAGGGCGGCCCTGTTCGACAATCCGGGCTGCCTGGCTGGCCAGGGCGCGCATCAGGGGGCGCGCAGCCCAAAAACGCGCCACACTTGGACGCACCAGGCCCAGCGCCGCTTCATCTTCGTCCACCAGCAGTTCTTGCGTCACCAGCACGATCAGGTCCGATTCTTCGTCATAACCCAGACCAATCTGAGCGACCCGGAATTCCGGCTCAATCGGTTCCCGCAGGTCCATATTCCAATCCCGCGGGCGGTCGGGCGGCTCATTGCCAGCCAGCGGATGGCGCCGATCAATGTCGTCCAGTAGTTCGTTAATCGCCTCTGCCAGGGCACTGGCCTGGACTTTTTCCAGGGTCAGGGTAATCAGAGTGTCGCCTTTGGCCCCTTGTAGATGAAATACCCTACGCCCACGCGGCCCTACCGTGCCGATGGTCAGAAAATCAACCGGCTTAAGTTCCAGCTCGGCATTGGGCATACTCTTTACATCATCCTTTCAGATCAAGCCGCCCACCGGCCCGACCGGCCTCGACCAAGACAGCTTTACCCCTGTTGCGGTTCGGGCTGGCGCGGGCAATGGCTGGTATCATTCACTTGAACGATCACAGGCCGCCCATGCCCCAATTCCATAATCGACAGTGACGCAGGCGCGATCATAATACGTTGAAAATGATCCAGGTGCATCCCCAAATAATGGGCCAGCACCATTTTGATCACATCGCTATGTGATATGATGGCTATCATATCACGGGGGTGCCGTTGCACCAATATCTCAACGGCATCTACGGCGCGGGCCTGCGCGCCACGTACCGTTTCACCGCCAGGGAAAGCCGCCCGCGTGGGCACATCCTGCACGATGCGCCACAAATGCCGTCTCGCCAGCAGGTCCAGCGATGCCCCTTCCCAACGCCCAAAACGAATCTCTCCCAGGTTGTCCACTGGCTGTACGATCAGGTGTGGGTGATGTCCGGCGATGGCTTGCGCCGTTTCCAGACAACGTTCCAGCGGGCTGCTGTAAATAGCTTTCAAGGGCCACGCCGCCAGCCGTTCCCCCACTGCTTGCGCCTGCGCTTTGCCCTCGTCGTTGAGATGAACGCCGGGCGTCCACCCGGCCAGTTTTCGCGTCTTGACCCAATCGTTTACTGCATGCCGGATCAACAACACCGTCGTCATGGTGCGCCCTCTGCCTGATAAAGTGTATCGATGATAGCACAAAAAAAACCAGATCCGAGAGGCCCCAATATGAGAGGTTATACACCCGCGATTATCGGTTGTGCTATAATCAGTAAAGGCTGATTATCTCCTTTATACGCCATGTACTTCTGGAGGCTCCCATGAGTTCCCCGCTGGGACTGGTTCAACGCCCTACGCCTGCCGTCGCCGGACGATCAGTGGATCGTCTGGCCGCAGCAGAATCCGTCGCATCTACACCCCAGACCGAAAAAGAGCAGCCCGTCCCCGTGACACAGGCCGAACCGGCCCCGGTTGAGACGAAAGCAACTCCGGCAAAGGTGCTGATTGTAGAAGACGCCACCGAACTGGCTGAGGTCATTGCAGCCACGCTGGAACGGATCAACATCCAATCCTTTCATGAAACGCACGGCGGGCGCGCCCTGGATGTCTATCATGCCGAACACCCAGACCTGGTGCTGCTGGACATCGGGTTGCCGGACATGACCGGGTGGAAAATCATCGATGCGATCAAGAACGAGGAAGAAGCCAGGCGACCTCTCGTGGTCGTCATCACCGCGCACGGCGATCCGGCTAACCGGCTGATGGGCAAGTTACAGGGCGTATACACCTACCTGATCAAGCCGTTTACGCCCAGCGAAGTTGAGCGTGTGGTCGGGGATGCCCTAGCCAGTCGCTTCAGTGGAGAAGCTACCACCGAAGAAACAGTCATCGCTTCCACCGCCTCTCCTGCTCACGCCGATCAGCCGGAATCGTCCGACGCGCCGCAGCGAGACCGAGACGGCGCCGTTTCTCACCCCTGAATGATAGCCACCCGGTTTTTACACAACGGCTGGCTCCGGCGCATAGCAGCAGCCCTCGCCCTCCTGATACTGCTGGCCACGGCCAATCCGGGGAGATGGCTTTCGGCCCAGGCGACGCCTGGCCGCATTGGAGCGCCCCCCAGTGCGACCTTATTTACGCTGACCGTGCGGGCATATTTCGTTGCACCAGATGCCAATTGGCACCGGGAAGTCAGCACGGCCTACGGCACGTTGGGCAATCCAGAGGCGTCCCTGGCTCATCTGGCGACTGCGGCAGCACAGTCAAACGATCCAGTACAATGGCACGCGGTGGCAACCCGCTTTCTGGAGCGCGGCGATTGGGCGGCGGCCCGGCAGGCACTCGAAACGATCTTGAGTCTGGCGTCAGATGACCCACTGGCTCACTACTGGCTCGGTGTGCTGACCGTGCCATACAACACCCGTGAGGCTTTTGCCCACTTCACCACCGCAGGTCGAGACCCTGCCCTGGCTGCCGCTGCCCAAACGCTGCGGGAAACCATCGCCGCGACTCAGATCGATAACCCGGCTTACCAGAGTGCGGCGCTCGGCATAGCGCTCGCCGGCCTTGAACACTGGCCACAGGCCGAGCAGACTTTTGCTACGGCAGCCGCCCTCGACCCGACTTACGCAGAAGCGTGGGCCTATCTGGCTCTGGCGCGCGCGCAACAAGGAAAAGAGGCTGCCGACGCCGCCGCGCAGGCCGCATCCCTGGCCCCGCAGAACGCCCTCGTCGCCTATCTCCTCGGCCTGACCTGGCGGGCGGGCGGCGACTATACCCGTTCCCGCCTGGCGCTGGCCCAAGCGCAGCAGATGGAGCCACAAAACCCGGCCTTCGCCGCTGAACTGGGAGATGCTTATCGGCTGGAGGGCAATCTGCCGCTGGCAGAGCAATGGTTCCGGCAAGCGGCGATTCTCGCCAGCAACACGGATACATTCTTAAACCTGCTGGCGCTCTTTTACGCAGACACGCTACATAACCTGACCGGCAATGGCCTGGCTGTGTTGCAAGAAGCAGCGGCGCAGGAGCCGTCGAACGCCACGATTCAGGCTGCCTATGGCTGGGTGCTGTTCAATCTGGGGCAGACCGAAGCAGCTCAGGAATCCGTCCAAAGGGCACTCAGCATCGAGCCGGATAACCCGCGCGCACTGTACTACCTGGGACTGATCGCACAGCTACAGGGCAGGCGTGATGAGGCGATCAGTACCCTGCTCCGCTTGCTGGATCATTCCCAGCCGCAGGGCTTCGACGTGCTGGCCCGCCGGGCGTTGGAGAACATGGGCTACCGCTAAACGCCCCCGACGTGCTACAATTTTCCCCGCGTTAAATCCAAGGATAGGAGTCCACCGTGCGCCGTCTGTTGTCGATCAGCCTGTTCATGATCATGCTCCTCGTCGCCTGCGCCGGGACAGTACCACCGCCACGCCCCGGCGAACTGCTTTATATCACCACCTTCGACGCTTTCAACGAAGACTGGCAGCAGTACGCGGGGCGCCTGGCAGCACAGGTCACAGATAACAGCGGACAGGGCGCAGCCATGCAGATCACCATCGACGACGTTGAGGAAGGCGCATTCACTCTACTAGACCGCGAATTCAGCGACTTCGACCTGATCGTCAATACGATGCAGGTAGCCGGGCCGGTTAATAACGGCTTTGGGGTATTGTTTCGCCACCAGGATAATCGCAATTACTATCTGTTCATGATCAGCAGCGACGGTTATTATCAGGTTTCTCGGCGGTTGGACGGCGTCGATGAAGAATTGAGCGACTGGGTGCTCAGCCCCGCCGTCCGCCAGGGACAGGCCATGAACACTATCCGTGTGGTTGGCCGGGGCAACACCTTTACCTTTTTTGTCAACGACACCCAGCTTCCGCTGTGCCTGCGCAACCAGGGCATCTGGAATCCCGCCGTGCCCGGCGAATGTCTCGGTGCGGATCGGACACCCATCCCGCCCGCAATGGAACTGGTCGATGATTCGTTTTTGCAAGGGCGGATTGGGTTAGGCGCGCGCAGCTTCGATGAAAGCGGTGTTGTGATTGCGTTCGACAATCTGATTGTTTGTGGGCCACAACCCATCACACCGATTCCCTTCCACTGCGCCGAGCAGATCTTCAATCAGGGTTAAGCGACTTCAAGCCGCGTGGCGCTTCAAGAGCGACAATGACTACCGAATGCATTTTTTGTCGCATCGTGGCGGGCAAGCTGCCCGCCGATAAGGTTTTTGAAAACGACACCGTACTGGCATTTCGAGACATCAACCCGGTTGCCCCGACGCACATCCTCCTCATCCCCCGGCAGCACATCACCGGGCCGGCTGCACTGGACGAAACGACCGCCGCCGTGATGGCAGACCTGTTACTGGCAGCCAAAGCCGTCGCCGCCCAGGAAGGCATCGAGACTACCGGCTACCGCCTGGTACTTAACCAGGGAACAGCGGCAGGGCAATCGGTCTTCCACCTGCATATGCACCTGATCGGCGGGCGGAAGCTGCGCTGGCCACCGGGGTAAACGGCGAACCTGTGCTATCATTGGAGTACGCATATCGAAAGGTTATTGATGCGATGAACGATCCTCGTGAACAGATGCAGGCCGATCTCAAGGAGGCCATGCGCGCCAGAGATCAACAGCGGATCGGCGTGATCCGCATGGGCCTGAACGCCATCAAGCAGGAAGAAATCGACCGCCAGGTCAAGTTGAGTGCGGAGGAAGCCGCCGGGATTCTGCTTCGGGAGGCCAAAAAGCGCCGCGAGTCGATTGCTGAGGCCGAACAGGCAGGCCGGAACGACATCGCCACTGCCGAAAAGGCCGAGCTGGCAATCCTTGAAGCCTATCTGCCTCACCAGCTTTCTCTTGAAGCGATCACCGATCTGGCCCGACAGGCCATCGCCGAAACAGGCGCAACTTCTGCCAAAGACATGGGCGCGATCATGAAGGTTCTAATGCCCAAAGTCAAGGGCCAGGCCGACGGTCAGGTTGTTAACCAGATTGTCCGCAATCTGCTCAGCGGGCAGTCCTAGGCTCACCGTTGGATGTGAACACATTGCTGGACCGCTTTGCCGCCGTTCGCACATGGGACCGCGAAAAGCTCGCCGATCTGTCGGCGCAGGCAGGCATGGCACTGCTGGCCGTGCTCTTTGTATTGAGCAGCGCGGTGCTGGTCAGTCTGGACACGCTGGCGCCCGGCAGCCAACCGCTGGTCAACCTGGCTGTTGGCGAAGTCGCTCCCGAAGACATCCGCGCGCCATACCGCCTCAGCTACGAAAGCGCGGTCGCAACTGCCCAGGCGCGCCAGATTGCCATGAACAATGTGCGCGACGTTTACGATCCGCCGGACCCCGGCATTGCCCGGCAGCAGGTCCAGCTTGCGCGGCAAATCCTCGATTACCTGGCCGACGTGCGCGCCGACGAATACGCCACGCCCGAACAGCTGGCAGCTGACATCCAGGCAATCAGCGCCCTATCGCTCACAGAAGAGGAGAGCCGGGCCATTCTGGCCGTTCCTGCCAACCGCTGGCCAGATATCGATCAACAGGTCGTCAACGTGTTGGAACGGGTGATGCGCGATGAAATTCGGAACGATAACCTGCGCCTCATCCGGCAAAACCTGCCCAATATGGTCAGCGTCAGCTTCACCGAGGCCGAAGTTGCCATTATCACAGCCATCGTGGATGGGCTGATCCGCACAAACACGTTCTACAATGAGGAAAGCACTCGCCAGGCACGGCAGGCTGCCGCTGACTCTATCCCGCCGGAGGTTCGGACGTTTGCTCAGGGGCAGTTGATCATCCGCGAGGGAGCCATCGTCACCGAGGCCGATCTCGAAGCCCTGGCACATTACGGGCTGTTATACCCCCAGGAACGTTCGTGGCAGGAATTTGCCAGCGCCCTACTGGTCACATCTCTTATGACCATTGTCTTTGGGCTATACCTCATGCGCTTTTACCCCCAGGTTAGCCGCGACACGCCCACGATGATCCTGTTGGGAGCAATCTTCTTGTTGGTCCTGGCCGGCGTGCGTCTGGCTGGGCCGGAACGAGTCGTCCAGCCTTACCTATACCCGGCGGCAGCGTTGGGCCTGCTGTTCGCCACACTGGTCGGACCTCAAATCGCCATCCTGGGAATGTTCATTCTGGCAATCCTGGTCGGCCTGATCGTCAGCAATCCGCTGCCGCTGGTCGTCATGACCGGTCTGGGCGGATTGACCGGCGTGCTCAGCTTGCGCAGCACAGAACGGCTAAACAATTACTTTGTTGCCGGAACATTCATCGGCCTGACCAACGCCGCCGTCGTACTGGTCTTCTTTCTCACAGGTTATCCTGTCGATCCGCTGGGGGCGCTCACCCTGGTCGGTGCGGGGTTGCTCAACGGCCTGCTGGCAGCCGCCGTCACCCTGGCCGGGCTTTACCTGATCAGCAATCTGTTCAATGTCACCACCAGTCTTAAACTGATCGAACTGAACCAGCCCAATCAGCCGTTGTTGCAACGGCTGCTGCGAGAAGCGCCAGGAACCTACCAACACTGCCTCCAGGTCGCCAACCTGGCCGAACTGGCCGCAGAACGCATCGGGGCCAACGCGACCCTGACGCGCGTCGGCGCCCTGTATCACGACGTAGGCAAAATGCACGCTCCGCATTTTTTCATTGAAAACCAGGCCGACGGCATTAACCCGCATGATGCGTTGAACGATCCACGCACGAGCGCGCGGATCATCATCGATCATGTGCTAGAAGGACAGCGGCTGGCGCGCAAATACCGGCTGCCCGCGCGCATCCGCGATTTCATCGTCGAACATCACGGCACGACGCGCGTCCTCTATTTTTATCGAAAAGCCGTCGAGCAGACGGGCGGCAATGAGGCACTCGTGAACGCAGAGGATTTCACCTATCCCGGCCCACGCCCGCAGTCGCGCGAGTCGGCGATCCTGATGCTGGCGGACGGCAGCGAAAGCTCGGTCCGGGCCTGCCGCCCACACAACAAGCAGGAAATCGCCGAAGCCATAAAGTCCATTTTTGAACTGCGCCTGGCAGAGGGTCAGCTTGACGACAGTGGCCTGACTCTGCACGACCTGCAGGTGATTCAGTCCGTTTTTGTGGAAACCCTGCAAGGTGTTTTTCACCCGCGCATCACATACCCTACCCCTGTTGAGCCGGATGTGCACGAGGCGGCACCGCCTTCCCTACCGAATCCACCTCATACGCGGCCAGAGGAGGCAATCCCGCTGATTGAAGGCCATCGTCGCACTTCCACCGAAAACCCGAAAGCCAGACCCGCTGGTTAAGTCGGCACAGGAAACCCGGTCGATCCCGGAATACCCCCCTATGAGCGATAACTATCACATTACCCTCCAGATTAAAGCGGATTACGCCCTGACCACACCCGCCGACCGGCTGCGTGAGGCCATCACCCAGACCCTGCGACAACAGCACATCCCGGTCGGTGCGGAAATGACCCTGGTCATCACCGACGACGAAGCCGTGCGTGACCTCAACCGGCGCTTCCTGGGCATCGATGCACCGACAGACGTGCTCTCCTTCCCATCCGGAGAAACCATCCCCGGAGGAGAGGAACTGGCGGCTTACCTGGGCGACGTGGTGATCGCCCACCCCTATACAGCGGCTCAGGCTGCGCAAGCAGGGCACGCGCTGGATCACGTCCTGATGCTGCTGGCAGTACATGGCACGCTGCACCTGCTGGGATTCGATCACACAACGCCAAACGACCGGGCCGAGATGTGGGAAGCGCAGGCAGCGATCCTGCGGCTGCTGAACATCCCGGCATCCGTCGCGCCGTCGCCAGACGATTTTCTCCCTGAGGAGTAACCGGGATGCACGGTCAGGCAAAAAGCAAAACGGCGGTAGAACAAGGCAGGCAGCGGGTCAAAGTTCTGACCGAAGAGCTTGCGGTAAATTTGCATGTGAATCCGGGTGACTACAGCCCGGTGGTCAGCGCCAGTCGGTGGGCCAGCCTGCGTTATGCCATAGCCGGCTGGCTCTATATGCTGCGTTACCAGAAAAACACGCGCATCCAGGCAATCGCCACGCTAACGGTCGTGATTTTCGGCCTGTGGCTGGGCATCACGCCTGTCGATTGGGCAATCCTGGTCCTGACGGTCACCATGGTCTGGATGGCGGAGTTCATCAATGCGGCGATTGAGGCCGCCGTCAACCTTGCCAGCCCAGAAATTCACCCGATAGCAAAGGTCGGCAAAGACGTAGCAGCGGCAGCCGTCTTGCTGGGAGCAATGGCCTCGGTCCTGGTCGGTCTGCTGATCTTCGGGCCGCCGTTGTTGGCCCGGCTGCAAGGCAGGTGAGGCCATGTCCACACCGCCACGCCGACGCAGCACCGGATCACAGCGCCACGTCACAGGCCGCTACCGAGAGGACATGCCGCCGCCGGTCGAACGTGGTCTGCCGGAGCAGCGTCTACACCGTCCGGGCCTTTTGTTGCTGGGGGGCGTCTTTTTGGGGGCGCTCAGCGCCGCTGTAGCAGCGGCAGTGCTGCTGTTTCTATTGCTGCAACCCGCCCCCCCATCGGCCCACAACGCGATCTGGCTGGGCATCGACTGGGGCCGGGAGACCCACGCCGACGACACGGTCAGCAGCCTGGCTGCCGAACTGCGTCTAAACGGGATCGACACCCTCTACATCTGGACAAGCTGGCTCCAGGGCGATGGGACATGGAGTGAAACGACCTTCCCCTACATCGCCGGATTCGTCCAGCAGCTCAGACGCTTCTATCCAGAGGCGCAGTTGGACGCCTGGATCGGCTTCCCGGTAGAAACGCCATCCTACCGGATGGATGACGCAACGGTGCGCGATACGATTGCGACCTTTTCTGAACGGGCCATACAGGAGTTCGGCTTTGACGGCGTGCATCTAAACGCCGAACCGGTGTGGGACGGTGACGAAAATTTTCCCGCCTTGCTGCGAGACATCCGGCAGGCCATCGGCACAGATACCCGCCTGTCCGTCTCCGTCCCGCCGGACTGGAACACCGGCACGCCAGGCATCCCAGTGGGACCGTACACCGTGCCGGGCATGATGTGGAGCACAGAATACAAACAGCGGGTCGCCCTGCTGGCTGACGAAATGGCCGTGATGGCGTATTCCAGCGGCCTGAGCACGCCAGCAGACTATACTACGTGGATGGCCTTCCAGGTCACACAGTTCATTTCGGCGATTGCGCCGTTGAGCGTCAATACTCGTCTGATCATCGGAATCCCCACCTATGATGCCGAACCACCCGGCCACGACCCGGCAGTCGAAAGCATCCCGGCGGCAATCAACGGCATCCGGCAGGGATTGGCCCAAAGTGGTGAGGCAGCCAGTCTGGTGCGCGGCCTGGGTATCTACGCTTACTGGACGACCGACGCCCAGGAATGGGCCGCCTATCGGCAAATGTGGCTAGGGCAGCCTACCAGATGATTTCACCCGCCCCCGACCAAATCGATATTGACTTTTAGCCTGCAATCGCTACAATAAGCTCAACAGGCTGCCGAGGTAGCTCAGTTGGTAGAGCATTTGACTGAAAATCAAAGGGTCCCCAGTTCAAGTCTGGGCCTCGGCACTCGGTAAGCGCGCCGAAATGGCCAATTGCTTGGGACCAGCACACAGCAGGTCCACAAACCGCCGTCACGCAGGGATTGTCCAAGGGGCACCACGTGGCGGTTTTGCTTTCCCGACGTTGCTTCACTTTGCGCTTTGAAGCAGTCAAGCCCCATCCCAAAGCTGTGGGCGTACATTCCATAAGAATTGGCGCAGGCGACAGGGGAATGCGCCTTGCTCCCTTCACGAAATCCTTGACAGACGAACG
>CAZGXI010000008.1:58101-128692 GCA_964529715.1 uncultured Anaerolineae bacterium | reverse complement strand
AGCGTAACGTAGACCGCTGGGTCCTGCGTGCTCCGAGAAGCCGCCGCCTTTACGCAGCGGAGTCGTCACGTGATGTAGGGAAAGTTCGCCTATATGTGGCGGTCGAAAGTTATGCAATCCACAAAAAGTACAAGCCGATAAGCAACACAACGACACCACTGGCTTTCTCAATGAAATGGGACCATTGCCGGCAGTAAGGTCCCTGGAAACCCCAAAGCGGTCTCGTTGACTCCTAAATCTGTTGCATCCCGGCAGCCGTAGCACCCGTATCCGAAATTCAGCCGCCCTTCCAGGTAAGGGATGATCGTCGAGTCAACACAGGTGGCCTGAAGAACAGCGGTGGAACTTTGGACCCGTTCTCCGCCGGTCGCGTTGAGGTAGGCAAGATTGATCCACATGAGCTTTTCGACCTCATCTTCCACGACCACTACATCCGGCCAATACACGGCTTGATCCAGGGGAAATAAGTGCAGCCGCTGAATGGCGCCGGACTCGAGTTTAGGCATGGTCTCAAACATCCGTCTGCCTACGGCCTCATCAGACACAATGCCAAACCCGACCAGTCCTTTGCCAGACTAAAGTCCTTGTGGCAACGGGCGGAAACCAAAAGCAGCCGCGGCAGCCGGACAGGAAATGCCATCCCCATCCAGGATCACATGCTCTCCACCCCTGGCTTTCATCAGCGCCTGGCAGTAGCGGTGCTGGTTTAAGAGCTCGGCATCGGGGGGATAATCTGCACCGAAAGACAGCAGTCTTACTCCGACCGCCGAGCCGGACAGACCCAGAATAGACGCCATGCGTGCTCCCAGTGTCGAGACGCTGTTTGACTTGTTGGGTTGCATCTTATTCTTCTTGGGGGCCTTTCATGTTATACAGATCGGGGTGCTCACGCAGCAGGTCTTTGCTCTGGCGAACAACCTTTCGTTCCCGGATGAGTTGTTGGATATAGCCCCGCGACGGGAACTCAATCGCCTCGCGTGGGCAAACGGTGGCACATGTCGAGCAGCCGACCATGCAGTGGAGCGGATTCGCTACGACTGCCACATTGTTTTCGTAGTCAAACTGGTAGACTTTGCGCCCACAGGATGTAACACAGAGTCCACAGCCCAGACAGCGTTCGGCGACGATGGTCGGATACCAGGCGATCTCCTCACGCGGGATGCCATGCCAGGGCTTGATTAGGCTATCGGGTTCGTTCATGGTGTCTCCTGTATTCAGAAAGATGAATATACTCTAGAGCATCTGCTTCGTCAGTATAAGTGTAGCTTGTCATCTGAAGATGGTGACATGTAACCTCTATTGCCTGGGGATGTTTTCAGAATATACTATATTCAAATTACTGAATACGCTTTCCGGTTTGTAAGGTTATATGCGATGAAAAAGACGCTCACGCTGGCCGTTGATGAACGTGACCTGGTCGAGTTAGTGCGTATCTTGTTGGACGACGATGCCGACGGTGCACTGGCTTTTCTTAAAACGCACCTCAAGGGCAAAACCCGTGATCTGTTGGAAAGCGGCTGAAAGGTGATGATCGAGGTGCCCGGTGCGGGCATCATGCCGCTTGAGGGCAGGCTTTTTAGCTCGCCGCACACCGATAAGGACGGGGAATAGGCCGATGTTCCTGGACGCGATTGCCCTGATCCGTACTCTGCCCTGTCTGGCCGAGCCGGGAAAGATTATCGTTGTGGGCAAGCCTGCTCGATCACTGCGGGAGGTATTGCCGTACCTGGCGACGCTGCCGAATGTTATCACCTACAATCCTGAAGCGGCGACGCTGACCATGCGGCGCCAGCCAGGCTTCATTACCTTAGACGCCGATCAAGTCTATATCACCCAGGTCAAGGACACTGACGAAGGACTGGCGTTACTGTCTGCGCTGGTCGATGCAATCAACGCCGTCTGGACACAACGGCACGAGCTGGCTGCTGTTACCACACGTCGTTATGCCCCCCGGCCCCTGGACGTGTGGGCGTTGTTGCCGCAGACCAATTGCAAACAGTGCGGTGAAGCGACGTGTATGGCGTTTGCCTTTGCGCTGCTCCAAAACCGGCGGACGCTGCTGGACTGTCCACTCCTGGCAGCCGACGAGTCTTTTGCCGATCGGCGTGTGGCACTTCAGGCGCTGCTATGACTTGAGCAGGGAGCGGACGAAGGTAAGCGGCAGAGGCAGCGGCGGCGGATGATACCCATCCGCCGCCGTCGTTGCGATCTGTTTATTGGCGCAGGAAGAGTTATTCTGACCGCCGAATGAGCAGCGCCACGCCCCCCGCGATCAGGATGAGCGGCCACAGGTTGCTGAGGAAGCCCAGGCTGATGTCGAACAAAAAGGCCGCGCCCAGCAGCGTCAGCACGCCGCCGACGATCCCCTGGCCGGTGACGGACGCCGTAAAGCTGCGGTCGCGGTTGTAGGCGACGTAGGCGTTCCACAGGATCACCAGGCCGGGAATGAGGATGAAGACTGCCCACCAGTTATCGAAGAAGGGGATGTTCACCTCGCGCAGCAAAAAGATCACCCCCAGTGCGATGAGGATCACCGCGCCGATCAGCCGTCCCTGCGTGTTTTCGCGCGTCATGTCAGATACTCCTTTGGTAAGTCCGTCTATCGGCATCAAACGCCGTTTTCACTGACTGACCCTCTATACGTTTGGGGCGAGGAGAAGTTTTGCAAAGGGGCGTTGTAAGTTGTCAAAAGACAGGGACACGGACATACCGTGCCCCTGTCGGAAAATGGATTTAGGGGGGAACTACAGCCCGACTACGCGCGCCTTGCCACGGTAGCCTTTGGTGGCGTTGCGCGTATCGACTACCAGGCGGGCGTTGTCCAACAGGAATTGTCGGTCAATCTGACTGTGGTCTGTTACCCACACCACGCAGTCCGCGCTGCGCAGCAGGTCAGTGGTGAGGGGCTGGCTGTGCGCCACGCGGTCGCCTTCTAGCCGCACCGACTCCACGAACGGGTCGTGATAACAGACTGTTGCACCCTTTTCTTCCAGCAGGTGAATGATGTCTAGGGCGGGGCTTTCGCGCACGTCGTCGATGTCGCGCTTGTAGGCCACGCCCAGCACCACAATCTGGCTGCCGCGTATCGACTTACGGTCGTCGTTAAGCGCATCGGCCACGCGATTGATGACGTAATAGGGCATCGAGGTGTTGATCTCGCTGGCGAGTTCGATGAAACGGGCGTTGTAATTGAGCGCCTTGAGCTTCCAGCTCAGGTACAGCGGGTCGATGGGGATGCAGTGCCCGCCCAGGCCGGGGCCGGGATAGAACGGCATGAAGCCGAAGGGCTTGCTGGCTGCCGCCTCGATGACCTCCCAGACGTTGACGCCCAACTTGTTGCACATGATCGCCATCTCATTGACCAGGCCGATGTTCACCGCGCGGAAGGTGTTTTCCAGCAACTTGACCATCTCGGCGGCCTGGGTGGAGGAGACGGGGATCACACGGTCGCAGGCGGCGCTGTAAAGCGTCGCGGCGATTTCCACACAGGCAGGTGTCACACCGCCCACGACTTTGGGGGTGTTGCGCACGCCGTAGGTGGGGTTGCCTGGATCGACGCGCTCCGGCGAGAAGGCGATGAAGATGTCCTCGCCGACCTTGAGGCCGTGATCGGTCGCCAGCAGCGGCACCAACACTTCTTCGGTCGTGCCGGGGTAGGTGGTGCTTTCCAGGGAGATCACCAGGTCCTTGTGGACGATTTTGGCGACGCCCTCGGTCGCGGTATAGATGAACGACATGTCGGGGTCTTTGGTCTTGCGCAGCGGCGTGGGCACACAGATCAGGATCGCGTCCATCGGGGCCAAGTCTTCATAGCGGGTGGTGGCGCGCAGCAGCCCGGCCTGGTGCAGCCGGGCGACCTGCTCGGTGGGCACATCAATGATGTAGCTTTCGCCCCGGTTGAGCATGTCTACCTTTTCCGGGATCAGGTCCATGCCCAGCACGTGGAGACCAGCCTCGGCAAATTCGACGGCCAGCGGCAGGCCCACGTAGCCCATGCCCACAATGCCCACCTGCGCGGTGCGGTCGCGCAGTTTTTGCAGCAGCGTTTCTCGACTCATGTATAATGCTCCTTTGAAATCGCAGTCGGCGGTTAGCCGGCGGCATTCAACCAAAACGACCCGCCTGTATCGCCCGGCGCGCCGGACGGCCTGAGGCAGGCATCAGGATATCGATACTGCAAAACGGGGGCGATTATAGTGCGCCCTGGGAGCATCGCCAAAGTTGCACTCCTCAGCGGGACGGCTGACGAATGTCCGTAAAAGCCGGTGCACTGCCCGGCGCACCACTAAGAATCTTTTGCGCTCCGGGCGTCCTGGGCGGTAAAAAAGGCAAAGGTATGCTGCGGTCGAATTGGGTTTGCACACCCAGCAAAGCTGTGCTATAGTAGTAAGGGATGCGGTCCCTCTGCGTCACCATGCGCCACAGTTCCGCTAGCGGTACCCAACTTGCATTCTCTCCCAGACGACCATAAGATGTAAGGGCGCCATGTGCCGCCCATGTACCTGTTTTGAACTGGTTTCCTTGTGTGTGATCTAAAATAGGAAAGTGTGAACTCACCGTGTCTGTGAGCCAAGAATCCCCGCACACCCCCCCCGTATTGGAGCACCAGTCTATGGATATTGCAGACCTGGAGAAAAAGACTCTCGGCGAACTGCGCCGCATTGCGCAGGAAGCCGGGATTCTCGGCTACAGTCGTCTCAAGAAAAGCGAACTTATTCTGCGCCTGCTGCGCGACAAAGCGGAAAAACAGGGCTACCAACTGCGCGGTGGCATTCTGGAAATCATTGAAGACGGCATCGGTTTCTTGCGGGCCAGCACCTATCTGCCCGGCCCGGAAGATATTTACGTTTCTCAGACGCAGATCAAGCGCTTTAACCTGCGCACCGGCGATATGGTGATCGGCCAGGTGCGCCCGCCGAAGGATTCGGAAAAGTACTACGGCCTGCTGCGCGTTGAGGCGATCAACGGCCAGAGTCCGGAACAGATCAAGAACCGCCCGAACTTCGAGTCGCTGACGGCCATTTTCCCGACTCAGATGTACAACCTGGAAACCAGCCCGCGCATCCTCAGCACGCGCCTGATTAACCTGATCGCGCCGATTGGACGCGGGCAGCGCGGCCTGATCGTCAGCCCGCCCAAAGCCGGCAAGACGACCATCCTCAAGGAAGTGGCAAACGCGATCAGCGAGAATTACCCCGACGTGCACCTGATGGTCACACTGATCGGCGAACGGCCCGAAGAAGTGACCGATATGGACCGTTCGGTCGAGGCCGAAGTGGTCAGTTCAACCTTCGACGAGCCGGTGCAGCACCATGTGCGCGTGGCGGAAATGGCGTTGGAACGGGCCAAGCGGCTGGTGGAAAGCGGGCAGCATGTGGTGATCATGCTAGACAGCATCACGCGCCTGGCGCGCGCCTATAACCTGGTGGTTCCCCCCAGTGGGCGCACCCTGACCGGCGGCCTGGACCCCTCGGCGCTGTACCCACCCAAGCGCTTCTTCGGCGCGGCGCGTAATGTGGAGGAGGGCGGCAGTTTGACCATCGTCGCTACCTGCCTGGTTGATACCGGCAGCCGTATGGACGATGTGATCTACGAGGAGTTCAAGGGCACGGGCAACATGGAGCTGCACCTGAACCGCACGCTTCAGGAGCGCCGCATCTTCCCGGCTTTCAACATCGAGCGCAGCAGTACCCGCCGCGAAGAATTGCTGCTCGGCCCCGATGTGCTTCAGCGGGTGTGGCTGATGCGCCGTATGGTTGCCCATCTGGAGGAAGACCCGCCCAATGGCGAGGGCATGGGCATCGTCGGCGCGACCGAGCAGCTTTTGCAGCAGCTTCGCCGCACCGACAGCAACGAAGAATTCCTCTCCATGCTGGGCCGGGGGTAAAAGCGGCAGGCATCAAAGCGACCGGCAAAGGTCATCAAAAATACGTCTTGCTTGTTGAGGCAAGTCTTCAGCCCGCTGAAGCGGGCTTTTCCCTCGTAGGCGGGGACTTGAGTCCCCGGCGTCTCAGGGCCGCGTCCAGGCGTTTGCCTCCGCGTCATAGACCCAGCCATCGGGGATTTCGGGCTGGCAAGAATCGGGCAGGGCTGGCTGGTCGGACCGGAAGACGACCTGGACGTTGCTGCCGGTGAGGGCGCGCACGAAATTGGCGATGACAAAGCTGGCCTGCTGCTGCGCGCGGCTCAGGATGCCACGTTCCAGAGCGTCGTCGCGGAAGCCGTTGACGGCGATGTATTGCGCCAGGCGGCGCGCGTCGTCGCGGTTGACGCCGCAGAGCGACACCGACCCGCTGTACTGCTGGATGTCGTCTACGCGGCAACTGGTCAACTGCGGCGCGGGCAGGGTGATGGTGTACGTGTCGCTCGCCGGATCGTATTGCACATCCGAGGCGGCGAACCCGGTCAGATCGATGCCTGCCTCTATCGTCCCCTCCGCCACATGCTGGTTGGAAAAGCTGCACGCATCCAGAACGCCCTGGCGAACACTGACCCCGATCTGGGCTTCTGCAAGCTGCCAGCTTACGCTGACCAACTGTCCCAACAATTGTACGCTCTGGGTAATGGGCCGGGTGTAGTCCGGCGTGGGCGAAGGCGTCAGGGTCGGGGTAGCGGTCGGGATGAACGTGCCGGTTGGGGTGGCGGTCGGCAGTGGCGCCGGCGTTGCGGTAGAGGGCGCAAGCTGCTCGCGCACGGCGGCAATGGCTTCGGTCACGACGGTCACGCCGGTGGCTGCTGCGATCCCCAGCAGGGCGATCAGGACGACCAGGCATCCGAACGCGCCGAGCAACCCCCACAGGCAGGAACGGTCAGCACTGCTCAGCGGCTGTTGGGGGCGGTTTTGGATCGGGTGGGGTTCGGAGTGATCGGGCTGCATGGGCATTCATCCTTTCGTCGTCAAGACAGGCGCAGGTTCAGCGACGTGTCCAGACGTTATCCTCAGGGATGTAGACCCATTCGGGTGGCGGCTCTGGATCACAGGAGGACGGTAGGAGTGCTTCTGCATCCGCCCGGAAGTTGATGATGACCTGTTGGCTGCCGGTGAGCGCGCGGACGAAGTTCCCCAAGACAAGCTGTGCCTGCTGCTGCGCGCGCTCCAGAATGCCGCCCTCAAGCGCCGTATCGCGGAAGTCCCGCAGGGCGACGTAGCCCGCCAGGACGCGGGCGGCATCCCGATCAACCGGCAGGATGGTGCCGGAGTATCCGTACTGCCGAATGTAGTCCACGCGACAACTGGTGAGCCGGGCAGGGGGCAGCGTGACGGTATAGGTGTTGTTCGCCTCGTCGTGTTGTACGTCTGCCTCGGTGATGCCCGACAGATCGATTCCCGCCTCGACAGCGCCCTGGGCGACGTGATCGACCGTGAAGCTGCTTGTGCCCAGCGGACCCTGGCGCACACTGACGCTGATGTCCGCTTTCGCCAGTTCGACGCCGATTGTCACCAGTTGGCCCATCGTCTGGATGCCCTGCACGATGGTCCGCGTGTTGGCGATGGCGGCGGTGGCAGATTGCGGGCTGAAAAGACCGATGATGCCGTTCCAAAGACCGCCCAGCGTGTTCATGCCAAAGATGATCGGTGCGGCGATCACGATGCAAAGCAAGACCACGCAGCCCATCGAACCGGCAACGAACCAGAGGCAGTTGCCTCTTCTGGCGGGGGCTTCGACTTCGTACTCCTCGTACCCGTCCTCGGCCTCTGGAATGGGCCGGGCGACAGCCGCGACCTGGGGGCCGGGTCGAAGTTCGCGCGGCTCAGCGGGTGTTTGCTGCGACATGACGCCTCCTCAGTTCTGGCGATCCTCAAGCGCGTCGCGCTGCACGACGGTGCGCGGACGAACGCGCCTGCGCCGGACGACCTTCTGCGTCGGACTCTGATTGAACAGACCCAGGAGGTCAATGCCGAAGTAGCGCAGTCCGCCCAGGATCAGCGCCGCTGCCGCGCCGTCATCCAGGTTGCCGATCAGGGGCAGGTTATCGGGCAAGAATTCGAAAACGCCGAGCGTGGGATTGATAAGGTACAGCAGGGCGACACACATCACCGCGCCGACGAGCATGCTCCTGATTGCCTCGCCGACCGGTGATTGCGATGGATGGTTTGAAGGGGACATCACGTTGCCTCAAGTCGTGTCAGTACAGGTCCACGCAGTAGTCATGACGAGGGATCTGCGGAATCTGCACGTCTTGTATAATGGCATCGGCAAGGTGATCGTGGAGTTTCTGCCGCAGTTTTTCGCGCTTACTTAGGGCCAGACTATTCCCTTTCCTCGCGCTTGCGCTTGGCCTTGCGCATCCCCGGCCCAAAGATGCCCGTCAGCCAGCCGGTGTTGACGCCGAAATAGTTGAGGCCACTGATCAGGATGGCGACGGCGCTGGCTTCGTCCAGATTGCCCAGCACGGGGATCACATCTGGGATGAGGTCGATAACGCCCGCGCCGGGGTTGAGCAGATACAGACCCGCGACGGCCATGATAGCGCCGACGGCAACCTTTTGCAACATCGAAGGCGCCGGGCGGTCCGGGGCATTTTCCGAGGGATTCTGATCGGTGCGCATTGTTCCACTGCTCCTGAAAAGACCTATTTTGGCAGGATAGCCCTGCCCGGTTCTTGCTAATCTTTACGCGGGCTATTCCATTTCGTTGCGCCGGTTTTCAATACGCCCCGCGTCCGAACAGCACATGCGGGATCGTGCGCAGGATGATCTGCATGTCCAGCAGCAGCGACCAGTTCTCGATGTAGTACAGGTCTAGCAACACCATCTCCTCGAACGGCACATCGCTGCGCCCACTCACCTGCCACAGGCCGGTTAGGCCGCCGGGGATTTGCAGGCGTTGGCGGTGCCAGGGTTCATAAAGCTGTACCTCATCTGGCGTCGGGGGGCGCGGCCCGACCAGGCTCATGTCGCCGCGCAGGATGTTCAACACCTGCGGCAGCTCATCCAGGCTCAGGCGGCGGATGATGCGCCCGACCTTAGTTACGCGCGGGTCATTCCTGATCTTGGGATGTCGCGGATCAAGCCCGTGTGCAGCGATCAGTTCTGCCTTGAGGGCGTCGGCATTGGGAACCATGCTACGGAACTTCCACACCTGAAAAGGCCGCCCGTTCTGCCCGATGCGCGACTGGCGGTAGAAGATCGGCCCCGGCCCCTCCAGCCGGATCGCCAGGGCGATCAGGCCGAACAGCGGCAGCCAGAACGGCGCCGACAGCAGCGCCACACCGATGTCCATCATCCGCTTGAGGATGCGCCCGCTGGATTGGATGCTCACCTGAGCTTTGACACCCAGTAGAGGGATGCCTTCCAGATTTTCCACCTGCACCTGGCTCAAATTCAGTTGGAACAGGTCTGGCACGACGCGCACCTGCACGTCCCGGTGCTCGCAGGCGCGCACGATATTGAGGATTTGCGTATGACGGTCCCAGGGCAGGGTGATAATTACCAGATTGACCTGTTCCTCTTCCAACACCGGGAGCAGGTTGGAAAAGCTGCCCAGCGCGCGCAGCCGCCCGATGTCCGACATGCTGCGGTCGGGGTCGTCGTCCAGAAAGCCCACGACCTGTAACCCCAGGTCGGGCCGCGCCAGGATGTTGCGCATCACCGCCCGCCCGACCTCGCCCGCGCCCAGGACCAGCACACGCTCCACGCCGATGCCGCGCTGCCGCAGCTGGGCGCGTATCGCCCGGTAGATCAGTCGCAGTGCCGCCAGGAAGATCACGGAGAACACCGCGCCGTAGACCAGCAGCAGGCGCGAGAAAACCAGCGGCTGCAAGAAGAAGCTCACGCCCATCACCACGACCAGGGCGTTGGTCGCGGCGTTGCCGATGGCAACGGCTTCGCTGCCCCAGGTCCGCCCGCGCACGTGGCGATACAGGCCGCGCGGCTGCAAAGAGAAGATCATCCAGGCGGCGAACAGCAGCGTATAGCCGACGAACGGGTCGAAAGGCGCCCGGTTGGCCTCGCCCACCGGACGCAGCCATTGCAGCGTGTAGCGCACGTAATAGGCCAGCAGGAAGGCGGCCACAATACCAACGGCATCGATCAGCGGTGGTAGCCAGGCTGGGAGGTTCGGGAGCAGGGAAGCGCGTTGTTGGTCGGTCACGCCATCGTCTCCACCGTTGCCAGCGCACGCCGGTAGCTGCGGATGGTGGCGTGGGCCGTCTCGATCCAGGTGAACGTGGCGGCGTGACGGCGGCCCAGCGCAACAGCCTCGGCGCGCCACTCAACATCTTCCAGGGCGCGCCGCAGGCCCGCTGCCCACGCGGTCGGATCATCCGGCGGCAGGCGCAGCCCGGCATCTCCCGCCGCTTCCGGCAGACTCGATGTATCTGAGACCAGCACCGGCGTGCCGCAGGCCATCGCTTCGACCACCGGCAGCCCCCAACCCTCATACACCGACGGGCACACCAGCGCCGTCGCCGCATTATACCACAGCGGCAGGTCCGCATCCGGCACATAACCGGCCAGGCGTGTGCAGTCGCCCAGCCCCAGCCGCGCGATGGTCGCCTGCGTTGCGCCGCCGTCCCAGCCCTGCCCGCCCACCAGGATCAACGGCGCGGCCCGACGGGTTGCCGCCGGCAGTTGGGCATAGCCTTCCAAGAGCATGGGCAGGTTCTTGCGCGGTTCCAGCGTGCCCAAATGCAAAAAGAACCGTTCCGGCAGACCATGCCGGGCGCGAAAAGCCACGACCTCGTCGGCGGGCAGCGGGCGAAAATCGGGGGAGACGCCGGGCTGCGCCACGTCGATCAGCGGGCGTGGCACGCCCAGCAGAGCCGTCAGGTCGTTAGCGGTGCTGCGGCTGATGGCGATCACGCGGCGGGCGCGGCGGCAAGAGAGGCCGGTGAACAGCCGCAGATACAGGCGGCGCGCGGCAGGCAGCCGTTCGGGGTAGCGCAAAAAGCTCAGATCGTATACGGTCACGACCGTCGGACGGCGGCCTAGCAGCGGCGAGACGAACGCCAGCGCATGGAGCAGGTCCAGCCCGCCGAGTTGCCAGGGCTGCGCCAGTTGTTCCCACACGATGCGCGCCAGCGGATGAGCGGTGGGCAGGCGCGTGCGCCGCACGGTCATTTGGGGATGGGGAGGCGGTTCGCCGCTGCCGACGAAAGCGGTGTAACGCAGATCCGGGTCAGCGTCGGGCAGGCAGGCCAGCAGGTTGGCGATGTACCCGTGAATGCCGGCCCGTCGGTAGCCGGACCGTCCGCTCAACAAGTGGGCGTTGAGGCCGATATGGTAAGTAATCATGGGCCGGGATTATAGCGCAGGGGCAGGCGCTTGACAGCGTGGCGGTGTCGGCGCCGGATAACTGTGAAACGGACTAAAAGCTCTGCGAAAAAATAAACGAATTCATGACAACTTTCTCACTTGACAATGTTTACCCGGATAAAATAGACTTAAGATTGGTAAAGAAACGTAAATTTGGCCCGTAGACAGTTCGACAAACAACATGGCGACCCTGATCGAAGTCCGCAATGCCCTCAAGAATGGCGACAAGGCGACGGCCCGCCAGCTTTTGAAAGAGGTGCTCAAAGAAAAGCCCAGCGCCGATGCCTGGTTCCTGGCCGCCAGGCTCAGCGATAGCCGCGAGTCGGCCATCAAGAACCTCCAGCGCGCCCTGGTGATGGACCCCAAACACGGTCAGGCCAGGCGTATGTTGGAGGATTTGGGCGGCGAAAAGGTTTCGACGCTGAAAAGCCTGACGATGGAGATCGCTGGCGGCGGCAGCGCGCCTGCTGCGCGCGGACTGCTGGGTCGGCTGGCGGCCCTGCCGCGCTGGCAGATGTTTGTCTTGCTCGGCGGCGTGCTGGTGATAATGCTGTGCCTGATCGCCACGCTGATCATCAACGCCGCACCGTCTCCCGTAGAGCCAACCTGGACGCCCCGGCCGTATGCCCTGTGGGATGTAGAAACACTTGCCAGTTACTTCCGCCTGGACCCGCGTGTGCGTGTGCTGGAAACCGGCGGTCCAACCGAGGGAACGCCCGTGCAGGGGCGCATCGTGATCGAAGTCACGCAGGGCAGCGTTGTGCAACCGCTGCGCGTGCTGTTCTACAACAGCGAACACGAGGCCGAAAATGATTGGGCGCGTCTGCAAGGGCTGGACTGGGATGAGTTTGTCATTAACCAGAACGCCGTTCTGGTCTTTCCAGCGGGTGTAGATGACGACACACAACGTCTGGCGGTGGATATTTTCGACGCCGCCATCGATCCACAACAGGTGCAGGCTGCCGTCGCCGGCGCGACGGCCACGTCCGTTGCCGCGACGGCGACCGCTGCTGCGCCCACTGCCACACCTGCGCCCGCAGAGGCCGAGGCAACCGCCACGCCTACCCAATGATGCCTTATCCTCCACCGACCTTATCGAGAGTCAAGGAGTTAATCCCATGTCTGGTTTGTCGCAGGAGTTGCCGGTGACTGGCCGGCGGAATGTGCGTTCCCTGGAGCGGGGGCAGGGACTGGCCGAATATGCCCTGATCCTGTCGCTTGTTGCCCTGTCTGTGCTGTTGATCCTGACGGTTTTCGGTGGCGCGGTTGCCAATGTCTATGGCCGTGTCGAAGCGTCGTTGTCGTGCGCGATGACGGGCCGTTGCCAGACTGCCAACGTACAACGGACCGAGCAAATCTCGGTCGAGTATGCGCGCTGCGTGAGCGGCCAGTTGCAGTGGTCGATCATCACCAACTATGCCGGGAATACGGTGGCTTACATCGGCCCCGCTGGCTCAACCTCGCCGGCTGGCATGACGCAGCTGACTTATGACCGGGGCGTGAACCGTCACCGGGGCGTCTACGGCTCCTGCCCGATCAGCGCCCCAACGCCGTTCGGCTTCTACTCAGATCACATCATCGATACCTACGACTCTGCCGGCACGATCACGCTCAGACCGTAAACCATCCCCACACGCTGTCGTTTCCTTGGGCCGCCGGGAGCAATCCCGGCGGTACTTTTTTCACAAAGATACTTGGTAAGTGGCGTCGTGTTTGTTAAACTCAGAACGTGTCTGGTTTTGAGTGCAGGAGAAAAGGGTAACATGGACAAGAAAACGCTGGTAGATCATTTAAATGGCGATTTGGCCGGGGAATTCCAGGCCGTCTTGATGTATACCGTGTATGCGGCCCAGGTAAAGGGGCCATACCGTCCGCAGTTGGTGCAGTTCATGCAGACGGAAATCACGGATGAGCTGCTGCACGCGCGCTTCCTGGCAGACAAGATCGTAGCCCTGGGCGGCGTGCCGACCTCCACACCACGCCCCGTTCCCCAGACGGCGGACGCACGCACCATGTTGGAGAACATCCTTAAGGCCGAGGAGCAGGCGATTGCCGATTACGGTGCTCGCGCCGACCAGGCGCGCGAGATCGGCGAGGTGGGGCTGGCCGTCCAGTTGGAAAACATGGTCCTGGACGAAACCTCGCATTACGAGGAAACCCGCAAGATGCTGGCCGAGTGGCCGGGATAGGCTTGCCGGGGCATCACGAAACCGGTTCTGTAGCGGCGGACGATGGTCCGCCGCTGCGCTGTTGGCACAAAGGGGACTGTCATGCTTGCGCTGTTGAGCCAGGGGATCAGCATCGGCTTTGCGGCAGGGGTGACGCCGGGGCCGCTCCAGACGTTTTTGCTGCTGCAAACCCTACGGCGTGGCTGGCGACACGCCATCTGGATCGTCCTGTCGCCGTTGATCAGCGACGGCCCGGTCGTCGTGCTGATCCTGTTCGTGTTGGGGCAGGCCAGCGCGGGCCTGTTGCGCGTCATCAGCCTGATCGGCGGAGCGTTCGTGTTCTCCATCGCCTGGGGGGTGTGGAAACAGCTGCGCGCGGGCGGCTTTCGTCTGGATGACAACCCGGCGGTTGCTGCATCTGAACCGGCGGAATCGCACTGGGCGGCGCTGCGGCGCGGTGTGACGATCAACGCACTGGGGCCGGGTGCGTGGGTGTTTTGGGGCACGGTCAACGGGCCGTTGGTGGTGGCGGCGTGGCGAGAGTCGCCGCCGAGTGCGCTGGCGTTCCTGTGCGGATTCTACGGCGTGTTCCTGGCGACGATGGCCGCACAGGTGGCCGTGTTTCACCAGGCGCGGCGACTGGGTCCGCGCGTGGTGACGGCGGCGCTGGTGATCGGGCTGGTGGCGCTGGTGGGCTTTGCCCTGTCGCTGTGGTGGCGGGCGCTGGCGTAGCTTTAAGCGTGTGTTTAAAACCCTACGCATCAGCCAGAGATGGCGTTGGGCAACGGCGGTGGTCCTCGCCCCAACCTCTTTCCCTCAGGGCGAGGGGCTTGAGCAGCCGATGCTGCCCCCTCTCCCTCATGGAGAGGGGGGCAGGGGGTGAGGGCCGTCGGAGCACCCTGTCCATGTGGCAGGTTTTTTAAACACTTTCTAAGTTCCCAGGGTTGAGTTGTGAGGTGATTCACCGCCTTTGTCTTGTCAGTGGCGGGCCAGGATAGCTCGCAAGCTGACCGATGATCCTGCCGTCAGCCGCTTTTGTGCACTTTGGCCGCCGGGCTATAATGATCGTTAGCGCCGTGCGGTGGAGTGCGATTGGCAATGACGCTGAGCAGCCGTTACAGCCAACATGCACGCCGGGCTATGACCCATGCCCGTGTCTTGGCGCGCGACCAGCGACATGGCGTGGTGGATACCGGGCATTTGTTGGTGGGCATCCTGCGCACCGAAGGCAGCATCGGCTGGCGGGTGTTGCATGAATTGGAAATGGACCGCGCCGCCGCCGAGCGTCGCCTGCTGGACCTGCATCCCCGCGTCGATCCATTGCCCACCCTGATTCCGATGAGCGTGCCGTTGCGCATGGCGCTGGTGCTGGCGGTCGAAGAATCCACGCTGTTGGGGCATCACTATATCGGCACGGAACATCTGCTGCTGGCGCTGGCGCGGGGCGGGGAGGGCAGCGCGCCCCAGTTGCTCTACAGCGCAGAGATCACGCTGGATCAACTGCGCCGCCAGATGCGGCGTGTGCTTCAGGCCGGGCCGACCGAGATCAGCCTGGAGGCGGCGCGGCGGCTGGCCCGCCTGAGCGAGCTTTCGCGCCGGGTGCTCAATCGCGCCATGCAAATTGCGGATGACCTGGAACAGGCGCAGGCCGACTTGGCGCATCTGCTGCTGGCGCTGTCTCAGGAGCGGCGCAGCCCGGCAGGAGGGGTATTGCGCGAATGCGGCCTGGAGGTGGAGCTGCTGGCTGCTGACATATGGCGCCGTCCGCTGAACACGAGCGGCGCGCTGGACGCCGTTCTTGACGACGCAGTGCGTCGCGCAGAGGGCCTGGGCAGCCACTACACCGGGACCGATCACCTGTTGATCGCCCTGGCACGCGACCGACGGGGCGCGCGTCTGCTTCGGCGCTACGGCGTGGACCCCAAACTCCTGATCACCCGACTGGAACAGCGGAAGTAGCGGTTAGCAACTAGCCGTTAGCAATCAGCAATCAGCGGACCGAATGTGCAGATTTCCTGGGGGGCTGGCAGCAAGAAGATCGGGTGGGCGACACCCCCTCCCCGCACGCGGAGAGGGGGACGGAGGGTGAGGTTCCGAACCTCGCAACAGAGCAACAAAGTGGACTGGTGGCTTCTGTCTCGACCTACATTTCAGTCCGTTTTAACGGACTGTGCAGATTTAGCCAGGGGTTTGAACCCCTGGCGACCGGGGCAGACACGGTCGTTTTTGAAACTTACCCATTGGGTTTGCCGACCGCTGACGGCTATTTGTAGCGCAGCCAATAGATGATTGCGCCGAAGCCCAGCATCAGCAGCACCACGCAGGCTGTCCCCACGCACGACAGCGCCAGCCGGAGTGTCATGTGATCCACCGGGCCGACGGTGGCAGTCTGGGTGGTCGTGACGGCAGTAGCGGGGAGCGCGCCGAAATGGGCCTGGGCTGTTTGCCCGGCGCCAACCAGCACGCCGAAGGCGGTCTGTCCGGTGGGGGTGTGCGCCCCGCTCTCGAACGTGACCGTGTACGTGCCGGGGGCGAGATCGGTGAAGCAGTGGGGTTCGCTGCGGCCGTCGGTCAGGTAAGACGCCACGACCACTGCCTGGGCGTCTTGTAGGTTGACGACCACGTTGGCCAGCAGCGGTTCGATGCTGTCGCGCATCCGGTTCTGGTTCGCGTCATGAAAGGCCGTCACGCAGATGCGCCCGGTCGTCTCCTGCGCCGCTGCCGGGAGCGCCAGGATCAGCAGCGCGAGCAGCCCGCAAAGTTCCCCAAAAAACAACAGTCGTCCACGCATCGAGTGTATCCGTTCTTGCAGGTCATGTGCGGGCGCATTATACCGCGTGTGTATTTCCCGGCCAACGTAGAAACGACAAACAGAACAGATGTTCATTGACGGACCGGTGGCGACGTGTTAAAGTTAACTAACCAACACACCGCCTCAAAAACGCCCCTTTTTATCGGGCGACGGGGCTGCCCGTATACAACAAGAGTTATCCGGTTATTATCATGCCTGCGCCTCAACCTCCCAGACCACTTTTATTGGGTCAGTCAGTCACACGGGAGAATCAGTTCGTTCTCCTATTGTTGTTCGACTGCTAAGGCGGGGCGGGCAAAGGAGTTTTTATGAGCTTGGAATTCATCTTGCGTCTGATCGGCATGATCGTGTTTGCCGTCCTGGGTGCGCGCCTGGGGGCGAATTCTGCTGCCGCGCTGCAACTGCCGCCCGAAGCCGTGGGGCTGATTTTCTCGCTGGTCGGCGCGCTGGTCGGCCTAATTGGTACCCCCTGGATCACCACACGCCCGGCGCGCGTGGCGCGTCGGCTGGTGGAGACGTTGCCGACCGAGCGGCTGGTGATGGCCTCGCTGGGCCTGGTGCTGGGGCTGATCCCGGCCTCGCTGCTGGCGTATCCACTGTCGCTGCTGCCAGAGCCGTTCGGCCCGGTCGCGCCGTCGTTGGTTGCCATGATTTCCGCCTATCTGGGGATGACGATCTTCGCCGTGCGGGCCAGGGACGTGTTCGACATCCTCAACAACCTGCTGCGCGGCGCGCCGCTGACGCCTCGCCTGGAAGGGGCAGCCCATCCGCGCGTGCTGCTGGACACCAGCGTGATCATCGACGGGCGGATCAAGGACATCGCCGATTCGGGCTTCCTCAACTGGTCGCTGCTGGTCCCGCGCTTCGTGCTGGAAGAGCTTCAACACATCGCCGATTCGTCGGATGTGCTGCGACGCAACCGGGGCAAGCGCGGCCTGGAAGTGTTGCGTGACCTCAAGAAGCTGGATGGGTTGGTGGAGATCATCGACGACGACGTAGAAGGCGTGCAGGAGGTCGATCATAAGCTGGTCATGCTGGGACGGGCGATGGGCGTGCCGATCATGACCAACGATTTCAACCTCAACCAGATCGCCAAGCTGCAAGGCGTGACCGTGCTCAACATCAACATGCTGGCGAACGCTGTGCGCGCCGAATACATCCCCGGCGAGTTGATCACGCTCAAGATCATCCAGGAAGGCAAGGAGTCCGACCAGGGCGTGGGCTATCTGGACGACGGCACGATGGTGGTGGTGGAAAACGGGCGGCGCTACCTAGACCGCACCATCCGCGTCGAGATCACACGCCTGATCAGCCGCGAGGCGGGCAAGATGTACTTCGCCCGCCCGCTGGAAGACTGATCGCCGGGCTTGGAGTTCTGCTGCGCATTAAACCCACATCCCGCGCGCTCCCGGTGGGGACACGGTATGTCGTGTTCCTGCTATCCCTGTATATAGGCACCCCAGTGCAGCGGGCGGGCCTGCATAGCTCTCCGTCAGAACAGGCTTATAATGAAAGTGATGTCGGCGGATGAGGGGGGTGAGAGATGCCAACCTGCTGCGAATTTTTGGAAAAGTGCCCGATGTTCCGCTACTTTCGCGCCGCCGCCAAAAAGGTTTACCAGGAAATATATTGCCAGGGGGACTTCGACCGCTGCGAGCGCCGCAAGCTGCGTCTGGCGGGCCAGACCGTGCCGGACAACCTGCTGCCCTTCGGCGGGCGGCTGTGGGACGATGACGATCAGCCGCCCGATCAGTGGAAGGCGTGAGCGTGCGGAGGCGCGCCAGACGCTAAGTGAACAGCCTGAGCTTTTGAAAATCGCGGCGCAGCGTGTCCTTCTGGCTGGCGCTGTACAGCACGACGGCGGGATGGTATAGCGGCACGACGTGAATTTCGCCATAGGGCATCTGCGCCTTGATCAGCTTGCCGTGAAGCTGGCTGATCTTGTCGCGCTGTTCCGGCAGGTTCAGCTTCTTGAGCAGGTATTGTGTGGCGAAGCGGCCCAGCGGCGCGATCACGGCAGGCCGGATGATGTCGATGATCCGGTCCACGAACGGCGCGTAGAAGGCGATCTCTGCCGGGGTAGGTTCGCGCTTTTCGCCGGGGCTGTCCAGCAGCAGATTAGTCAGGTACACGTCTTCGCGCCGGAGGTTGATGCTCCTGAGCATCTCTTCCAGCACCTCGCCGGACGGTCCACAGAATGGGACGCCCTGCTGCGCTTCGTACTTGCCCGGCGATTCTCCGATGAACAGGATGCGCGCGTCCGGGTTGCCGTCGCCGGGCACAGGGAAGAAGCGGTTCTCCACGCGGACCTGGTAAAGCGGGGAGGTGGAAGCGTTCACCAGGTCGTCGCGCAACGCCTTGAGCGCGGCGGCCTTCTGCCGCGCTGCCTCCGAATCGAAAGACTGCTTAAGCAAGCGGTTGGCAGGCGCGGTCTCTTTAATGTCGTCGATCAACTGTTGCACGTCGCGCTCAAAATGGTTGTGTCTGATCTCGACGGCGTTGCGCCGGGCCAGCGCCGCGAGGTCGTCCGGCAGGTCGGTGGCGATGGGCATCCTGGCATTCCCGACCAGCACCGGGATCACCCGCTTTTCCGACTGCCTGAGAGTGCTGGCGATCTCCAGCCGCACGTAATCGCCCTCCTGATGCAGGCGGCGACGGCCCGACTCGTCCGTTATCGTTAACCACGTCGGTCCGATGACTGCGATAAGCACATCGCAGGCGGCAAGGGCCTCCTCTAACTTCTTTACGAAGTCTTCGCCAGACCGGATGTTGTCCACGTCCATGAATACCTCGAAGTGCTTGCTGAGGTGATCATATAGACGGCCTGCGTAACCTTCGCTGTCTTGCCTGCGGTAGCTGATGAAGATGCGACTCACCGGATGATGCTCCTGGTGCAAAAATGCCCTGGCCTATGACGTTATTTTAGCGCAACCCAGTGCGCGGTGCAGCCTTAAGATAGAACAAATATTCTATTCGGTGCGGCAAAAACGTATGCCAATCGTCGCTTGACTCGGCGGCGGTCTGGGTGGATACTGAAAGTGGAGTGTTGTAGTGGAAAATCGGAGCAAGGAGGGTTCGATTCATGTCCGTCAAACCTTCGCACCGGGCCGCTATGAACCGCCCCTATGAAGTCTCTCCTCAGGCGCGGGCCTTTCTGGGCCGGGCGCGCCGCCGTCTCCTGAGCGAGGCCGCCGCGCGCACTACCCATTGGCGGGAGCGCATCCAGGCGCAGCGGCGCAGCCTCATTCGCGGCTTGCTCGTTACCCATCGCCGCATGTTCGGGGTCAGCCACAAACATGTCCAGGCGAACCAGCGGGCCGTCGAGCAGCAGGTCGAACGGTAGCGGGTGCAGCCCTCCCCGCCTCAATGGAATAGGAGTACACATGCGCGTCCTCGGAAGGGGACGCGCCTTTTTGTGGGAAGGCATCCGGTACGTCCTGTGCCAGGCAGCGCGCGGTGATCGATGGAGCTACGCGCTTTTTGCGCGTTGTTCCCGCGCCAACCGGCGCAGGCGCGGCCACACGACTGCTGCCGTCAGACCGACCGACAGCAGGTAGATCAGATTGATAGCCCATGCGCCGCCTACCGCGCCGTGCTCCCGGATCAGCCACACACCGAGGGGGGCGACGATCAGCAGCGCGGCGAGCTTGACCGCGATCATCTCGCGTGCCAGCCGCAGTGTGCGATACACCGGCGCAAAGATGCCGCCCACGCCTGTCACCATGCCATAGATCGACAGGATGATCGCCAGCGGGATAGCCGGGATAAATTCATCGCCGTAGAGCAGCCACAGCAGGACCGGCGCGGCGAGCGCGAACGCGCCGAATATTCCCACCGACAGCGGCCCGATCCAGCGCGCCACGCGCCGGAAGTTATCCTCCAGGCGGACGTAATCCTTGCGTCCGGCGTCGGCGGGCAGCCGGGCCTCCAGGTTGGTCAGGACGCCTGCGAACAGCAGCGCCGGATAGCTCAACGCGCCCAGCGCCAGCTTGAGGAAGCCCGCCTGTTCTTCCCCGGCCCACATGCCCAGCAGTTGGATCGGCAGAAGCGTGTACAGGATCGACAGATTTTTATCCAGTGCCAGCAGCATCCCGAAGCGCCAGTACGGGCGCGGCGACTGGGTTCGCGCGGCGCGGAGCACGTCGCGCACGGTCGGGAGCGCCTCTGGCCGCCGCGCTTGCAGCCGCCGATAGGCCCACACCCCGATGCTCGCCCGCAGCGTGACCCCGGCCAGCCGCGCCAGGATCACCCCGGTCACGCCGCCCCCGGCCACGATAGCAAATGTTAACAGTCCGGCCTCCAGCAGCATCCCGCCGTTTTCCAGCGCGGCGTAAGCGCGCATGGCGTGCGTGCTTTGCAACGTGATCAGGCTCAGGCTGTACAGCGGCTCCACGAACAGGCTTAGGGCATACAGGCGCATCCACTCGCCGATCCGGGCGTCGCCGTAGGAGGCCGCCGCGAGAGTCGGCCCGGCAGCGAAGGCGATGCTGCAAAAGACCACCGCCACCAGCAGCGACATCTGCACGTAGAACGCCATCAGATGGCAGGTTTCGGCGCGGTTCTTCATGCCGACGGCTTCGGACAGGCGGGTGACGGTGCTGGCATCCAGGCCGGTCAGGTTAAGCGTCATCAGCAAGCCGTACATGGTTAACACCAGGGCGTACTGGCCGTTGCCGGTGTCGCCCAAGCCGCGCACCACGATCATGCTCGCCAGGACGTTGATCCCGGTCAGGACGATCTTGCCCGCCTGGAGGGTGAGCGTGTCGCGCACGAATTTGCTGCTGAGGAAGGTCTGCGTTTTGCGTTTTGCGTTTTGAATCAATTTACCTCTTGTTTGCGGCCTCATGGCGCAGCGCGTACACCATGCCCTGCCCGAACAGACTCGGCCAGACCCGGCGCAGCAGCGGCGTGCCGGTGTAGGCTTCCTGATGCACCACCCGGAAGCCCAGCTGCCGCGCCCACCAGCGGAAATCCCGCACCGTCCAGAAGCGTAGGTGTTCCCCCGGCGTAACCACCCATTGCAGCGGGAACTTGCCCAGCAGCAGGCGCAGGCGGTATTGGTGAAAGCCGGTGTTGGGCGTGCTGACGATCAGCAGGTCGGCGTGGCTGCGCAGCGCGTCCAGCAGGCGCTCCGGGTCGGGGATATGCTCGATGATCTCGCTGAGCAGGATCGCGTCGTAGTGACCATCCAGATAGGCGCTGATCGGCTGGTTGATGTCCGCCAGGTCCACCCGGAGGCCCTGCGCGCGGCAGAACGCAACAGCCTTCGGGGAGACGTCCAGGCCGCAGGCGTCGATGCCGCGCACCTCGACCAGGTATTTGAGGATCGCGCCGTCGCCTGTGCCCACGTCCAACACCCGGCTGCCCGGCGCGATCAGGCGCGCGAAGATGTCTGCGCGCGCCCGCCGGGTAGCCGAGAGCGTCCCCATGTGCTTACCCGCTTTGGCATCCCAATAGGCGTCATAGTCGGTCGCGCCGACGCGCGCCGTCGGCGGGTAGCCGACCAGCCGCCACAGACCCTCGTAGCGTCGGGCCAGCCACAGATACAGCGGACGGGGCAGCAGTCGCCGGGCCAGGGGCTTGAGGGCGTTCATGCGGCGCCTCTTTTCATCTCTGCGCGGGCCTCTTCGATTTGCTCCTGGAGTTCTTCCCGGAATTCGGCGCTGTATTTGCGCTGTTTGAGCAGTTTTTCTAAAAAAGGGATGGCCCGCCGGGGGTCGATTTGCAGCAGGATCAGGCTCATCAGTTGCAGGTTCTGTTCGGTGGGCGCAGCGTCGATACACGCTTTGACCCAGGCGTAGGCGCGTTCGTTCCCCTGGCCCATTCCACCCAGCACGACGGCCATCGCGCTCTCCATGGCGATGTCTTTGGCCTGTTCGGCGTGGTCAAGCACCTGATCCAGAATTTGCGGCCCGATGATCGCCAGGGAGTACACGGCCTGTTTGTAGACCTCCGAGTCCCAGGGCGCATCCTCCAGGATGGCGAACAGGCGCGGCGCAGCCTCGACCACCTGCCAGCGGCCCAGCAGTTCCACCGCGTGAATCGGCGCATGGCCGCCGCCGAACGACGCTTCGTCGTACAGGTCTTGCGTGTCGATAATCTGATACAGGTAGGGGAGCAGGGCGTCTTTCTGGTTGATCAGGGTATACGCGGCGTAGTCGGGGTCGGTATCGGCGGTAAACAGCAGCCAGACCGCCCGGTTGAGCGGGTGGTTTTCGTCGTTCATGGCCGCGCGCCAGACGGCGGTGGGGTTGTCATTCATGTTCAACCTCCCCAAAGTTCGTTGTAGGTCTCGCGCACTCGCGCCGCCACGTGATCCCAGGTATTGGCCTGCGCCTTGACCCGGCCTGCTGCCCCGAACTGCGCGCGCAGGCCGGGGTCGCGCAACAGACGGGTGATCGCTTCTGCCAGGGCATGGGGATCGTTCTGCGGGACGAGCAGGCCTGTCACGCCGTCGTCAATGGCGTCTTCGGCGCCGCAGCCGGTCGTGCCGATCACGGGCAGGCCCGCCGCCGATGCCTCCAGATAGGCCAACCCGAACCCTTCAAATTTACCGCCAACATTCAGCGCCGGCAGGGCAAACACGTCCGCCGCGTGATACCAGCCCAGCAGTGTTTCTTCTGGCACGCGGCCCAGGATGTGCGCCGACTCGCCCAGGCCGTGCGCCGCGACGAGGCGGCGCAGTTCGGCGGCGTAAGCCTGGTCAGATGTATCGCCGATGATGACCGTCTGCGCATCCGACACAGCCTGCCGGACCTGGGCCATGGCTTCTAACAGCACGTGAAAGCCCTTGCGCGCTTTGTTCACGCCGACGCCGAGCACGGTCGGGCCGCGTTTTTCCGGCAGAATGGCGGGTTGCATGGTGAAGCGGTCTGCGTGCACGCCGTTGGGGATCACGCACAGTTGGGCCTGGGGCAGGGCGCGCTGAACCTGATCCGCCGTGTAGCGACTAACTGGCAGGATCACCGCCCGCCGCGCTGCCCACCGAAACAACCTACCGACTCCGCGCCGTCGCAGGCTCATCGGCAGGTAGGTGCCGTGTGCCGTCACGACCAGGGGGCGCTTTCCGGCGATCAGCGCCGCTGTCGGGAGGTAGTGCTCCGCGATCACGTGGATCACATCGCAGCCGCGCAGGGCAACGGCAAGACGCGGCGCGATCAGCAGGCTGCGCGGCGTGAGCCAGCGTCTGGCCGGGACGAGCGGCGGCAGGATGGGGTGGTATCCTGCGTGTGGGATGCCCCCGTCGTTGGGACTGGCGCTCGATGTGACCAGGATCAGAGACACGTCTTGCGCTGCCAGCGCCTGCGCCAGGTCCAGCGTATAGCGTCCCCAGCCGTGCGATTCGGTCAGTTCAGGGGCCAGCAACCCAACGCGCATGGGATGAATCTCCTCCCAGGTAACTTTACCGCATTCCCGGCGCGAGCCAAAAGGGTCTGGGCGCGCTTAGGCAGTTTTAGGAGCCGCCTTGACCCGCGCCAGCGCGATGGCTGCCAGTACGTAGACGATGGCGCCGGTCCAGTAAGGTGCGCTGGGCATAAGGTAGTCGAATACCGCGCCGCCCCACAGCGGCCCGAAGACACTCATCAGGCTGCCGATGGCGGTTGTCACGCCCATGAGCGCGCCCATTTCCTGCGGCGTGACGCGCGCGGTGGTCAGCGAGGTCAGTGTCGGGAAGATGAAGCCGCTCACGCCCCGGCTGATGACGGTGATCGGGTAGATCGTCCAGAAGATGGGGGTCAAGAAGGTCAGCACCGCGCCGACGGCCTGGCCTAGCATGGATGCGAACGCGACGTTTTTCTCACCGTAACGCGGCACCAGGCGCGGGATCAACGCGACCTGCACCACGCCCAACGCGATGCCCAGCAGTCCCAGTTGCAAGCCGATATGCCAGGGTTGCGCGTTAAACTTCTGAATCAGGAACAACGCCTCGGTGCTATTGATGGCGTTGAAAGCGAAGTTGAACAGACATAACACCAGCAACGGCAGCGCCATGCCGGGTTTGCGCGCCATTTGGCCGATAGCCACCAGGGGGTTAAGGTCGCGGGCACGCAGGGGCGCGGTTTCGCGCCGTTCCGGCGGCAGCGATTCGGGCAGCAGGAAATAGCCCAGGAACACGTTCAGCAGCGACAGTCCCGCTGCCGCAAAAGCGGGCGCTTGCAGGGCGACCTGGCCGAGTGTGCCGCCCAGCGCCGGGCCGATCACCAGACCCAGACCCCACGCCATGCCGATCAGGGTGAAGTTTCGGGCGCGTTCTTCGGGCCGGGAGACATCGGCAATGTAGGCCGAAGCGGTGGACAGGTTGCCGCCCGTGATCCCGCCGATCAGCCGCCCGACGAACAGTACCCACAGCGCGCCGCCCAGCCCGAAGATCAGGTAGCCGATCACCGCGCCGAACACGCTGATCAACAGCACCGGGCGGCGTCCGTAGCGGTCGCCCAATTTGCCCAGCAGCGGCGCGGCAACGAATTGCGCTGCTGCGTAGGTTGCGGTGAGCAGTGTGACCGTGAGTGCATCGCTGTTGTAACGCTGGACGATGTAAGGCGTGACCGGGCTGAGGATCATGATGCCGATGATGTCCATCAGCATGATCAGGAAGATCACACTGAGCGCGCGCCAGGTGGTTGCCCGCGCCCGGTCGGTAGCCTGAAGCGGTGTGGTTTTGCCTGTCTGGAGTTGTGCTCTCACGCTGTTGTTTCCTTCGCCAGAAGCGATCCCAATGCGGCGATGATATTATCCTGAAAACCGCCGTCTTTCGATTGGCCGGGAGCGCAGGGGTACCACGAAACGATTCGGACCGGATCGCGTATAATTTACCGGGTAAAGATAAATTTGGAATGGAGCCTTTCCATGCGTAACCTTATTCTGCGGTGGGTTGTTTACGGGATCGCCATTGCCGTCGTCGCCTGGCTGCTGCCGGGCATCGAGATCGTCAACGATGACCTGGGCACGGTAGCGGTGATCGCGCTGGTCTTCGGCATCCTCAGCGCCCTGGTCAAGCCGGTAGTCAAGCTGTTGACCTGCCCACTGATCATCCTGTCGTTGGGGCTGTTCTTGCTAGTGATCAACGGCCTGATGCTCCAGCTTACGGCGGCACTGCTGCCAAACCGCCTGTTGATCGACAACTTCGGCTGGGCCATCCTGGGTGGCATCGTTATGGGCATCGTCGGCGTTGTGCTGGAAAGTGTGTTGGGCCTGCGCGACGACAAAGACAACGAGCGCGAACGCCGCCGCAACCGCTGAAGCCGAAATCCAGGGGAAAAGCGGGGGGACGACATGAATGCAAGGGGACTGGCCGTACTACAAGGACTGTTGATCGCGCTGCTGCTGGCAGCCTGTACGACGCCTGTCGCCACGATGACGCCCGCACCGACGCGCACGCCTTTGCCCACGCCGCGTCCGCTGCAAACCGATACCCGCACGGTTGAGCGGGGCGGGGCGCGCTCGGCTCAGATCGCGTTGGACATCCTGAACGGCGACCTGGCGGTAATCGGGGGCGCGGCGGCGCTGATGGAGGCTCGTTTTCGCTACAACATCCTGGCGTGGCAGCCGAGGGTAGAGTACGAGGTCCGCGAGGGCGAGGGGCAACTGTCCGTCCGGCAGGGCAGCGACGATACGTTGCCAGATGACCGGACGCGCAATGAGTGGAGCGTTCGCCTGAACAATGCGCTGCCCATCGCGCTGACCGTGCGGGGTGGCAACGCCCACGCGCATCTTCAGGCGCAGAATCTTTCCCTGACGCGCCTGGACGTGGAGATGGTCAACGGGCCGGTCGAGGTCTATCTGTCTCGCAACCACCCGGACCTGGCTGCCATCGCGGTGAACACGGTCGGTGGCAATGTAGAAGTGGACCTTTCCGGCAATTATCGCGCACTGACGCAGGCCATCTTCAACACGGCCAGCGGCGTGCTGCGTGTCGATCTGACCGGCAGCTTCCCCATGCTGGCCGAGGCGACGTTCGCCAACGCCGGCGGCAGCACGACGCTCGACCTGACCGGCGACTGGACGCGCGACCTAGCCCTGACCTTCACGGGCGGCGCCGGCGATGTGCGGCTGATCGTGTCGCGCTGGGACAATGTCCGTGCAGAGGTGACGGGCGCTCCCGCCCAGGTGCGCGCCGACGGCTTCACACAGGAGGATGGCGGCGTCTATACACGCAGCCCGCTCAATGCGTCGCCGGACGTGACGCTGAACCTGCATTTGCGTCTGGACGGCGGCACGGTGACGCTGGAAGCGCGTGGATAGAGTGGCAGCGCAGCGTCGGTTTCGATGCCGACGCTGCCTTCTGGTAGAGGGGTATTTCAAACTATATTCACCGCCAAAAATGCAAAGATCGCAAAGGGTTATCAGGAATTCTTTGCGTTCTTGGCGCGCTTTGCGGTGAACCGGCCTTGATCTCCGTTAGCGGAAATGCTCCTCTACCGGTTACAGGCCGCCCTTCGCTGCGAGATAATCCGTATAGCCGCCCTCAAAGACGGTCAGCGTACCGCCGTCTAACTCCACGATCCGGTCTACCACGCGATCCAGAAAATAGCGGTCGTGGGAGATGATCAGCGCCGCTCCCGCGAAGTCATCCAGGGCGCGTTCCAATGCCTCCGCCGAGGGGATGTCCAGGTTGTTGGTCGGCTCGTCCAGCAGCAACAGGTTTGGGCCGGTGAGCATCAGACAGGCCAGTTGTAGGCGGCTGCGCTCCCCGCCGCTCAAGGTGCCGATGGGCTGGCGGGCCTGTTCGTAGCTGAACAGGAATTTGCGCAGCACGGCGATGGCGCTTTCTTCACTGCTGGGGCGCACATCGCGTATCAGTTCTACCGCCGTGCGGTTCAGCCAGGGCGTGAGCGTCTGGTGCTCCTGGGCGTAGTAGCCTACGCGCGTGCTCGGCCCGATCTTGACCTCGCCCTCCAGTGGCGCCAGTTCGCCCAGGATCAGCCGGAACAGCACCGATTTGCCCGCGCCGTTCGGCCCGACCAGCCCCACACGCTCTCCGTGCCGGATGAGCAGGTTCAGGTCCAGGAACAGCCAATCGTCCTCGAAGGCCATGCCCAGCCGCTTGATCTCCAATGCTTTGGCGCTGCCGCGCCCACCGTTGAGTTGCAGGTCCATCGGGCGGCGCTCCATCACCTTTTCGATGATCTGGCCGTTGGCCTCCATGCGGTCGAGCATCTTGCGGCGGCTGCGCGCCTGTCGGATATGCCGCTCGTCCACGACAATCGAGGCCCAGTGCTCGAACCGGGCGATGGCTGCTTCGATGCGTGCGATTTCCTTCTGCTGCGCGGTGTACATCTGCTGCTGGCGCAGGCGACGGATTTCGCGCTCGGTCGCGTAGGCGGTGTAGTTGCCGGGATAGAGCGTCAGACTGCCGCCATCCAGTTCGGCGATGGCGGTGGCGGTCTCGTCCAACAGATAGCGGTCGTGGGAAACGACGATCACCGCGCCGGGATAATTCCTGATGAAGACCTCCAGACGGCGTTTGGCGTCCAGGTCCAGGTGATTGTCCGGTTCGTCCAGCAGCAATACGTCCGGTTTTTCCACTGCCAACCGGACCAGCCGCACGAGCTTTTTTTGCCCGCCGCTGAGCGTGTGGGCGGGAAGGGTCAACTCGTCGGCTGTGAAGCCGAAGCTCGCCAGCAGTTCCCGCACCTGCCCGGCGTGACGCGGCCCGCCCGCCTGCTCGTAGACCGCCAGGGCTTTTTCTTGCCGCTCCAGCGCGCGGCCCAGCGCGCCGGGATCGCCGTATACGGCAGGATTGGCAAGCTGCGCCTCGATGCGCGCCAGATCGGCCTCGGCCTGTGCCAGAGCGGGCGGTGGAAGGGCCGCTTCGTCAAACAGGGTGCGGCCCGGCGGCAGGTCCACCTGCTGCGGCAGATAGCCGACGGTGATGCCGCGCATCCGCGTGATCGCGCCCGCGTCCGGTGTGATCTCGCCCACGATCAGCCTGAGCAGGCTCGATTTGCCCGCGCCGTTCGGCCCGACCAACCCGACGCGGTCCCGGTCCCCGATGGCCCAGGAGAGGTCGCGGAAAACCTCCCGCCCGGCATGGTTGACGGCGACCCGATCCAGTTGAATGATATACATGGCATTTCCTCCAGAGAATCAAAAACGGCTGCGGGAGTGCGCCGCAGCCGTTGGCTTGCTGAAAATTAGTGACTGTCTTACAGAACGGTCAGCAGGCGCACCATGTGAATCGGCGCGCCGGATCGCCCGCGATACAGCAGAAGGAGAGGACTTGCGTCAGCGTTGCGTAAATCATACACAATAGTCTAGCAGGGAAACGCGCGGCTGGCTATAGTTAAAAAGATTCGTGGTGGGAGATCAATCGGATGCAGGATGCTTTCAGCGAGGTGGTCAGGCGCATGGCGCAGGCCATGCACGAGCCGCTGTTGATTCTGACGCCAGACCTGCGCGTGGTGCTGGCGAATGCGGCGTTTTGCCGCGTTTTTTATGTCTCACCTGAGGCGGTGGAAGGGCGCGCCCTGGCCGAGCTTGGTGGTTGGCACGGTTTTCCCCAGTCGTCTGGGTGGCCTGCGCAGAACACCTTGGAGGAGTTCACCGTCGAGTACACGCCGCCCTATCTGGTGGAGGCCACGCGGAGCGTCCAGGTGCGGGCCTGCCAGCTATCGCCGTCCAGGCTGATCCTATGTGTGTTTGAAGATTTCAGCCAGAGGGAGGACTCGCTGCGCCAAAGCGAAGAACGGCTGCGTCAGGTCATTCAGAACATGCCGGTGATGCTGGTGGCCTATGACGCCGACAAAGTCAACATCATCGTCTGGAACCATGAATGTGAGCGCGTGACCGGCTACAGTGCCGACGAGATCATCGGCAGACCCGAAGCTCCTGTGCGGCTATACCCCAATCGGGCCTATCGTGAGCATCTGCGCCAACTGTGGCAGCAGGTGGGCGACAACTATCGCGGCCTGGAATGGGACATTACCTGCAAGGACGGTAGTGTGCGCACCATCTCCTGGTCCAACATTGCCGACCGCTTCCCGATCCCCGGTTGGGCCACCTGGGGCATCGGCGTGGACATCACCGAGCGCAAGCGGGCCGAGGAATCGCTGCGCCGGATGCGCGACGAACTGGAAATGCGCGTCCAGGAGCGCACGGTCGAACTGGCCACCGCGAACATCGAATTACGCAAAAGTGAAGAGCGGCTGCGCCAGATCGTCCAGAACATGCCGGTGATGTTGATCGCTTTCAACGCTCAGGCCAACCTGATCGCGGCCTGGAACCGGGAATGTGAGCGCGTGACCGGCTATCGCGCCGAGGAGGTCGTGGGCAATCCGCAGGCCGTGCAGATGCTCTACCCGGACCGGGCTTTGCGGTTGCGCCTGTTGGAAGAGTGGCGTCGTCTGGGCGATGATTACCGCGACATGGAATGGCCGATCACATGTAAGGACGGCACGCAGCGGTTGATATCTTGGTCCAATATCTCCGACCGCTTCCCGATCCCTGGTTGGGCCACCTGGGGCGTCGGCGTGGACGTCACCGAGCGCAAACGCCTGGAACAGCAGGCGCTTGACCTGGCGCTGGAGCGCGAGAAAGTGCAACTGTTGCGGCGCTTCATCGGTGATGCCTCCCACGACTTGCGCACGCCGCTAACGGCGCAAAAGACTTTTCTCTACGTGCTGGATCGCCTGGGCGAAAAATTGGTCGGGCAGATCGCGCGGCTGGCCGATCCGACGGTGGTAACTCAGCCGGACCTGATCGACGAGGTCGTACGGGTGGCGCAGATGATGCGCGAGCGGATCAACATCCTGACTGAGAGCAGCGCCCATCTCAACCACATGGTCGAGGGAATGTTCGACATGATCCGCCTGGATAGCCAGATCACGTTCGATCTGGCCCTGCACGACCTGAATGCGCTGGCGGGGAGCGCCGTGCGAACGCAACAACCCCTGGCGAACGACAAAAACCTGCGCCTGGTGTTTCAGCCGGGCGCGGATTTGCCACTATTGCTGGTCGATGGCGACCAGTTCACCCGCGTGATCCAGAATCTGTTGGAAAACGCCGTGCGCTACACGCCTGCCGGCGGCAGCGTTTTTATCCGCACGTACCGTCAGGGGACCTGGGTTGTTCTGGAAGTGCAGGACACGGGCATCGGCATTGCGCAGACCGACCTGCCGCGCATTTTCGACCGCTTTTTCCGGGCGTCCAACGCCAGGATGACCTACAGCGGCGGAACGGGACTGGGTCTTGCCATCGTCCAGAAGACGGTTGAGGCGCACGGCGGGAGCGTTGAGGTTGAGAGTGAGGCAGGCCGGGGCAGCACCTTCCGCGTGCTGATGCCGCCGGCCAGCCAGGTAGCTCCCACCGCGTGAGCGGCGAGAGCCGGGGCGGATTCCTTCACTTCCTGTCCCAGGCCGGCGTTCACGCCCGTGCAGCGGCAAGCTGAATGCGCGACTCTTGCAGGCGGTCCATCAGCGTGTGGGCGGCGTGGCGCATCAGCGTATAGGCGAAGGGCAGGTCCTCCTCGCACAGGGCGCGCAGCCGAGCCGCGTCGATCTTCAGCACCAGGCTGTCCTGATTGGCGACCGTCATCGACGTGTGCAGGTACGGCTCGATCAGCGCCGAGAGGCCGAACAGTTCTCCGGGATCGACTTCCCCGACGAAGTATTCCTTGCGCTTGGAGGGGTCCTGCCGGTCTGCGACCACATAATACAGGTCGATGCCACCTTGCACCAACACATACATTTCGTCGGCGGGTTGACCGACCTCGAAGAGTTTTTCGCCCTTTTTGCAGACATATTCGTCGGTGAGCATGGCGAGCGCCCGCAGTCGGGGGCCGTCTAGATGGGCAAAGAACGGGTAACGGCGTAACATTTCGGGCGAGACCATCTTTTTATGCCTCCGTTGAGTGGCCCAGCATGGCCAGGACTGCTTGAACGGCATGGGGCACGGCTGCCGCAACGGGCGGGGTGAGTTCGTCGGAAAAGTCGTAGACCTGCTGCGCCTCTACCGCCACGATCAGCACTTGCTCCGGCAGGGCCGCGCCGAGCGCCCGGCCCGTCTGGAGCGCCGTTGCCAGGCTGGTGTCATGGGCGGAGCCGAGGTGCCCGGCAGTGCGGTCGGGCAGGTCGTCCAAGGAGAGGCAGCGCACGCTGCCGAGCGGCTGCTGGCCGGTCGTGATCGCATCGATCACCACCGCTTGCCGATAGCCGACCATGCGCTCCATCAGGCTCAGGCCGCCGACGGCTAGGCAATCCACCTCGACGGGTAGGCCCGCCTGCGCGGCCTGTTGGCGGACCTGTTCGGCCACGCGCCAGCCCACACCATCATCGCCGAGCAGGGGATTGCCCAGCCCGACAACCAGAGTAGGGTGGTCCTCTCTCCCCTCTCCCCTCTCCCACAAGGGGAGAGGGGGAGCGGATGCCTGTTCTGCCTTCCCCCCTTGTGGGGGAAGGGGCGGGGATGGGAAGAGCGTCATCTTAGCAGAACTGCTTGAGCACGTCCACCGGGTTGCCCTCGGCGTCACGGATGGTCACTTCCAGCGGCATCTGGCCGGGTAGCGAATGTGTGGCGCAGCCGAAGCACGGATCGTAGGCGCGGAAGGCCATCTCAACCATGTTCAGCAGCCCTTCGGTGACGACGGTGCCCTTCTTGATCAGGCTTTGCGCCGCCTTTTTGATCGACATGCTGATCGGCGCATAGTTGTTGGTCGTGCCAACGATCAGGTTGACCTTCGTCACGATGCCGCGCTCGTCGGTCCAGTAGTGATGAGTCAGCGTGCCGCGCGGCGCTTCCACGATGCCCACGCCCTCGGTGGGTTTTTCTTTGGGAACGGTGTGCACGTTGGGCGAGGTGATCTCCGGGTCGGTCGCCAGCTCCACCCAGCGTTCGGCGGCATAGAGCAGTTCGATCAGCCGTGCCCAGTGTGTCGCCAGGCGGTGATGCACGACCTTAGTCGGGCCGGTGCTGGTGTAGACTTCTTCCTCGGCCTGGATCAGCGTATCGTAGAAGCGTTCGTATTCCTCCTGCGCGCGCGGGGTTGCCATGCCGTCGGCGGCGTTAAGGCGCGACAGCGGCGTGGCACAGTACACGCCGGAGTCCTTGCCGTCCACGAAGCCCTTCCAGCCGACCTTCTTCAAGTACGGGAACTTGAGGTAGGTCCAGGGTTCGACGTGCTCGGCAATCCAGTCGGTATATTCGCCCGGCGCGTACTTGCCGATGCGCTCGCCGTCTGGCGCGACCACGCTGACCTTGCCGTCGTAAAAGTTGACGCGGTTATTTTCGTCTACCAGACCGATGTAGTAGGTGCGGTGGTAGTACGTGTCGCCCACGATCAAGTCCACGTAAGCTTTGTTGCCGAGCACGATGTCGTTGAACAGCTTGAGGCTGAACTCGGCAAATGCCACCGCCCAGCGCCCCATGTTCTCGATCTCCTGGCGCTGTTCCTCGGTGATGCCTTTGGTGATGCCGCCGGGGATGGCGGTGCAGGGATGGACCTTGCGCCCGCCGATCATCTCCACGACGGTATGGCCGTACTTGCGCGCCTGGATGACCTGACCGCCGATCTCCAGGCCGACCTTGTGGATGACGCCCAGGATGTTACGCTCGGCGACAGGCGCGTCTGGCCCCATCACGAAGTCCGGGCCGCCCAGGGCGTAGAAGTGGGTGGTGTGGTCGGTGAAGTAGAAGGCCATGTACAGCAGTTCGCGCAGCTTTTTCGCCGCCGAGGGCGGATCGACGTGGTAAACCGCGTCGGCAGCTTTGGCAGCGGCCATGTGATGCGCCTCTGGACATACACCGCAGATGCGGTTGGTCAGCAGCGGCATCTCCTCGATGGGACGGCCCACGCAGAAACGCTCGAAGCCACGCAGTTCAGGAATCTGGAAGTAGGTGTTGGCGACATTACCCTCGGCGTCCAGGAAGATTTCGATCTTGCCGTGCCCTTCCAGGCGGGTGATCGGATCAATGGATATGCGCTGCATGGTCAATCCTCCTGTTGCGCTTGCTGAGCGGCCCAGGCGGCCTTGCCGGCGCGCAGCAACGACCCGGCGAGGTTGAAGCGGTAGAACTGCCCGACCAGATCGGGGATGCCGTCCAGAATGCGCTCGATTTCTTCTGGCTCTTTGGCGTCGATGACTGAGGCGAAGGCCGTCATCAGGCGCGCGCCGTAGTCGATCACGCCTTCTGCCGGGCCGTAGCAGCCGATGCACTGCGCGCCCACGCGCGGGCAGCGTGCGCCGCAGCCGTTGCGCGTGGCCGGGCCGTTGCAGGGCACGCCCTGTTCCAGCAGGCACAGGTCCGGGTCAACGGGGGCGACATCTTGAATGCGGGCGAACCGGGTGATCGTCTTGACGTTGCGCTGGCGCGGACATTCGTCGCAGACGGTAGTGCTGCCCGCGCCGACCACCGATCCTTTCGGCGGTAGGCTGGCTTCGCCTCGGCGGGCTGCCAGGATCAGGTCTAGCACGGCGGCGATCTGGTGCGATTCCGGTGGACAGCCTGGCATGTAGTAGTCCACCGGCACGACCTGGTCCAGCGTTTTAAGCACCGGATAGAACGCCGGGATGTGTAGCTCGCCTTCAGGTGCTTTCCAGGTGAACTGTGGGCGGACGTTCTGCGGGTTATCGGTCGAGACGGTCTGGTAGGCGGCGTCGAAGATTTGTTGCGGCGTGCTCAGGTTCGCCAGGCCGGGGATGCAGCCCTCGCAGGCGCACGAGCCGAAGGCCACCAGGTATTGCGTCTTGCGGCGCAGCAGGTGGGCCATTTCCTCGTTTTCGCTATTGCGGATGCCGCCGTTGAACAAGGTGAGCATGATCGAGCCGTCGGGCATGGCCTCGACATCTTTATACTTGGCGTCCATAGCCACCGGCCAGAAGACGACCTCGTAGTTGGCGTCGATGACGAGGATTTTCTCGTGGATGTTCAGGACGGCGATCTCGCACCCGCCGCAAGACGCGGCCCAGTACATGGCGAATTTGGGTTTGCTACCGTTGGTGCTCATCGAGCCGCCTCCTGTTCCACAGCGACCGCCCGGTGACCACTGTCTTGGGTTGCCGTTGGCCAGTGGAGCGGGCCGAGGGCGCGGACCTCCTCGATCATCGTGGTGATCTCCTGGGCCAGGCGGACGCCCTCGGCGGCGCTGGCCCATACCAGTTTGACGCGCTGCGGTTCGATGCCCATCTGTTCCAGCACGCGGTGCAGCAGCAGATAGCGCCGCAGAGCCTTGTAGTTCTGCTCGATGTAATGGCACTCGCCGGGGTGACAGCCGGTGATCAGCACGCCGTCGGCCCCGGAAGAAAGCGCCTTGAGCACGAAGGTAGGGTCCAGCCGCCCAGAGCACATCAGCCGGATCAGGCGGATGTTGGGCGGGTATTTGACGCGCGCCGTGCCGGCCAGGTCGGCGGCGCGGTAGCTGCACCAGTTACAGGTGAAGCCGATGATCACAGGCTCAAAAGCGTCGGGCATGGTTCATCTCCTTCAAACTGGTGCGGCTTCTGCCGACGGGGCATATTCTAGGTTAAGCAGCAGCAGCCCCTCGATCTGGGCGAGCACCTGGGCGTTGCTGAACACGGTGCCGCTGATGGCACCGGCCGGGCAGGCGGCCACGCACGTCCCGCAGCCCTGGCACAGCGCCGGGTTGATCTCCGTCACCATGCGGTCCTCGTGGAAGAGGATGGCGTTGAAGGGGCACAGGTTGTTGCAGATGCGGCAGCCGGAGCACTTCGTCTCGTCCACACTGGCACGCACCGGTTCCAGGGCGATCTCTTTCTGCTGGATGCGGCTCAACACGCGCGCAGCGGCGGCGGCGCCTTGGGACACACTGGCGGGGATGTCCTTTGGCCCGGAGACGCACCCGGCGATAAACACGCCCTCCGTCATGGTGGCGACGGGGTCCAGCTTGGGGTGCTTCTCAATGGCCCAGCCATCGGAACTGCATGAGATGCCGAACAGCTTGGCGACTTCTCTGGCGTCGTGGCGCGGTTCGAGGCCGGCGGACAGGATGACCATATCCACCGGGATGCGGCGCTGCTTGCCGGCCAGGGTATCTTCGACCTGGATGATCAATTTCCCTTCTTCGCTGGGCAGCCGGGCGGCATCGGTTACCTGGGCCACGCGCCCACGCACAAACAGCGTGCCCTCTTCCAGCACGCGCTGGTAGAACTCGTCATAGGCTTTGGCCGCCGTGCGCATGTCGATGTAGAAGTTGTAAACAACCGCGCCGGTACGCTCCTTGACTAGATGGGCGAACTTGAGGCCCTGCATACAGCAAATGACCGAGCAGTAGTTGTTGTAGTTGCGGTCGCGGCTGCCGACGCAGTGGATGATGCCCACTGTCTTGGGGACGGTTACGCCGTCGCGCAGGACGATGTTGCCGTTGGTGGGGCCGGCGGAGTTACTCAGGCGCTCGAACTCCAGACTGGTGAACACGTTCGCCAGCCGCCCGTAGCCCAACTGGGTGACGCGACGCGGGTCGAACAGGTCGAAGCCGGTTGCCAGGATGATGTTGCCTACCTGGACGGTGATGTACTCGTCCTCCTGGGTAAAGTCGATGGCGTTGGTGGGGCAGAACTTCTCACAGGCGCGGCAGGTGCCCTTCTGGAAGTAGGTGCAGTTCGCGCGGTCGATCACCGGGTACTTGGGCACGGCCTGAGGGAAGGGGGTGTACACGGCCTTGCGGTAACCCAGCCCGGCCTCATAAATCTCATCGATGATCTTCTTGGGGCACTTTTCCTGGCAGATACCGCAGCCGGTGCACAGGTCGGTGTTGACGTAGCGGGCCTTCTTGCGGATGGTGACGGTAAAGTTGCCCACGTACCCTTCCACATGGGTGACCTCGCTCCACGTCAGCAGGGTGACATTGGGATTGGCCGCGACCGACACCATGCGCGGCGTCAGGATGCAGGCGGCGCAGTCGAGGGTCGGGAAGGTCTTGTCGAACTGGGCCATGTGTCCGCCGATAGACGGCTCGCGCTCAACCAGATAGACGGGGAAGCCCGCCTCGGCAAGCTCTAGTGCAGCCTGGATGCCTGCGATGCCGCCACCCACGACCAGCGTGGCCGGGTGAATGGGCACATGCAGCGGTTCCAGCGGCGCGTGCTGGATGACACGCTCCACGCCGCCGGAGATGACTGCCTTGGACTTCTCGGTCGCAGCCGTCTTGTCGGTGTGTACCCACGAGACCTGTTCGCGGATCGACACCAGTTCACACAGGTAGGGGTTCAGCCCGGCGTTGGCGCAGGCCGTGCGGAAGGTCTGCTCGTGTAGGTGGGGGGAGCAGGCCGCTACCACGACGCGCGTCAGGCCTAACTCCTGAATGTCTTTTTCGATCAACTCCTGGCCGAGGCTGGAGCACATGAACTTGTAATCGCGGGCGATGACCACGCCGCGCGCTTTGAGGCGTTGAGCGGCCCATTCGGCCACCTCGACCACGTTCACCGTACCGGCGATGTTGCTGCCGCAGTGACACACGTAAACGCCGATGCGCTCCTGCCCGCTGCCGTCCGGGGCTTGTGCGGTCATGCTTCTTCCTCCTCCACACTGCCGGGCATACGCGGCATGGGCAATCCTGTCTGCTTGACGCGCTTGGGTCTGGCGGGCTTGACCTCTTCTTCCGGTGGCATTTCCACTCCAATGCGGGTCAGGGCGTTGCGGGCGCTGACCAGTTCTGCGCCGATTCCCAGGTCTTTCGCCTCTTTGCCGAAGGCCAGACCCATCAACTGGGTGAAGAACAGGATCGGCATGTGATAGTTGGTGTGGAAGTGGCGATTGGTCTCGCCCTGATAGGCGTCCAGGTTCATCTGGCACATCGGGCAAAGGGTCGCCATCAGGTCGGCCTTGTACAGGTCGGCGTCATGGATCAGGCGGCGGATCAACTCGAAGGCGGTGCTGGGGCCGATCTGGGTCATGTGGCCGCCGCAGCACTCGGTCTTGAGCGGGAAGTCGATCACTTCCGCGCCGAGCACCTTGAGCAGACGGTCCAGTTCGGTCGGCAATTCGGCGTCGGACCAGCGGTGCTCGTAGTCAGGACGGGGGACCATGCAGCCCAGGTACGGTGCGACGCGCAGGCCCTTGAGCGGGCGCACGACCTGCTGCTGGACCTTGTCCAGGCCGACATCGTTGATGATCACGTCGAGCAGGTGACGGATTTGCAGCGAGCCGGGGTCGTAGTGCAGCCCGCCGGCAGCCAGGGCGATGTTGACCTTTTCGCCCAGCACCGGACGTTCGAGCATGTAATGGTCGGCTTTGGCGAGGTTGAGGTAACAGGCGCTGCACGGCGCGACAACCGTGCGTGTGCCGTTGGCCTGTTGTTCGGCCAGGGCTAGGTTGCGCCCGATCAGCGCGTAGGCGGGCACCAGGCTGATGCCCACGTATTCCGTCGCGCCGCAGCAGTTCCAGTCGTTGATTTCCTCCAGCTCCAGTTCCAGTGGGCCGCAGATCGCCATCAGCGAGTCATAGTAGGCTTTGGCGCTGCTCTCCATCGAACAGCCGGGATAGAACAGGTAGTGGTGGCTCATGTGGCGATCTCCAGTTCTTTGGCCCGCGCCAGGATGGCTTTGAGCTGGTCAATGTTCTGGATGCGATGCGGGCGGATGTCCATTCGTCGCTTGGTCAGCATCCCCAACCCCATGGGCGCCATGCCTGGCAGGCGCAGCGGAAAATGCTTGAGATAGTGGCGGGTCGCCAGGCCAAACTCGAAGCTGCGGCCATAATTCTCGATGTTGTCTACGAAGGTCTGGGAAAAATCGGGCGCGGTCGAATCACGATAGAGCTTGGCGCGGATCGCCATGCTCTTGAGGGTGTACATCACGTCGGCGATGTGCACTTCTTGAGGGCAACGCACCACGCAGTGATAGCAGGAGACGCAAATCCAGGGTGTGTTGCTACGCAGGGCTTCTTCCCGGTACCCGGCGCGGATCATGGCGAACAGCAGGCGGGGGGTGTGATCCATATCTGCTGCTGAGGGGCATGAGCCACCGCAGGTGCCGCACTGGATGCACATCTCCAGGCGCGAGACGCCCGCCGTGGCGGCGCTCACCTCCTCCAAAAAGCGCAGGTTCGGGTTATCCGGATCGTAAGACGGGGTCAGGTGGGACGCACTCAAACGGCACCTCCATGTCGAAATAGCAACCGCAGTACGACAGTTCAGGGGGCGGAGGGCAAGCCTGCCTTGCTGTTGTTCGCTTCTCCTTTCACAGCGAGGCGTTATTTCAAGGCTGTTGAAGTGCAACCGGTCTAGTCTCACTGTATTCTGCCCGTCGTCCAGGCAGATAGTGACATTTGTCGCAGACCGACCTGCTTTCCGTTACTATCATAATTCGTGATATTTTTCACGAAGTCAAGAGAGAAACAATTGAGCAAATATGCGAGCGATTGCGGACCTTAACGATCCAGATGGAATTGCGCGCGTGGCTAGACACGGCAGCCTGGCGACGTTATAGTTTGAGACATTGAGATCGAAACCGCGAGGACATGCTGCCCCATGACCGGTTGCCGCGCTTTCCGTATTGTCTCCGGTGTGTTTGTCGTCGTCCTGATCGCCTTGTCTGCCGCGCCGCCGCTGTTCGCCCAGGGCGCGCCGACCGGCGTCACGGTGGTGGAACTGAACGTCCGGGCCGGACCGGGCCGGGATTACGACTCCCTGGCCGTCCTGCCGCCGGGGTCAGCGGTGGTGCTGGATGGGCGTGACGAGTCGGCAGACTGGGGCCTGGTCCACACGCCGGACGGCGTCACGCGGGGCTGGGTGTTCCTGGCTTACGTGGCCCTGCCGCTGGGCTTCGATCCGCACAGCCTGCCGCTGGCGTTGGACGATTTGAGCGTTCCCGCCGATCCCGCCGCCGCAGCGGCAAACGCGCCCGCTGCGGCCATACTGCCGACGGCTACCACGATCAGCAATCTGCGTCTGCGCGCCGGGCCGGGGCGAGAGCATCCCGATCTGGGGACATTGCCCGCGCGCACGGCAGTGATCGTCGAGGGGCGCAATGACGCCGGCAACTGGGCGCTGGTCCACACGCCCGACGGCGCGCTGCACGGCTGGGTTGCCGCGCGTTACCTGCGCTGGGACGAGGGGAGTCCTGACGTGGCGGCGCTGCCGGTCGTGGGCGACCGGCTGGCCTCTGAGGAATACGCTATTATGGATCGCCTGCGCGCGACCCCGGTGGTAGCGACCGCGACCGTGCGGGCGCGCGAGATTTATCAGGCCGGGCTTGCGCTCGGCAACAACCCTGCGCGCTTTTCTAAGGTGGGCGACTGCCAGAGTGTGCCGCAGTTCTTTTTGGCGGTCTTCGACCGGCCCGGCGATTATGCCCTCGGTCCGAACGCCGCCTTGCAGGCCGCCATCGACCACTTCGCCGGGTCGTTCTCGCGCGAGAGCATGGCCGTGTGGTCCGGCTTCAACTTGGCCTCGGTGCTCGATCCCACGTGGGCCAATCCTGCTTTCTGCCGCGCTGGTGAAAGCCCCCAGGCGTGCGAATATCGTCTGTGGCGGCCCGCCTTCGTGATCATCAGCATGGAGACCTGGCACGGGCGCACGACCGAGCAATACGAGGACGCGCTGCGGCAGGTGCTCGATTTCTGGATCGGGCATGGCGTGGTGCCGATCCTGGGCACTAAGGCCGACAACCGCGAGGGCGATTGGAGCATCAACGCGACCATTGCGCGCGTGGCGTGGGAGTACGACATCCCGCTGTGGAATTTTCTGATGGCCGCACAGCCGCTCGAAGGCTACGGCACGACCGACGGCTTCCACCTGACCTACGCGCCGGACTTTTACGACAACCCGGAGAATATGCGCGCCGCGTGGCCCTGGCGCAACCTCACCGCGCTGCAATCGTTGGATGCCGTGTGGCGCGGTGTGCAGTAATCAAACTGCCAAGACGCCAGGAACGCCAGGAGAAGAACGAAAACCACGAAGGGCACAAAGACTTCCTTTCTTTGTGCCTTTGTGGTTTAAATCCGAAACTTGACGAGCTTGGCGTCTTGGCGGTTGGCTATCTTGTTTCCAGGCAGCGCGCGATGAAGTCGAGAATGGAACGCGCCCGCGCGTCCCAGGTATAACGCTCGAAGGCCAGCCGCCGCCCATTCTCGCCCAGGCGGGCGCACAGAGCCGGGTCGTCGTGCAGCCGCACCAACGTCGCCGCCAGCGCGCCAGGGTCTGATGGCGGGACGAGCAGGGCCGTGTCGCCGTCCTGCACGATCTCGGCGGTGCTGGGCAGGTCTGTCGCCACGATGGGCAGGCCCGCCGCCATGTACTCGAACAGCTTGATCGGTGAGGCGTAGTAGGCGAAGTGCTCCGTCCAGGGGAGGGGCAGGGCTGCTGCGTCGAAGGCGGCCAGGGCGCGCGGCACCTCGGTGGCAGGGACGTGCCCCAGGCTGTGGACGCGTTCCGCCGGCAGGCCCGCCGCGATCCACTGCTGTCGCAGCGCGGCGGCCATGTCTTCGGGGCCGCCGACCAGCAGCAAGTGAAGCGGGCGTTCCGGCTGACCGGCCATGGCGCGAATCAGATCGTCCACGCCCTTGCTCATGTTCATGGTGTGCAGGCGGCCCACATAGCCGACGATGAAGGCATCGGTGGGCAGGCCCAGCGCCGCCCGCGCCGCTTTTCGTGACGGCATCTCCGCAAACCGCGCCGTGCGGATTCCGTCCGGCGCGACGAGCACGCGATCTGCGGGCAGGCCGAGCGCCACGAGGTCATCGGCCAGTTTGCGCGTCACGGCGATCACGCCGCCGAGGGAACGGGCCAGCTCCGCCTGCATCTGCCGTTTGCGCGGCGCAGCCGACAGGCTGTGCGCCTCCCAGAACAGGCGGCGCGGCGGTTTGATGCGCCGAAAGGCGGAGAGCACCAGCGGGTCACGGGAATAGTACACGGTGTCGGCAGAGGCACGGCGCAATCGCCACGCCAGCGCCGCGATGTAGGTCGCGGTTTGCAGGTAAAAGGCCAGCGCCGAGAGGCGGTTCTCTTGCCTGCCCAGTAGCGGGAGCAGGTCCACGCACGGCGTGTAGCGGATGTCGAAGGTGCGCGCCGCGCCGTAAAAGGTCCAGGGGTCGGGCGCGTTCTGCAGGGCAGGGGGCTGGACTCGCCGCGCCGGGTGGAGCGTGAGCGGGACGAAAGCGGCCAGCGCCTCGCAGTTCTGCACGATCTGGAGGCCGTGCGCCTTCTCAGTCGGCAGGCGCACGTTGGCGAGGTAGTGCAGGTGGGTGAAGGGTGGAGGTGGGGTGGTCATGGGAGGAAGTGTACCGGATGGGAGCGGGTAGGGGCTACAACATTGCCTCGCAGGGGCAGAACGGCTAAACTACACAGCCGCTTCTTTTTATCATATATCGGATAGGAAAAAACAGGATGAAGTGCTTTTGGTGGTTGGCGGCGGCGATGGTGCTGCTGGCGGGGTGCAGCAGCCCCGATCAGGCATCGATGCCCCCGACATCAGGGACGCAGCAGGCTGCCGCGCAGGGCGCATCCGCCGCTGCGACGGAAACATGGACGGCGCAGCAGGCAGCTCTTGCAGGCACGCCTGTCACAGACAATCGGTGGACGCCCGTGTACGCGACGTTCAACGGCGTGGAGATGGCCCTCGTCCCGGCGGGATGCTTCCACATGGGCAGCGACCCCAACGCGACGGATTACTACGCTGGATCGGATCTGCCGGTGGACGACGGGGGGGAGCAGTGCTTTGAGGAGCCGTTCTGGATCGGGCGGTATGAAGTGACGAACGCGCAGTACGGCGCGTGTGTGTTGGCGGGAGCGTGCGAACCATCCTCCCTGTCCCCCTATGCCGCCGCTGCGGACTTCAACGGCGCGAACCAGCCGGTGGTAGGCGTGGATTGGTTCCAGGCGCAGGATTACGCCGCGTGGTTGAATACCCTCACCCGCCGCTTCCCTCTCCCTCAGGGTGAGGGGGAATGGCGGCTTCCGACGGAAGCGGAATGGGAGTATGCGGCGCGCGGCCCGGAGGGGTGGTTCTATCCCTGGGGGAACACCGCCCCGACGTGCGACTTATTGAACTATCGTCGCCTTGAGGGAGTGTGTGTAGGCAGAACATCGGCGGTCGGGGCGTACAGCCCGGCAGGGGATTCATGGGTCGGGGCGGCGGATATGGCGGGTAACGCATGGGAGTGGGTGTCGTCGCTGGCCATGCCGTACCCTTACGACGCGGCGGACGGGCGGGAAGACCCGGCAGATATGGAGGACGCGCGCGTGTTGCTGCGGGGCGGCTCGTGGTTCTATGATCGAGACAATGCGCGCGCGGCGACGCGCTTCACGACGATTGCTTTTTCTGAGAGCGACTATGCTGGTTTTCGGGTCGTTGTGGCCGCGATCCCTGCTTCTTAACTCTGCACCCCTGCCGGTATTTTGAGTTCCCGGCAGGGGACTTTACGCTCATAGTCCGGCATTAAAATGCCGGGCGTCTCTGTTTTTACATACGGGAGTCTTGAGGGAGCAGATTCCCGACGAAAGTAACTTAAGCGGACGGATGCCTCGTGTTATGCTGAGGGGAAACAGGACTGCGCTGCTGCCCGATTCGCACAGGAGACCCCGCCCTATGTCAGCCTTCTCCGATCCCCTCACCAAACTCTACGTCGAGATCACCACCACCTGCAACCTGGAATGCCAGATGTGCGTCCGGCGGGCGTGGTACGAGCCGACCGGCCCGATGCCGCTGCCCGTCTTTCGTGCGCTGATGGACCAGGTGCGCGCGCTGCCCGCGCCGCCGATCATTCACCTGGGCGGCTACGGCGAGCCGACCACACATCCTGATTTCCTCGAAATCGTGCGGCTGGCGAAGGCTGCCGGCGCGCGGGTCGAGATGACCACCAACGGTACCCTGATCACCGAACACCTCGCCGCCGAGTTGATCGACCTCGGCCTAGACCGGCTGGTCGTGTCCATCGATGGCGTGAGCGACGGGCAGTACGAGAACATCCGCACGGGTGGCAGTCTGGCGGGCGTGGTGGAAAACCTGCGCACGTTGTGGCGGATCAAGCTGCGCAAGAAGAACCGCCATGCCGACCCGCAGGTGGGGATCGCCTTCGTTGCCATGAAACGCAACATCGCCGACCTGCCCGAACTGCCACGTCTGGCGACCTGGATCGGGGCCAGCGAGATCAAGGTGAGCAATGTTGTGCCGCATACGCCGGAGATGGAGGCGGAAATTCTGTACGACCGCTCGCTTACGGCCTGCGCCTACCGTGCCGGACACTACCTGCCGGATATGAGCCTGCCCAAACTGGACGTGGATGGCTTCACCGCCGACCCGCTGCGCCGCGTGTTCAACGCGACGGTGAGCGTCAGCCTGCTCGACGTCAGCCTGAGCGGGCGGGATAACTACTGCCGCTTCGTGCAGGAGGGCTATGCCGCTGTGCGCTGGGACGGCGCGGTCAGCCCATGCATGTCGCTGCTGCACGACCACCCGGAGTACATCCAGGGGCGGCGCAGAGACGTCACCCACTATACGCTGGGCAACATCAACGAGCGTTCGCTGGGCGACATCTGGAACTCGCCGGAATACCGCGCCTACCGTGCGCGGCTGAAGGCATTCCGGTTCTCGCCGTGCACCACCTGCGGCGGCTGCGAACGTTTCGCCGCCAATTACAATGACTGTCAGGAGAATACCTTTCCCACCTGCGGCGGCTGCCTGTGGGCGCAGGGCTTTGTGCAGTGCCCATAGCGCAGGAATGCGCCCCGGCGTACAATCGGCCCGCTTGTTGGACGCTGACTGCTGAGGGCTGATTGCTGACCGCTGAATACCTGTTTTCCTGGCTGGCTGCCCTGTTCAGCCTGACCTGGGCCTATCCCTGGGCGCGCGTGCTGCTTATGCTGCCGAGGAATGAGCACCAGGACCGTCAGGCGTTCCTGACTCTCCTGCTCACTCCCGCGCTGAGCGTCGGCACGCTGGCGTGGTTGCTGTTGATGCTCGCCGGGCTGACCGGCGGCCCGGTGCCGTTCTGGGCGATCACAGGGCCATGTCTGTTGATCAGCGCGACGGGATGGGTTCTGTTGCTGCGGCGGCGGAAGGACCAACTGCCAGGATGCCAAGATCGCCAGGAATTGAATATTTTCGCGCGCCGCTCGTCGCTCGCCGCTGCGCTGGTCGCTTCGGCGCTTGCCGCTTTGACGCTCTTCAACGCCGCCGCGTGGCCGTTCTTCGAGGACGACGCCATCCAGCTCTACGCGCCGATGGCCTTCCACTTCGCGCAAACGGGACAGTTCTGGGGGGCAGGGGCATATGACGCCTACCCGCCGCTGATTCCGCTGGCATTTGCCTATCCACACCTGGCGACCGGTGTGCCGAACGAGTATGCGGCCCGGTTTGTCGGGGCGGCCCTGGCGCTGGGGGTGATCGGCGGGGCTTACGCGCTGGCGAAGGACCTGTTCGGGCGGGAAACCGGGTGGGCTGCCGCTGTGCTGGTCGCTACGGCACCGATGCTACTGCACTGGGCCGCTTCGGGTTACACCGATCTGCCCGCCGGGATGTACTACACGCTGGCGGCGTTGTTCGCCTGGCGGCTGTTCGCCGCGCCGCACCCGGTCTATGCGCTCCTGGCTGGGGGGATGGCCGGACTGGCCGCCTTCACCAAGAACGGCGCGCTGCTGATCGTCCCGTCGCTGGTCGGGTGGGTGGTGTATAGCCGGTGGGCAGGCCCTCACCCTGAATCCCTCTCCCTCAGGGAGAGGGACTCGCTGCGCCTTTCTGTCCTCAGGGAAAATCCGCTGACGTTCCCCCTTGCCATGCGAGCGAGGGGGGAAGGGGAGGAGGGCGGGGGCCATCCGATCACCCTGCGCCACGCAGTGCTGATGGCCGCCGCATTCCTTGTCGTGGCTGGACCCTGGTACGCCCATACCTTGCGGACATTCGGCGTACTTGTGCCTGCAACAGGCTGGATCGACCAGGCAGAGCGAAGTCTGCTCACGCTGCTGGAGCCGGCGCTGACGGTGAGCCATCTGTCTGTAGGCGGGGCGCTGGGCATGATCGGGCTGGCAGGGATGCTCTGGCGACTGTGGCGCACGCGCTCATGCTTTGCGCCGCGTGCCGCGTTGCTGGCCGGGTTTACGCTGCCATTTCTGCTGGTGTGGTGGTGGTTCTTCAGCTATGACTTGCGCTTTTTGTTGCTGGTGTGGGCGCTGTTCGGCGTGATGGGTGCCTGGGCACTGGGGGAAGGGTTCCGACGGCTGTGGTCCGATTGGCAGAAGTTCGCGTTGCGGCTACTGCCCCTAGCACTGATCGCCCTGGCGATTCCGGCGGCGTGGATGGCAGTGGATCACAAGACGGAACTGCTGCGCGATCCGCTGATGAGCGGCGAAGCGCGCCACCGCGTGCAGTTAGGGCCACGCTACGACACCATCGTCTGGCTGCGGGATCATGCGCCGCCGGAGGCGTGCGTGGCGGTGACGGATTACTTCCTCTTCTATCCGGCGATGCAGGCCGGGTTCACGGTGGAATACCGGCCTGCCGTCGGCGAGGAACTGGGGCGTTTTCATTACTGGGTGCTGGCCCCCGGCGTGGACCTGCCGGAGTCGGACCTGGACCTACAGCTGACCTACGAGTCTGGGGGCTACCGGGTGTACGCCGTGTCTGCGCCGGAGTGATCTACGCCAGCGAATGCAGAAAGGCACGCACGGCCCGATAAAACCCTTCCGGGTCGTCGTCGTGAATGGTATGGCCGCAGTTCGGGAATTCCACCAGTTGCGTGTTGGGTCTGCGGGCGGCCATTTCCCTGGCGTGATCGGTCCTGAGCACACCGCTGCGATGTCCGTGCAGCAGCAGCGCCGGGCACGAGGTCGCCAGCCAGTCGGCCCACCAGTCACCCTCGCCCTGGCGCATCGAGCGGATCAGGTTTTCACACTTGAAGCGGAAGCCCCAACCGTCGGGATGCTCGACCAGGCTTTCCAGGAAGTACGGGTCCCTGCCCATACCCTGGCTTTCCAGAAAATCCAGAATCTGCGCCACGCTGCCGAAGCGTTCCGGCCAGATCGACTTGAACGTGGAGGGCGCGACGAGCGCGCTCATGTCCTCGATGATCATGGCTCGCACGCGGTCGGGATGGCGTGCGGCGAACACATAAGTGTTTTGCCCGCCAAGCGAATGTCCCAACATGACCAGCGGCGGCAGGTCCAGGTGATCGACCAGGGCGGCCAGGTCGGCGACGTAGGCTTCGCGTGAATAATCTTCCGGTGCGTCACTCCAGCCATGCCCACGCAGGTCCGGTGCAATTACGCGCCACTGGCCGCGCAATGCCTCTGCCAGCCGGGCGAACATGCGCCCGCAGCCGAAGTGCCCGTGCACGGCCAGCAACGGCGGGCCGTCTCCGCCGAAGTCGATATAGGCCAGGCGCAGGCCGTTCACCATGACAAACTGTTTTTGCGACACTGTGGTTTTCCTTCCGCTGGAACACAGGGTATCTTTGGAAAAGGTGTCCACCGATGAGTATACCGCATTTGCGCTCAAATGTTCGCTTGATTCACGGGGAAAATCTGATGGCCGATCAACCGCCGCACATGGTCATGCCGCCGCCTCTGCTCTCGTCGGAAGCCGTTCGTGCTGCGTGGGAGATGCCCTGGAAGGCGCGCAACGAGATCGCGCGCCTGTGGAACTGGCCCTGGGCACGGCTGGCCTTTTTGCTGGCGGGGGTAAGATGGGGGCGCGACTGGCGGCTTTATGGGACACCGATTCTGCAAATCCACCGCTGGGGGCGGGTGATCATCGGGGATCGCCTGGAACTGCGTTCGACCACGCGCAGCAATCCTCTTGCGCCGAACCATCCGGTCGTCTTGAGCGTGCGGCGGCCCGGCGCGACCCTGACCATCGGGAATGACTTCGGTATGACCGGTGGGATGATCGTGTGTGAGGAGCGGATCACCATCGGGGATCGCGTGGCCGTTGGGGCCAACAGCGCCATCCTCGACACCGACTTCCACCCGCTCGATCCCCAGATTCGCCGCATCCGCCCGCTGGACGGGGCTACCGCGCCGGTGATCATCGCAGATGACGTGTTTATCGGCATGAACACCCTGGTGCTCAAAGGCGCGCATATCGGCGCGGGCAGCGTGATCGGGGCCGGGAGTGTGGTCACGGGAAACATCCCGCCGGGCGTGGTCGCGGCAGGCAACCCGGCGCGTGTTCTGCGGGCGCTGCGGGAAGAAACCCGCAATTGACAATCGTTCGCTCAGGCGGTAAACTGTTAACTTACTTGCTTTACTTACAAAGCCAGTTGTGCGCAGCCGGCTCAGGCTGGGTCCTGCGCGGCAGGGCCTCCGAACCGTGTCAGGACCGGAAGGTAGCAGCACTAAGGAGTCAACCCTGGGTGCCGTAGGAGTGCCTGGCCTGAGCCGCCTGCGCGCAACACGCCTCTTCATACTCCGGCGCGCGACGCCTGTCTCCGGTGGCTCGGCACAGACGGAAGGGCGGCCTCGTGGCACTTGATTCTTCTCCGGCGCCTCCCCATCTTCCGCGCCCTTTATATGTCCGCAACCGCACCGCCGCCGTGGTTTCGAGCAGCCTGGTTTTGCTGGCGGCGGTTCTGGCCGTTCTGCTGGCGGTGGGCGGTTATTTCCTCCTGACTCAAAAGACGATAGTGATCGACATTGACGGGCAGCGCGTTATTCTGCACACGCGCCAGGTGACTGTCGGCGCAGCATTAGATGAAGCCGGGCTGATCCTTGCGCCACAGGATGCCCTGGCGCCGGGGCTGCTGTCGGCTTTGCAAAATGGCATGACGGTGGAAGTCCGGCGCGCGCGCACGGTGTTGGTCGAAGTGGATGGGCAGGTGATCACGCTGCGCACGCGACAGACAGTTCCGGCGGCGCTGTTGGCTGAGGCCAGGGTGGTGTTGGGGCCGCACGACCTCCTGCGCGCCGATGGCCAGTCCATCGATGATCCCACCCTGCCGCTGGCCGAGCCACCGGTGTACCTGGAAGTGATCCACGCGGCTACCCTGACCATCGACGACGGCGGCAGCGTGTACACCGTTTACACCACCGCGCCGACCGTCGGGGCAGCCCTGGACGATCTCGGCGTGGTTTTGTACCTGGCCGACCGGCTCGATCCGCCGCCGGAGTCGCCCGTGGTGGACGGGATGCGTATCACGGTGCGGCGCTCTGTGCCTGTGACGATCACGGTAGGCGGCGTGCAGGTGTCTGTTCGGACGCCCGGCGCGACGGTGGGCGAGGCGCTCACCGAAGCCGGGTTGGGGCTGGTCGGGGAGGATTACAGCCTCCCGCCGCCGGAGGCGCCCCTGCCGCCCGATGGCCTGATCCGTGTGGTGCGTGTGACCGAGGACGTGTTGGTTGAACGGGCCGCTATTCCCTACCAGACGATCTACCGCGCCGACGATACATTGGAACTCGACCAGCGCCGGGTGATTCAGCCGGGCGTGTTGGGTGTGTCCGAGCGCCGCACCCGCATCCGCTACGAAGATGGCCTGGAGGTCAGCCGGGTGGAAGAGCCGGCGCGCGTGACTCTGCCGCCGGTGGACGAGATCATCGCCTACGGGACGCGCGTGGTTATCCGCACGCTGGAGACGCCCGACGGTCCGCTGGAGTACTGGCGCGTGATCCGCATGTTAGCCACCAGCTACAGCGCCGCCGGCAACCAGAAGCCGCCCGATTCGCCCGCCTATGGCATCACGGGGACGGGCATTCCGCTGGAACGGGGGATCGTCGCCATCGACCCGGACGTGATTCCGTACTTTACGCGGTTGTATATCCCTGGCTACGGCTTTGGGCTGGCGGCGGATTCGGGCGGGGCGGTCAACGGGCGGCGCATCGACCTGGGCTACAGCGACGACGATTTGGAGTTGTGGTACGGTTGGGTCGATGTGTACCTGCTGGCCCCCGCGCCGGAGCCGGAGGCGATCAATTATCTGCTGCCGTGAACCCTTTCGCCTTAGCCGTGCCCAGTCGAATCGTCACCCGGATCGTCGTCGTCGGGCCAACCGTCCTCCGGCGTGGCGACCACGTCGGCCTCGTCGAGCGGCAGTGCCCCATCGTCCAGCGGTGCAACCTCGGCGTGAAGCAGCGCCATTGCTTCGGCATAGTACGCTTCTGGCACGAGCACGTCGATGTTGCCCAGCAGCCCAGCGGTCAGAACGATGGCCGTGCCCGCCGACTCACGTGAAACCCAGAACGGGATGTCTGCGCTGCGTAGCGCGCCCACAATGATTGCCGTCTCGGCCTCGCCGCCTGGTTGTGCGACCACGTACCAGTCGCGCTGGTCCGGTCCGGGGCGTGTGAGGCGTTTTTCTTCGGACATCAGGCAGGTCCTGTCTATGCTTCCAGGTACGTACAACCCCCGATTGTAACGTCGGCTTGAAACCGACGCTACGGTCTTGCACGCTGCGCTATCCCTGGGTGGCGATTTGCCTATAATGGGTGAGGATAGCTTAAACCGCTTGTTGGTGTATAGGAGAAACGGAATGAAACCCAACAAACCTAGATTGTTTGTTGTCGCGCTTATTATTGTCGTGTTGCTGGCCGGGATGGCCGGGGATGTCCTGGCGCAAGGAGCCGGTGAGCAGCTTTGCCATCCTTCTGGGTACTGCGTAACCGTGCCCGCAGGCGCAGGTTGGACCGGCATGTTCGAGCAGCAGAATAACGTTTTGTCTGCTGCGAACGTGGCCGAGGGTCTGAACCTTGCCGTGCAGTTAACCTACGCCCCCGGCATGGGCAACCAGGCTTCTCTGACTGCTATGACCAATCTGGTAGTCAGTGCGCTTCAGGGTGCGGCCAGCGGGCAGGCTCAGGCGGTGACGCTGGCGGGGTATACGGGCAGCATGGCGGCTTTTCAGTCAACGGCTGCCGACGTGGGTGCGGGCATGGTCGCTGTGCTGATCGCCGGGCCGGATGTGATGGTGATCGCGGCAGGCGCACGGACGAACGGCGCGGCCTGGGACGCCACCGCGCAGGCCGTGTTTGAGGCGTTCGTGAACTCGCTGGTGATTCCGGCTACGCTGGACGTGTCACAGATCATCGGTGGGGAGGCCGCACCACCGGGTGTGGTTATCAATGCGCCGCAGGCGGCGGGTGCTGCCTCGTCCGGCGCAGAGGGAATCGGCGGGGCCGCGTTGGGTGGGTTGCCTGCGGGCAGCGCCGGGACGGCGGGTACGCTGGCCGAGAGCTTCACCACGGCCCTGGCCGCGACCCAGTGGGGCGACGGCGATACGGCCAGCCGCATCGCCGTGTTATCACCGGCGGCGGGTGGGGCCTCGCTGATGGCGGTGCCCGAAGCCTACGGCTTAGACGAATTGCTCGGCTGGCAGGCCGCCAACCGGTTGGTCGTCTTCCGGCGCGCTGCCGACACGTACGGAGCGCCGTCCATCGTCTACTATGACATCCCCGACCTGACGGAGACAACGGCCAGTGTCGGGGCGCTGCCCAGTTGGGGCTATGCCCTGACGCCGGATCAGACTCAGATCGTTAGCTGGCCGATCTGGCCGGAAGATTCGCAGTACGCGCACGTGGTCGGCCTGATGACTGCCGACGCGCAGACCTTTACGCCGACGGGGAATTTCAGCCTGAGCGCGCCGCAGATGAGTGGTGTGGCAGGGATGCGGCTGGTCGGGTTGAGCGATGTATATGCCTTGTTTGCCACCCGGCAGCCGGCTGGTGGCCTCATCGCCGTCCGGTTAGAAGATGGGACGGTCGCGGGGCCGGTCACGCCATTGGGCGGCGGCGAGATTCAGAGCGCCGCTTTCCATGCGGGCGCGCCGCTGGTCATTGTCGGCAGGGTGAATAACAAAGACCCGTTCGGTGTTTACACCGCCGACCTGGGCGATCCCGGCATGTGGCCTGCCGAAGCGCAGGCGACCGCGCACGCCTTGCCAGAAGGCAGCGCGGGTGCCCAGGGAGTGGTCTGGAATCACGCGGGCAGCCAGGCGGCTATCGTGTCGGCGCTGCCGGACGATTTCAGCGCCAGTGCGGTTTACCTCTCCGACCCGACCTTCGACGCGCCGGTTGTGACGAGCGCGCGGGCGGCCTTCAACACGTGCGTCCTGTTCACGCCTGATGATGCCTGGCTGTTCTACGTCGGTGAAACGGGCGACTCGCTGCTGGCGATCCCGGTGGCCGATCCTGCCGCCTCGCCGCAGACGGTGATCACCGACCTGCCGGGGCTAGACCTGTGTAGCGCCGACTGGCAGCCGGGTGGCGCGGGCGGCGGCGTGACGATCAGCGGCGGACAGGGGCAGCCGGGCGGCGGTGTGACCCTGGGTGCGGGCAACACGATCACCGTCGGCCAGACCGTGACCGGCCAGATCACACAGACGCAGGGGGCAGAGGACTACAGCATCACCCTCGGTGCGGGCGAGGCGATCACGGCGACGATGCGCCGTCTGGACGGCAACCTGGACCCCTACCTGATCATCCTCGACGCGACCGGGCGCGAACTGGTCTTCAACGACGACGCGGCGGCGCAGGTCGGGGACTCCTTCCTCAATGCGCAGATCGTGGACTTCACGCCTCCGGCGGCGGGGACGTATACCATCCGCGCCACCCACTACGGGCGTGATAGCGGCACCTCCACCGGGCGTTACGAACTGAGCGTCACGGCGGGCGCTGCGCAGACCCAGCCGGTGGGGCAGGGCGGCGGCGCGATTGAGGTTGGCCAGACCGTGACCGGCGAGATCACCAATGCCAGCTTTACCTTCGACTACACCATTTCGCTCAAGCGCGGCGACGTGATCACGGTGACGATGACCCGGTTGGACGGCAACCTGGACACCTACCTGTTCTTGCTGGACTCTACCCAGCGTGAACTGACCCACAACGACGATGCCGCGACCCCCGTAGGCGACACCGGGCTGAACGCGCAGATTCCGAACTTCACCGCCCCGGCGGATGGAACCTACATCATCCGCGCCACGCGCTTCGGCCAGCAAAACGGCAGCTCGACCGGGCGCTACGAACTGAGCGTCACGGCGGGCAGCGCGAGCGGTTCCGGCGGCGGCGTGACCCTGCCGGGCGGCAACGCGCTTACCGTCGGTCAACCCGTGACCGGCCAGATCACCAACGCCCAGAGCGCGGTGGACTACACCATCACGTTGAATGCAGGCGACGTGATCACGGTGACGATGACCCGGTTGGACGGCGACCTGGACGCCTACCTGTTCTTGCTGGACTCTACCCAGCGTGAACTGACCCACAACGACGATGCTGCGACCCCCGTAGGCAACACCGGGCTGAACGCGCAGATTCCGAACTTCACTGCCCCGGCGGCAGGGACCTACATCATCCGCGCCACGCGCTACGGCCAGCAAAACGGCACTTCGACCGGGCGCTACGAGCTGAGTGTCACGGCGGGCGGGGCGGCGCTGCCGGGCGGTGGTGGCGGCGCGACCCAGGCGGGCAGCGTGGTGCTCACCCTGACCTGGAACAACCGGGCCGACCTCGATCTGGCGACGCAGGGGCCGGATGGCATTCTGATCTCGTTTGAGAATCCCAACGGTGCCAACGGCGTGACGCTCCAGGCGACGGCAGGCAACGACTACTGCCGCACGTTCAGCAGCCCGGCGGTGGAGACGATCACCATCCCGCCGACGGCGCCGCGCGGGCAATGGGCCATCGGTGTGCAGTACTCGTTGGAATGTAACGACACTACCCCCGCCAACTACACCGTCACCGCCGTGCAGAATGGCGTGACGCTTGGCAGTTGGAGCGGCACGCTCTATAGCCGGAACGACGACGTGGCGGTCTACACCCTGCAACTGCAGTAGACGGGCAGGGGATCGGCCCGTATCTCTATAAATGAAAGTGTCGTAGGGGCGGCGCAGGTGGCCGCCCCTACCGCATTATCGATAGGACCAAAGGACGAACCCCATCCGGCCCACTTGCGTATAAAATTGCAATACCTGTGACATGGTTAAACGAGGAAGGACGCGGCCTGGTGGAAGCGGATTATGTGTTGGATTACGATGTGCTCTCGATGGCGCGCGAACATCGCCTGTACCTGATGGCGCGCATCCAGGCCGGGCCGCCGCCCGACGCTGCCAGCCGTCGCCCGCTCAACCTGAGCGTGGTGCTGGACCGCAGCAGTTCGATGGCAGGCGACAAGATCGAGTATGTCAAGAAGGCGGCGCAGTTCCTCGTCCAACGCCTGAGCGGGCGCGACTGCTTTAGCCTGGTCACGTACAACGAGGCGGTGTCGGTCGATTCGCCGCCCGGCCCGGTGCTACACAAAGACGCCGTCAACCATGCCATTCAGGCTATTCGTCCTAGTGGCACGACCAACCTCAGTGGCGGTTGGCTCAAGGGCTGCCAGTTGGTCGAGCAGAACGCCGCCGAGGGACAGATCAACCGCGTGCTGCTGCTGACTGACGGGCTGGCGAATGAGGGCGTCACCGATCCGGCGCGGCTGGCGGCCATGGCTCGTCAGAAGCGCGAGGAGGGCGTGACGACCACAACGATGGGCGTGGGGCTGGGCTTCAACGAAGACCTGCTCACCCGCCTGGCGTCGGAGGGTGGCGGCGCGTTTTACTACATCGACAACCCTGACCAGGCGCCGCGTATCTTCACCGAAGAGCTGGCCGATCTAATGAGTGTGGTCGGGCAAAACCTGACCATCACCCTGACACTCTCGCCGGACGTGAAGATGGTCACGCAGTTGAACGCCTATCCCGCCGACGTGCGCGGGCGCGAGATCGTCTTTCACCTGGGGGATATGTACGGCGACGAGATCAAGCGGCTGCTCCTGGAACTGGCGATTCCAGCGTTGCGCACGCTGGGCCAGGTCGAGGTGGCCCGTTTGCGCTTCGATTACGACGAACTGGGCCAGGAGCGCGTGGCGCACCGCACGATGGACCTGCCGATCCTGGTCAACGTCGCGCCGGAGGAGGCGTTCGCCGGACAGGCCCCGAACGCCGAGGTGGTCCGGTCGGCGCTGCTGCTGCGGGCGGCCCGCGCCCGTGAGGAGGCCGTCCGGTATGCTGACCTGGGTGACTTCGACGGGGCGTCGCAGGTACTCACTCAGGCTGCCGACGCCATCTGGGCTGCCGACCTCGACGACGAAGAACTGGAAGCGGAGCACAACATGCTGCGCGAAGAGGCCATCGACATGGAGATGGGCGCGCAGCGCTACGACACCCACACCCGCAAAATCAGCACCACCAGAGCCTACTACGGCGCGCACGACAGAGACCAGTCCGAGACGACCGCCATGCACGGGCGGCTCAAATCATCCCGCCCGGCGCTGGAACGTCATGGCCCGCCTCCGACGCAGTTGACCTGGAAGCGCGAGTCACGCGATCTGGACGGCGCGGGCTTAAGCCTGGGGCGTGCCGCCGACAACGACATCGTCATCCCCGAAGATACCGTCTCGTCTTACCATTGTCAGCTCGTGCGCGAGGGCGATGACTGGATTCTGGAAGACCTGAACAGCACTAATGGCACGTTTGCCAACGGGGGGCGAGTCAAGGGGCGCTTTCGCTTGAGCGTGGGCGACGTGCTGACGGTTGGCTCGTGGTTTTTCATGTGCCGCTGAGAGCGTGCCAGGGGATTTCACAAATAATTCACGTTTCTGCCACCGCCGTTCTGCCGTGGTGCTTTTGGCGGGGTGGTCTGACGTGTTACACTGCCCAATGGGGCTGAAAGGCAGAAGAGAGACGGCTTCTGTCTGGTGCGCGTATCGACTGATTGCAGGAGCGTTGAGCGATGTCATTTCTGCTGCTGGCGCAGGGCGATCCGATTGGCAAGGACTTGCTCAAGAAACTGGTCATTGCGCGCTATGGCTTCAGCCCGCCCGCGATGGAGACGCTGCGGATCAGATACCGGGGGCGTTCGCGCAGCAAGCTGGGGCCATTTCCGGTGTGGGTCAGCCTGGATGCAACGGCGACCTATTGCTTTCCGTTGATGATGAAGTGGGAAATGAAAGTCTCTGTCTTGCGCCTGTTCCGTTCCAGCTACACCACCAGTTTTGACGGCCAGGCGGTCTACGAGCAGCAGGGCATCCACGTGACGCGCTCCACCGACACGGACATGGTCGAATCGGCGCGGCGGCGGGCCTGGAGCGAGGCGGTCTTTTTCGTCAGCCCGTTGATCGCCGACCGGGACGTGCGTGTGGAAGGGGTAGACGCTCGCAGCTTTCGCGCGCGGCTATCGGGCTACGACAACGACTTTGCCATCGTTCGCCTGGAAGATGACCACACCCTCAAGGAAATCGAGGTCGAGCGCGCGGACCCGTGGGGCGGTGAGCGCAAAACACAGTACATCCGCACGCGCGGATCGCTGATCAAGGTAGATGGGCTGTTGCTGCCGCCGCTGGTGCAACGCTATTGGGGCGACAAGATGTTCATGGAACTGGAACCGGTGGCAGTGGAGATCAATCCCGCGCTGACGCCGGACGACTTTGTGCTCCGAGAGGATGAGGACACGCCGGCGGGCGAAGAAGAAGCAACCACCGCAGAAGAGGCCGAAGCGAGCGAATGAAATCCTGCTTCGCGGTATACTCTGGTCGTGGGGGGGCGACGCATCTCTGTGCCGGGTTGGGAGGCGTCGCCTTTACCGTCTTGTCCTGAGCCGATCCTTATATTATGAAAAAATCTCTGCTGCTCATCTTGCTCATCCTGTGTCTGGCTGCTTGCAATCTGTCTAGCGGGGGCGCGCCGACTGCTGAGCCGCCCACGTCCACACCCATGCCATCCCCAACGCCGCTGATCATCACGTTGCCGCCGCCGGAAGAACTGGATCAAGTGATGCCAACGGCTGTTGACCATGCCCAGGGGCCGGCAGACGCCATCGTCACCATGATCCATTACGGCGATTTCCAGTGCATCCCCTGCGCCGACGTGGCCCGCAGCCTCGCTATCCTGCGCGAACGCTACCCGGAATCGCTGCGCGTCGTGTGGCGGCATTACCCCGATGTGGCAAATCACGACAAGGCCACCCTGGCCCTGGCCGCTAGCGAAGCCGCCGCCGCTGAGGATCGCTTTTGGGAGATGCACGACCTGCTGTTCGCCGAACAGGATGCCTGGATCGACCTCACGCCGGAGCAGTTCCGTGCCGCGCTGATCGATTATGCCGGAACGCTGCAACTCAACATCGCCGATTTCGAGGCTGCGCTGGATCAGAACTTGGCGGCGCTGGCCGACCGCTACCGGATGGAGGCTCTGGCCCTGGACCTGCGCGGAATCCCCGCGCTGCTGATCAACGGGCAGCCTTACAGCGGGCGCTATGACCTGTACGGCCTGGACGATGCCTACCGCTTCTTTGCCCTGGAGGCGCGCCACTATCCTCACCAGCCGGACTTGTTTATCGACCTGACCGCCGACTACCGCGCCGTGTTGGTGACGGAGCGGGGCAATGTCGAGATCGACCTGTTTGTGGACGAAGCGCCGGTGACGGTGAACAACTTCGTCTACCTGGCACGCGACGGCTGGTACAACAACATCACTTTTCACCGCGTGCTGCCGGGCATGTTTGCCCAGACGGGCGATCCCAGTGGGACAGGCCTGGGCGGGCCGGGCTATACGATTTTCGACGAGCGCGACAACGGCCTGACTTTCGACCGCGAAGGGCGTGTAGCGATGGCGAGCACACGCGGCGTGCCCAACAGCGGTGGCAGCCAGTTCTTCATCACCTATGGGCCGCTGACACCGGACTGGGAATGGAACGGGCAGTTTGCTATCTTTGGGCAGGTAACGAACGGTATGGATGTGCTGCGCGCCCTCACGCCACGCGACCCCCTCGATCCGCTCCGCTTTCCCGACCCGCCGCCTGGCGACCGCCTGATTACGGTGGAGATTTACCAGGAATAGGAGCAGGCACACTGCCCACATTGCCTTTAGGCGGCGCAGACCAGAAGTGAATTCTTTGTGAAAAGCACACTGGCGGAATTGATCTGCCGCAAAGAGGATGCTAACCTGGATATACAATCTTTCGATGATATGATATAAGAGGGAATCTACGGTGGGTTTTATCAATTTCACTGCCTTACCAGACCCCCCTCTCGATGCCGCCTCCCAATCGAAAACGACGCCAGGCTACCACTTTGAGGAGTTGTGCGATGGTTGCGTCCTGGCGTACACGATCCGGAGCATCGAATGGGAAGCGTTGAAGCCGGCGTTTGACGACCTCCGGCAGCGGGTCGAAACCTGGCCCGAAGACCGCCCGCTCCTGATCCTGATGGACATGACCGATCCGAGTCTGGTTTTCACCCCGCGCATTCGCCAGGAAGTAGACGCAATCATCAAAATGATTTCCGGGCAGCAAGGGCGCATTGCGACGGTCATGATACAATCCATTCTGCTCCAGGTGGCGCGTCTCTACACCAGCCTGCGCCCGCTCAAGAAAATGCAACACCGCATTCTCTTTGACCGTAACGAGGCGCTGTCGTGGCTGATGGAGGCGTATGAAACCTCTTTTTGGAAAGACTGAACGTTCGTTGTGCGTTCCTTGCCGGAGCGCCGAGTGAGTATCGAAGAGAAAATTTATGCAACCGGACGCACCTGAACGAGATTCGGAACAACTCCCAGCGGACGCTGGCGGGTCATCGGCAGAGATGGCCGCTATTCCGGCGGCAGCCGAAGAAACCGAACCGGAAATCGCTCGTTCCCAGGTCAAAGAGATCGCGCCGGGCATTATCCGCGAGTGGCTGGTCGATGGCTACGTGTTGTGCTACACCATCAAGTCGGTGAGCCGCAAATCGGTGGATGCCTGGGCCGACGATCTGATCGAGAAGAGCAAGGCTTTGCCTGCCGACTGCCCATTCCTGCTACTGCAAGAGCTGGCCGATCCCGCGTTGAGTCTCACGCCTTACGTACGCAGCCGCGTAAATGATCATCGCAAAGCCTGCCCCAACCTGCGCGGGCGCGTGGCGTTGATCCTGCCCCGCACGGTGATGGCCGGTGTCATCCAGTTCGTCATCAAACAGAACTCAACGGCGCTGATCCAGCAGCGCGCCTTTTTTGACCGCGAATCGGCGCTGGCGTGGCTTCAGGAGGAACTTCCCAACAGGTAGGGAAAGCGGCGTGCAAAAATGCCTATTGGGGAGGGGGCCGGCCCACGTGGACCGGCCTTTTTGATCACAGCAGCCCTAGCGCGCGGAAGTCTTGGTCAAGCTGCGGGACGATCGGGCGGGCCAGTGCCTCTGGCACGGACGCCCACGTGAACCGCCGATTTTCGTCCGCCAGCCGGATTGCGCCTGGCTCGTCCAGTGCGCACAGGAAGGGCCACACCCGCACGTTGGCCCTGCCGATGTCTACCAGGAACGGCGCACCCGCACGCAAGACACGCCCGGTGACGTTCAACTCCTCTGCGATTTCGCGCAGCGCAGCTTGGGCCGGAGTCTCGCCTGGGTCCACGTAGCCCGTCACCACGCCCCAGTGATCCGGGAAGGTCGGCGCGGTGGGGCCGCGCTGGAGCAGCAGCACGCGCCCGGCTTCATCTTGAATGACCGCTGCCGCCACGTCGCGCACGGGTTTTTCTGCGGGGGATGCCTCTACAGCCATGTCGCCTCAATACAGGCCACCGTTTATTTCGTCGCCGTCTGAATGATGCCGCGCCGCCCGTTGGTGTGCCATTCCGGGTCGATGGAATCAATCTGTTCGGCCAGACCCGGCGGTAGCCCGACGATGGGATCGCTCTTGAGGGAGCGCAGCGCCAGGATCGGCGCAGGGAAACGCTCCACCACGCGAGCGAGGGGTGTTTCCGGTGGCCACAGGATGTCCCCGACCACGCGGCGGTAGTTGGCGTCGCCTTTAAAGATGACCAGCCGCGCGCGCCGGAAGCCGTCTTCCAGGCGCGGGGGCAGGTTGCGCAGGATGCGGCAGCCGTTCCAATACAGGTCCGGGGCGAAGCGCAGCCGTTTTTCGGCCAGGGCCTGCCGCAGCCGTTTGCCAAACGCTTCCACCGCTTTGCCATGTCCGCCGTCGTTCAACAAATCGAGAAAGCGCAGCGCGTCCGGCAGGGTGGCGTCGCTGACGAAGGTCGGATGCATCTTGAGGTGCACGATCACCGTGCTCGTGACGCCGTTCAGCAGCCGGTCTGCCAATGCCAGGTCCAGCGCCAGTTCCGTCCCGGTGTTGTCGGTCACGATGTGCACCGGGCCGTGCCCATCCAGCAGACAGCGGACGGCCTGGGCGCTCTCGTCTACCAGCAGGTCGTCCTCACCGGCGGCGTGGCCGTGTTCCAGGGAGGGCGCATAGCTCAGGTCGATGCGGTTGCCCCACAGGGCACGGTGGATCAGCGCAGATAGCCGTTCCTCTGCCGGTCCCTCGATGGACAGCGCCTCGTCGAGCAAGTGCCACAGGCGGTCGCCTGCTAGTTCGTCGGCCTTTTTGGGCGCGAAGGGATCGCGGGCGGTTTCCCACCAGCGCACGGCCTGGATTATCTGGCGATAGACATAGTTCTCGGCAAAGAACCAGTCGGTGTTTTCCCAGGTTTCGCCCCGGCGAAAGGCCCAAGCGACCGCCCACTCGTCGTAATCCGGGGCGGGCAGGTCCAGCATGGGAACCGGGGCGTTCGTTTCCAGGCTGTCGATCAAGGTTTCCAGCGCGCGTTGGATCGAAGCGGGATAGTCTGGGTTGAGGTCCAAGACCTCGCGGATGATATTGGGCACGCGCACGCGCATGGTATTGTGGGCAAACCAGTTGCTGCCGTCGGTGCGGATCGGAGTCGGGTGATTGACCGGGTAAACCATTTTTCAAAACCTGCTTTCCTGGACCTACATAATAAGGGCTTCTAAAACACCATTGCGCCAACGGCTGTGATGCACTTCCCATGCTCGCCCGGCATTCCCCTGTCGGGCTATCAACGCAAAGGTTACTTCGGTGGGCTAAAAACCCTTGTCATTCAAGATAAACACAGTCTACTTTAAGTGAGCTGGATTTCCGTAACCGGGGAGTTCATTCCCTGGCGTTCTTCATTGCTGGGCGGAGTTGTTCTCCGTAATCGAGACGGCTCGTGCCGGATGGCCGGTGTAAATCACGTCGGCGTAAAGCTGGCGCGCGCCGCTGTCTACAAAACCGAGTGCCTGCGCCAGTTCCATCGACTCGACATTGCTTTTTTCCACCAGGTAGATCGGCAGACGCCCGTCGCGCAGGAGATGTTCTACACAGGCGGCAGCCACACTGCGCCCCCAGCCACGCTGACGGGCCAGCGGTTCGGTGTAGACGTACAGCTCTGCGAAGCCGGGCGAAACCCAGTTGACTCCGGCGACGGCTTGCAGGCCGCCGGAATTGATCTCGTAACGCGGCTTGCCGTCGGGCGTGGTCTTTTCCACCACCATCACGTTGATCACCGGGCGGAAGCGGGGGCTGTCCAGGTAGAAGATGTGCAGCATGCGCTGGTTTTCTACCTGAAAGCTGCCACCGATCATGGGGAGTTGGTTCAGGTTAGCGAACAGGATGTAGGGCCGCCCCACGACCAGGACTTCGGCCAGCAGGTCGGCGGCTACCTCCGGCGTGCGGCAGCGCAGCGTGACCAGGGGGCGGAACAGATCGTAGCCGGTCTGGAAGCGGCCCACGAAGCCCAACGCCCGCCCATCGCCGTTGGCGCGTGTGGCAAGGATCGAGCGGGCCGGGTCATGGTACAGGCCGTAGTAAGCCGTTGGCGCGTCGGTGGGGCTGGAGTCGTCCAGCAGTTGGCGGGCGATCTGACGCTGTTCGCGGATGGACATGCACTCTTCCTGCGGCGAGGGTGTCGATCAGGGTATACAGTGTTTAGTATAGCAAGACTCAGGGCTGGTGAGAAGCAATCAGCAGATCGCGTGCGGCGGCAGGGTCTGGCACGCCCAGCAGATGGGCTGGGCAGGCGCAGTCCGAAGAGCCGAATCCTCCCGCTGGGATGCTCACTCCCGGCAGCGTGAGCAGCGCGCGCATCCAGGCACATTCCAGCCGTTCCGTTGTCTCGACCCACCACACCTCCACGACAGGCGCAGCGGCGGTCAGCGCGTCGATGTGCCAGTGCAGGCGCTTCTCGCGTCGCAGATGCCGCCCCACGCGCGCGGCCAGCCCGCCCGGACCGTGTGCGCTGCCGATATAGACATACCGGCCCGCGTCCAGGAAAATGTTGCCCAGCCGCCCGGCACAGATCACCAGCGGCGCGTCCAGAGGAACGCATAGGGCATAGGTGCCGCGAGCGGCGGGAAGTTCAAAGTTTTGAGTGGTGAGTTTTGAGTTGAAAGGCATGGCGAAGCCTGAAATGTGTCGGCACGGGGCAGATTGCTGCCACATTTTATCCCGGCGCGGCCTGCTGGGGGCGGGGAACGACATGATCATCGCCGGGCATCGCCTGCACCTGGCAGCAGAGTAGCGGCGGATTGGCGTTTGCTGCCGCCACACCCGATTTTCGTCACCTGAGCCGTGCACAGTTGACCGTGCGCAGCCCTGCTACCTGCCGCTATAATCTCTACAAAATAACCTCGAACCCCATCCGTTTTCCGGTGGATGCTCCTGGAGAGGACCCGACCATGACCCCGGTTTCTGCTTCTGCCGTCGAGGATTTTGCCGCCGAACTCAGGCCGCGCCTGGGCGGCAACGTGCGCACCGCCTTTTACGACCGGCTGCTCTACGCCACCGACGCCAGCAACTACCAGATCATGCCGCTGGCGGTGGCGCTGCCCCATTCGACCGAGGATGTGATCGCCGTGATGGAGGCGGCGGCGCGCTACGGCCTGCCGGTGCTGCCGCGTGGCGGCGGCACGAGCCTGTCTGGCCAGACGGTCGGCGAGGCGGTGGTCGTGGATATGACGCGCCTGGACCGCATCCTGCATGTCAACCCTGCCGAGAAGTGGGTCAAGGTTGAGCCGGGGGTGGTGCTGACGCGGCTCAATAACGCGCTCAAGGATCGCGGCCTGATGTTTGGCCCCGACCCGGCCAGCGCGGACCGCGCCGTGATCGGCGGGGTGATGGGCAACAACTCCACCGGCTCGCACAGCATCCTCTACGGCATGGCCGCCGATCACGTCATTGCGATGGACGTGGTCCTGTCTGATGGCACGACGGCGACCTTCGGCACGGTGGATGCGGCAACTATCGGGCGCAAGGCCGCGCAGGATACGCTCGAAGGGCGCATCTACCGGCATGTCCCGGCCATTGTGCAGCAGAACGCGCAGGCGATTCTGGAACGTCTGCCGAACACCTGGCGGCGCTGCGGCGGCTATAACCTGGACCGCCTGCTGCCTGGCGGGACGTTTGATAACGTTGCCCGGCGCCTGCCGCCCCTGCGCCTGCCGCCGGACGGCTTTAACCTGGCGAAGCTGATCACGGGCAGCGAGGGCACCCTGGCGGCGATCCTCAGCGTGACGGTGAACCTGGTTCCCACCCCCAAAAAGACGACGGTGGTGGTGCTGGAATATACCGATCTCAACGCCTGCCTGGAGTCTATCCCGGCGCTGCTGGAGGTCGATCCGAGTTCGGTCGAGATGATGGATAAGCTCCAGATGGACCTGTGTCGGGCGCTGCCGGCGTGGGCGCCCCGGCTGGCGCGCTTCGTCTCCGGCGACCCGGAGGCGATCCTGATGGTCGAGTTCTATGGCGATAACGATGCCGAACTGTCCACCCTACGCGACCGTCTGGTGACGCACGTCCGGGAACATCGCCTGCCGGTCAGCGCGATCACGCCCATGCCCGATGCAGCGGCGGTGGCAAACGTGTGGGCGGTCCGCAAGGCCGGGTTGGGTCTGCTGCTGAGCATGAAGGGCGATCTGAAGCCGGTTCATTTTATGGAAGATGTGGCCGTGCCGGTGGAACACCTGGCTGCTTACGTGCGCGATCTGGAACAGGTAGCCGGGGAACTGGGCACGACGCTCGGTATGTATGCCCACGCCAGCGCAGGCTGCCTGCACATCAAGCCAGTGCTCAACCTGAAGACGCGCCAGGGCGTGCTGGCGATGGAACAGATTCAGCGCGCCGTGGCGGACCTGGTGCTGAAGTATCGTGGCGCGATGAGCAGCGAACACGGCGACGGGCTGGCCCGTTCCTGGCTGAACCGGCATATCTTCGGCGATCAGGTTTACGAGGCGTTCCGGCAGGTCAAGGCTGCCTTCGACCCCGATAACCGTATGAACCCCGGCAAGGTGGTGGACGCGCCCGCCATGACGGAGCACCTGCGCTACGGGCCAGACTACACCACGATCCCGCTGTACGAATACCTGGATTGGAGCGCGGATCAGGGGTTTGCCCGTGCGGTGGAGATGTGCAACGGGGCGGGGGTCTGCCGCAAGCTGGAAACCGGCGTGATGTGCCCGACCTTCATGGTCACGCGCGAAGAGGAGCACAGCACGCGCGGGCGGGCGAACCTGCTGCGCGCGGCGTTGAGCGGCCTGATCCCGCGCGAGGAGATGTTCACGGGCCGGGTGGCCGAGGCGCTAGACCTGTGTATCTCGTGCAAGGCGTGCAAGAATGAGTGCCCCTCCTCGGTGGATATGGCGCGCATCAAGCTCGAATGGCAGGTGCACCGCCACAAGCAGTATCCGCCCTCGCTGCGCACGCGCCTGTTTGCCCATATGCCGCTGCTCAGCCCATTGGGCAGCGCCTTTGCGCCGCTGGCGAATGCCGTGTTCGCCAACCCGCTGGTCAAACTGGGGCTGGACGTAATGCTCGGCATCGATAAGCGGCGGCAGATGCCGCGCTTCGAGCGCGCCTTTACCTGGACTCGCCGCGAAATCCCACGCACGACCGGAAAAGCCGTTGTGCTGTACGTCGATACGTGGGCCAACTTCAACGAGACGCGCATCGCCCAGGCCGCCTGGGATGTGCTGACCGCCGCCGGGTACGAGGTGATCGTGCCGCCCTATACCTGCTGCGGGCGGACGTATCTCTCGAAGGGCTTTTTGCCAGAAGCGCGCCGCTGCGCCAATAACGTGATGCGCGTCCTCGCGCCGTATGGCCGCGCCGGGCTGCCGATCATCGGCCTGGAGCCGAGTTGTATCTTGACCATGCGCGATGAGCACCAATATCTCAGCGATCACCCGGACCGCGCCGTCGTCGGGCGCTGCGCCGTGACGTTCGAGGAGTTTGCCGCGCAGCACATGGCCGAGTGGGCCGACCTGTTCGAACGCGATTCGGGCCGCCCGGTGGTGCTGCACGGGCACTGCCACCTCAAGGCGTTGGTGGGTACATCTCCCGCGAAGGCGGCGTTAGGATTGCTCGGCGGGGAGGTGCAGGAGGTCGATTCGGCCTGTTGCGGCATGGCGGGCGCGTTCGGCTACGAGAAAGAGCACTACGACATCTCGAAGAAGCTGGCACAGCGGCGGCTGGTGGACGCCATGCGCGCCGCGCCGGAGGAAGCCGTGCTCGTCGCTTCGGGGACAAGCTGCCGTCACCAGATCAACGACTTTGCCGGGCGGCAGGCGGTGCATCCTGCCGAGGCGCTGGCAGGGAGGCTGAAGGGGAGGGGGTAGCGTCGTGGACAAGCCGATCTGCTTCACCCACCATGCACGAGCGAAGTTCGCTGTGCTGGCCGAGATCGGTTTGACAGTCACGGAGGATCAGATTGCCGACGTTGTGCATCAGCCCGACTCTATCGATTCGCGGAAGTGGCCCCTATCGCGCAGAAGTCTATCGACGAGTGGCGTGTTTTGCGAGTAGTATTTGTGGAAGAGGTTGACAAAATCCGGGTGATCACGTTTTATCCCGGAAGGAAGTCGCGCTATGAAACCGAAGATGACCTATAACCGCGAAGACGATGTATTGATGATCTGGGTTGCCGAAGGGTTGAAGGTCGATCACGCCGAGCACGTGGGCGATTCTATCCTGCATGTGTCCGAGCAGGATGAGCCGATCCTGCTGGAAGTTTTAAACGCCCGTAATTTCATCGCTGAACTGGTTCTTACAGTCCTGGAAGTACCTCCGGCGGAGGCTGCGGCCTGATTTGCGACGTATTGCCCTGCCGATTCTGTTTGCGCTGTTCCTCGTGTCGCTGCTGTGCAGTCCGGCTCGTTTTCCCGCCGCCGCGCAGGAGAGCGCGACCGGGCAGCCGCTGTTCCAGGGGATCACCTACACGCGCGACGTGCGCACCGTCCCGCGCCCGCTGGTCATCCACATCGTCGCCATTGACCTGAACGCGCCCGGCTTGCGCTTTCTCGTCACGCCGGACGACTCGCCCGCCGACGGCGCCGTCCCGGCCCGCACGACCTCCGGCTTTCTGGCCGAGTTCAGCCTCCAACTGGCGATCAACGGGGATTTCTTCGATCACACCACCGGGCCGCAAACGGTGTGGGACCTGTTCTCGCGTTTGGGCGACCCGGTGGACCCGGTCGGCTTTGCCGCTTCGCAGGGTGTGGTGACCTCCAGGGGCAGCGGCCCGACGCTGTATCTTTCTGCCGACAACCACGCCGCCTTTGACGCGCCGCCCGGCCCGGTCTACAATGCCGTGTCCGGGGATTGCCTGTTTCTGGTGGTGGGGCAGCCTGCCCCATGCAGCCGTCCGTACCACGTGGCCCTGCACCCGCGTACCGCCGTCGCCCTGAGCGCCGATGGGAGGGTGCTGCTGCTCGTGGTGGTGGACGGGCGACAGCCGGGCGTAAGTGAGGGCGTCGCGCTGGCGGAACTGGCCGGGATCGCGGCGCAGTACGGCGGCAGCACGGCCCTTAACCTGGACGGCGGTGGGTCAAGCGCGCTGGCGATCCAGGGTGAGGCGGGCGCGCCTGTGCTGCTCAGTGTACCTGTGGAGCACGGCATTCCCGGCCTGGAACGGGCCGTCGCCAATCACCTGGGCGTTTACGCGCTGCCAGTCGAAACGGGACTGTAACTGTGGTGGATTTTTTGCCCTTGTTGGGTGGACTGCTTTTGTTGGCGGTTGGGGCCGGGATGGGATTACAGGCGCGGGGCAGGCGAAAGCGACTGCGGCTGGTCGCCGCGCCGGCGATGGTCCTGGCGCTGCCCATGCTGATCGTCGGCGGGTACTGGGTCTGGTTTAGCCACCGTCCACAGCCAGCGCCGACCCGGCAGGTGCTTTTCGAGGGTATCACCTATGTCCGCGACGTGCGCAGCGAGCCGCGCCCGGTTGTGCTCCACCTGGTTATGGTGGACCTGGACGCGCCCGGCCTGGGATTCGTGGTCACGCCAGGGCCGCCTGCGACGGTTGCCCGCCTGCCGTTGCGCGCGCGCACGACCTCGGCCTTTCTGGACGAGTTCGACGTGCAGGTGGCGATCAACGGCGACTTCTATACCCCGTTCTACTTCAACAGCCTGCTGGACTACTATCCTCACGAAGGCGATCCGGTGGGGGTGGTGGGCTTCGCCAGCGCGGAAGGGGTGATCTATTCGCGGGGCTGGCCGCACCGGCCCACTCTGTATCTTTCGGCAGATAACCGCGCCGGGATGAACCAGTCGTTCGGGCCGATCTACAACGCTATTTCGGGTGATTTCTACTTCGTCAGCCGGGGGCAGGTCCACCCGCCGGATATGTACCGCCCTTACCACCTCCAGCCGGAGCCGCGCGCCGCGCTCGGCCTGGACGAATCTGGGCGGACCTTGTTTCTCGTGGCGGTGGATGGCCGCCAGCCGAACTACAGCGAAGGGCTGACGGTGATCGAGCTGGGGGCAATCTTGCGCGAGTATGGCGTCTACACCGCTTTTAATCTGGATGGCGGCGGCTCGGTGACGCTGGTTGTAGAGGGGGCAGATGGGCGACCGATGGTGCTGAACACGCCTATTCATGGGCGCGTACCGGGGTTGGAGCGCCCGGTGGCGAATCACCTGGGCGTGCGGGCGGCGCGAATCGTGTCATTGCGTCGCTGAAAGGGTAGCCTTTAGCAGGGGAATGTGTTTTAATCGGGCGCGATTACCGGTGTCCCAGCGGAAGTGAGATAGGCAAGCGCCATGCGACTCGGCATCATCGGCCTGCCGCAAAGCGGCAAGACCACCATTTTTAACGCGCTCACCGGGCAAAACCTGCCGACTGGCGTCGGCGGCTCCGGGCAGATGGAAGTCCACACCGCCGTCGTGAATGTGCCCGACGCGCGGGTCGATTTCCTCAGCGGCATGTTCAAGCCGCGTAAGACGATCTACGCCACCGTCACGTACAACGACATCGGCGGGTTGGATAGAGGCGTGGGCAAGGGCGGCCTGAGCGGTCCGCTGCGCAACGAACTGGCCCAGGTGGACGGCTTCGTGCATGTGGTGCGCGTCTTCGAGGACGAGGCCGTGCCGCATCCCGAAGGCAAAATCGACGCGGCGCGCGACGCGGCAACCCTTGAAGGCGAATTCCTGCTGGTGGACCTGATCACGGTAGAAAACCGGCTGGCGCGCATCGAAGAGGAATGGCGCAAGAAAGCCGACCAGCGTCGCCAATTGGAGGCCGAGCGCGCGGTGTTGACGCGGATGCACGCCCAGTTGGAGGCAGAACAACCCCTGCGCGACCTGGACGGCCTGACGCCCGATGACCTCAAGCTGGTGCGCGGGTACGGCCTGCTCACGCTCAAGCCGATGCTGATCATCCTCAACGGCAGCGAGGACCTGCCGCCTATCGACCTGCTGCACGCCTACGAACACCGGAAGACGGTCGTGGTCGGCCTGCAAGGCAAGCTCGAAGCCGAGATCGCGCAGCTTGCCCCGGAGGACCGCAAAGCCTTTCTTGACGAATACGGCATCGTCGAACCCGGTTCGGCGCGCGTGATCCGGTTGAGCTACGACCTGCTGGGCATCCAGTCGTTTTTCACCGTTGGAGAAGACGAGGTGCGTGCATGGAGTGTGCCGGTCGGCGCGACGGCAGTCGAGGCGGCGGGCGTGATCCACACCGACCTGGCGCGCGGCTTCATCCGGGCGGAAGTGACCGGCTACGACGACCTGGTGGCGCTCGGCTCGATGAAGGCGGTCAAGGCGGCGGGCAAACAACGGCTCGAAGGCAAGACCTACGTCGTGCAGGACGGCGACATCATCAACGTCCGCTTCAACGTGTAGTAGAGCGGTCGGCAAGCGTGATTGGGAGCCGCGATAGAGGTTGTTCTAGGCACGGATCATGCTTTTTGCCCGGCAGCGCACACGGAAAGACGCGACGATTCCGAAGGTATCGGCTGATTGCTGATCGCTGTCGGCTGATGGCTTTTTGCTCCTGCTGAAAGCTGAAGGCTCAACATGACCGATCAAATCCAGGCTGTGCATACGTTTCCGCCCGGATTCCTGTGGGGGACGGCTACCGCCGCCCATCAGGTCGAAGGCGGCAATCACAATAGCTGGTCCGAGTGGGAACAGACGCCGGGGCGCATCTTCCAGAACCAGCGTTCTGGCGCGGCCTGCGGCTGGTGGGAGGGGCGCGCCGAGGAGGACTTCGACCGCGCCGCCGCGCTGAACAACAATGCACTCCGCCTGTCCGTCGAGTGGAGTCGGGTCGAGCCAGAGCCGGGCCGCTGGGACGAGCACGCCCTGGCCCGCTACCGCGAGATGATCCTGGCGCTGCGGGCGCGCGGCCTGGAACCGATGGTCACGCTGCACCACTTCGCCAATCCGGTCTGGCTGGAGGAGCGGGGCAGTTGGGCCAACGCGGAAACGCCGGCCCTGTTCGCCCGCTACGCTGTAAAGGTCGTGGAGGCGTTGGGCGATCAGGTGACGCTGTGGTGCACCATCAACGAGCCGATGGTCTACGCCGCCTACGGCTTCCTGCTGGGCTACTGGCCGCCCGGCCACACCAGCCTGGACGAGACCTTCGCCGTGATCGCCAACCTGGCGCAGGGCCACGCCGAAGCCTACCACGCCATCAAGCAGGCATCCCCGACGGCGCAGGTGGGCTTCGCCAAGCACCAGATCAGCTTCCGCGCCGACAACCCGGCGGGGTGGGTCGGCGCGCGGACGCTGCACTGGCTGTTTAACGAGATGATCTTCGGCCCGTTCCTCTCCGGCAAACTGCGCCTGCCGTTGCGCCGGGCCGTCCGGCTGCCGAAGGCGCAGGGCGCGCTGGACTGGGTCGGGCTGCAATACTACCACCGCCAGACGGTTCGTCTGAACCTCAAGCGCCCGGAGATGTTCTTCTTCGAGCAGAGCGTGCGCGAAGACGTGCCGCACGGCCCACAGCCGCAGTGGGGCGAATTCGCGCCGGAGGAGACGTTCCGGCGCATCGATCACCTGTGGAAGCTGACCCGGCTGCCCATCTACGTGACCGAGGTCGGCGTGCCCGATCCCGACGACACGATCCGGCCCGGCTACCTGGCGCGCACCGTGCGCAGCGTGTGGGATGCGCGCGTGGGCAATCTGCCCGTGAAGGGCATGTTCTGGTGGAGCCTGGTGGATAACTTCGAGTGGGCCGAAGGCTACGATCCGCGCTTCCGCTTCGGGTTGTACGGCGTGGACTTTGCCAATGGGGAACGCACGCTGCACCGCAGCGGGGAGCTTTACCGCGCCATCTGCGGCGCAAACGCCCTCAGCGCCGACATGGTCCGCCAGCACGCGCCGGAGGTGTTGTCTGCATTGTTCCCGGAGCCGCGCACGCAATAGCTTAATCGTAGGGTAGCCATCAGCCGACAGTCGCCATCCCGACCATTTTTCCTGCTGCCGCGCGTGTGATAATGCAAGAGATGCGCCGGATCAGCAAGAAAGTGGAGGAAATAATGCGCCAGAAAGCCTTCTTGTGTGGATTGGCGGCGGCTGTTGTTTTGATTGCCGTCATTTTGATTGCTTCTCAACCGGCCTCCGCGCAGGGCATCCCGCCTTGCGAGGGGGCCTTGCCGCCGCGCCTGACCGTCCACGAGCAGGCGTGGGCGGCGGGTGGAACGACGCCGCTCCGTGACCAGCCAGACCTGTCCGGTTACACCATCACGTATATGCCGTCTGTGGCTGTCTTCATGGTGTTGGAGGGGCCGACCTGCGGCGACAATATATATTGGTGGCGGGTCAGCTACCAAGGGACAGTCGGCTGGGTGGCGGAAGGCAGCGCAGGCAATTACTGGGTCGAGCCGCTCTCCTACGCCACGCGGTATCCGCGCGATGTGGTCATTCCGCCGACGATGGCGCTCGGCCCGATCTGCGATTGGTCGCCGCAACCGCGCTTGCAGGTTGGGGAGCAGGGCTGGCTGCTCGACGCTGCGCCGCACGCCATCCGGGAACAGCCGGGGACGGCAGGGGCGCAGGTGGGACAGCTTCCGCGCCTGGGTATCTTTACCGTGCTGGAAGGGCCGGTTTGCGCCGCCGAGATGTATTGGTGGCGGATCGATTATCAGGGTATGGTGGGCTGGACGGCGGAGGGCGAGATGCGTGCCGGGTACTGGCTGGAGCCGCTGCGGCTCGCCACGCAATTTCCCCGCACGGCCACACCGACCGCGTTGCCCACGTCTACGCCGACAATCACGCCGACGCCGGTGTGCGGGCAGGCGCTTGCGCCGCGCCTGATGATCGGTGAGCAGGCGTGGGTCACGCCGGGAATACCGAACAACCTGCGCGAACAACCGGGCCAGAGCGGGCGCTACCTGGGCGAGATTCCACCGGGTGGCGTCTTTACCGTGCTGGAAGGGCCGTTGTGCGGCGGCGGGCTGTACTGGTGGCGGGTGAACTACAACGGCACGA
>CAZGXI010000008.1:0-58001 GCA_964529715.1 uncultured Anaerolineae bacterium | reverse complement strand
TAGGTTGGACGCCCGAAGCCGACGCCGACGACTACTGGCTGGAACCGCTGCGGCTCGCCACCGCCACGTCCGTGCCGGGGAACTTCAACGCTACCCCGACGATCACGCCGACGCCAGTGTGCGGGCAGGCGCTTGCGCCGCGCCTGGTGGTCGGCGAACAGGCGTGGGTCACGCCGGGAATGCCGAACAATCTGCGCGAACAACCGGGCCAGAGCGGGCGCTACCTGGGCGAGATTCCACCGGGCGGCGTCTTCACCGTGTTGGAAGGGCCATTGTGCGGCGGCGGGTTGTACTGGTGGCGGGTGAACTACAACGGCACGATAGGTTGGACGCCCGAAGCCGACGCCGACGACTACTGGCTGGAACCGCTGCGGCTGGCGACGGCCAATCCTCCCACGCCGACCCCGCGTTGACCGCATTGCCCGGCAGTCTAGCGGGTCTGGTTTTCGCGCTGCGGTGCGCGGACCGGGATGTGGTTTGTGAGACTGGTTAGGAAATTCTAGCGTTGGGCTGTCTGGGGATGTTGACAGCCCGGCATTTTTGTTCTAGAATAGAACAAAAGTTCTATCAAGAATATATGGGAGGCGGCCATGCCTACCTACTTCGTCTTTCGACAGTTTAAAATCCGGCGTGGGCTGCTGATCGGGCTGATCATGCTGGCGGCGCTGGCGGCCTTCGAGTTGTTCAACTTCTCCACCACCGAGTACGCCCTGGCAACGTTCTTCGGCGGGCGCTACGACGCGCTGGGCATCGCCTCCTGGGCGACCGTGCTGGCGATTGCCTTCTGCGGCATCGACTTCGCCGGGCTGGCGCGGCTGTTCACGCCGGAGCAGCAGTGGCACAAGGAGCCGAAGGAAATCCGCTTGCTGACCGGGGCGTGGTTTCTGGGCGCGGGCATGAACGCCGTCATGACGTGGTGGGCGGTCGCTCAGGCGCTGTCGGAAAACGTCGCGCTGGGCAACGAGCTGGTCAGCCGGGCGCAGATTTTGCAGGCGGTGCCAGTCTTCATGGCGGCGCTGGTGTGGCTGACGCGCATCATGCTCATCGGCACGCTGGCGGCTTCTGGGGATCGCTTCTTCAACCGGGAACGCGGCGCGCAGCCCGTCCCTGCCGCCCCGCGCGCCCGCCCGCTGACGACCACCCCGGCGCAGCCCCTGTCGCTCGGAAGCACGCCGCGCGCTCCGCTGCCGGGCCAGGCGGCCTGGTCTACCAGCCGGAGCGTGCCTGCACACGCCACGCCGGAGCACACATATGCTTCGCCTCAGGCGCGGGCGGCGGACGAGCCGACCTACACGCCGCGCCGCTACGATCCACCTGCTGCGTCGTGGTCGGGCAGCCGGGCCGGGGATGAACCCACCGCTGCGCCGCGTCGCCAGGAGCCGGCTGCCGCGTCGTCGTGGTCGGGCAGCCGGGCCAGCACGGTGAGCACGGTCCGGCGCGACTCGCCGCGCAGCCCTGCACCTTTTCACGCCTCTGACCGTTCCAGGGCAGCGGCCTCTGCGCCCGCGAGCGAACTGACCTACGTCGATGTCGAGTAGGCGCGGCGGCAAAAATTGTCTGATGCGACGGCAAGAATACAGACGTGGCGGCGCACAGGAGCGCCGCCTTTGTTTTGTGTTATAGTTCGCAAGGTGATTTGGGGTGGCAGAAGGACATTGGACCATGAAACGGCTGATCGGGATGCTGTTGATTCTCGGCCTGGGCCTGATCGGGCCGGGCGCAGTGCGGGGACAGGGCGGGGAGATGGATTGCCCGGCCATCGTGGAGACGGCGCTGGCGGCGACGGGTGCAGCCTGTGCCGGGATGGGGCGCGATCAGGCGTGCTATGGGCACGCGCTGATTGCCGCCGAAGCGCAGCCCGGTGTGGAGGACTTCGTGTTCACACAGGCGGGCGACGTGGTGAACGTCGCCGCGATCCGGGCGCTGTGGCTGGGCGGGATGGACGTGAACGCCGGGCTGTGGGGCGTGGGGCTGCTGCGGCTGCGGGCGGACCTGCCGGAGACGTTGCCGGGAGAAGCGGCGACGGTGGTGCTGTTCGGCAGCGTGGCGGTGCTGCGGGACGACTCTGCCGGGCCGGAGTACGGGCCGCTGCAGGCGTTCTACCTGACGACAGGGCTGCACGACGCACCCTGTGCGGCAGCGCCGGACAGCGGCATCCTGATTCAGACGCCCCAAGGGGGCGGGACGGTCACGCTGCGGGTCAACGCGGTGACGGTGGCGCTCGGCTCGACGGTGTACGTGCAGGCGCTGCCGGGCGGGGAGCTGGTGATCTACGTGCTCGAAGGATCGGCGCGGGTGGAGGCGTTCGGCGCGGCGGCGACGGTCCCGGCGGGCAGTGTGGTGCGTGTGCCGCTGGACGGGAACGGTACGGCCTCCGGCCCGCCAGGAACACCGGAGGCCTTCGACGCGGCGAGCCTGGCGGCGCTGCCGGTGGGTCTGCTGGACCGGGCGGTGGTCGCCGGGGCAGCGGGCGCCGCCTGTACGGTGACGGCGGGCCGGACGGTCAACCTGCGCGCTGGACCGGGCACAACCTATCCGGCGCAGGGCCAGCTCGCGGCGGGGCAGAGCGCCGTCGTGGACGGCGAGACGGTCGGCGGCGACGGGATGACGTGGTTGAGGCTGGTCGGCGGCGCGTGGGTGCGGCAAGACCTGGTGAGCAAATCGGGCAACTGCGACAATCTGCCGGTGGTGGATCTGGCTGCCCCTGACGCCGCGACGCCGATGCCGCAGCAGGCCATCCCGCCGAACGGGACCTACATCGAGGGCATCGGTCCGGCCATCCGCTTCATGATAACTACGCCCACCGGGATGTGCGCGCCTTCCCCGATTCCTTATGGCTACCGGACGGTGATCTCGTTTGGACGCGGCTTTGCCACCTTTGAGGCAGCGCAGGCGGCGATGAATGCCGCCACGTCTTACGTGACGGTCAACGGCGCGGTGCTGCCGTCGGTGTGGCGCGATGGCCCTACGCAGAACCCGGACGGTTTGTTCAACTACGAGACCTGGGCGGACTGGGGCGTGCCTGAGCCGGGGACGTACACCATCGTCGGGTACGGCGACGGCGATCCCTGGGTTTGCACGGTCGTGGTCGCGCCGTAAAGGGGAGTCAGGCCGGACGGTAGCGCGCGGCGCGTGCTTCCAAAGGCGGGATGCAGTCAGGCGGCACGTCCACCGTCCCCAGCGTCAGGCTGCCGTCGGCGTCGGGGCGGTGGAAGTCGCTGCCGCCGGTCACGATCAGATCGTGGCGGCGGGCCAGGGCGACCATCCGCGCGGTGAAGGCGGCGTCGTGGTCGGGGTAGAAGGCTTCCAGGCCGTCCAGCCCGGCGTCCAGCAGCGCCGGGAGCAGGACCTCGATGTCTACGGCCAGATGGAAGGGGTGGGCCAGCACCGCCACGCCGCCGACGGCGTGAATCTGCGCGATGGCTTCCGGTAGGGAGAGGCGCAGCCGGGGGATGTAGGCCGGGCCGCCGTCGGCCAGATAGCGGTCAAAGGCTTCTTCGCGGCTGGCGACATGCCCGGCTTCCAGCAGCGCCTGGGCCACGTGAGGCCGTCCGACCGCCGCATCCCCGGCGATCTCCAGCACGCGCGCCAACGCGATCGGCGCGCCGAGTTCAGCCAGTCGCGCGACCATCTTTTCGGCGCGGAGGCGGCGTTCGTCGCGCATCCAGCGCAGCCGTTCCTGAAAGTCGGCGTCGTCGGGAGTAAAGCAGTAGCCCAGCAGGTGCACTTCGTTGATGTCGCCGTGCCAGGTGCCCAGTTCGACGCCTGTGAGCACGCGCAGAGTGGTGTTTGCGGCGGCGGCGAGGGCCTCGGCCAACCCGGCGGTGGTGTCGTGATCGGTCAGGGCGATGACGTCCAGCCCGTGTTGCAGGGCCAAAGCAACCACCTCCGCAGGCGTGTAATGCCCGTCGGAGGCGGTGCTGTGCAGGTGTAGATCGATCCGTCTGAGCGTTTGGGTCATCGCGCAGGCGGTTGGAAGAGCCGATCAGGACGCGGGGGCGGCCTGATCAGCGCGGTTCGACGACCATGCGGAGCGCGGTGCGCTCCTGGCCGTCAATATCTGTTTCGGTAAAAAACGGCACGAAAACAACATCAATGCCGTCCTCGGCGAGGTAGCCACGCGCAATCGCCATCGCCTTGACAGCCTGATTGACCGCCCCGGCGCCAATCGCCTGGACCTCGGCGCGCTGGTGTTCACGCACTACCCCGGCAATCGCCCCGGCGACGGCAGTCGAACGGGAGCGGGCGGAAACCTTGATGATATCGACGTGAGGGTGTTCGGCCTGGATGGGCGTGGGCGAAAGAGACGATGTTGGAGTCTGCATGGGGGTTTCCTCAGGATCATGAACGGACTGCGGTGTTAAGAAATAGCACAACACATTTTGATTGTAGTGGAATTCCCCTTGTGAACAATGTGACAAACGGCCCGGTGTAGACCATGACAAACATCCCAAGCCTATACGATTCTGCTTGTTATAGATAAAAATTGTAATTATAGGCGATAATGCGTTTGCTCATTTACAGGAAAAGGGTGGTACAAAGCGGGAAGGCTAGGCCGTGCAATTTTTTAACATTCGGCGCGGCGTGGTGGGCGATCCGACGGCACTGCCCCCAGGGGTGCTACCTGGTGACGTTTGTATCCCGCTCTGTGGGCGCTAACGCCCCACTGACTCGATTCGCTGCTGCACGCTGACAGTCTTTTGTTGCCACAGGACTTGTGTCCTGCCCGGTGGAATCTTAAAACCCCGAACTCTTTAAGGTTCGGCGCGGCCCCGACGTTGAGTCCCCGGCGGCTTTTTGCTACAATGAGGACACCAATCACAGTCGGGATGCATGGTTTTGCCCCTGGCGTCCCCAATTCGATAACCCGTCTGCAGCTCAGTCGAACATCAAGCGCGGCCAACGGTCCGTCGGTTGGCTTGGTGCGCCATTGTGGAGGAGAGAACTTGTTCGCAGGAGGCCACGCATGACCGTGTCCATGAGCGCCCAGGATGCCTGGCAGGCGGCGCTCGGCCAGTTGGAACTCCAACTCGACCGCGCCACCTTTGACACCTGGGTGAAAGGGGCGGACTACCTGGCGTATGAGGACGGCACGTTCGTCATCAGCGTGCGCAATGCTTACGTTAAGGACTGGCTGGAACAGCGCCTCTACCGCTCGATCCGGCGCACGCTGGCCGATGTATTTGGTCGTTCGGTAGAGGTGCGCTTCCTGGTCTACGATCCACTGGAGCCACAGCCGGGGCCGGACCTCGGCCCGCTGTGGGAAGATGAAGCCGAAGATGCGCTGCCTGCGTCTGGGGCTGCTGCCTCAGATCGCTGTGGTCTGAACCCGCGTTATGTTTTTGCCACCTTCGTGGTGGGCGGCAGCAATCAACTGGCCCACGCCGCCGCGCGTGCGGTGGCCGATAACCCCGGCGGCGCATACAACCCGCTGTTTATCTACGGCGATGTAGGGCTGGGCAAAACGCACCTGCTGCACGCCATCGGCCATGCCTGCCTGCAAAATGGGCTGAACGTGGTCTATGTGACCGCCGAGCAATTCACCAACGACCTGATCGACGCCATCCGCAACCAGAGCACGCCGGATTTCCGCAGCCGCTACCGCTCGGCGGACGTGCTGCTGGTGGACGACATCCAGTTCATCGCCGGGAAGGACAGCACGCAGGAGGAGTTCTTTCACACCTTCAACGCGCTGCACGGCGTGGGCCGCCAGATTGTTCTCGTCAGTGACCGCCGCCCGCGTGCGATGGCGACGCTGGAGGAGCGGCTGCGTTCGCGCTTCGAGGGCGGGCTGATCGTGGACATTCAGCCGCCCGATCTGGAGATGCGCGTGGCGATCCTGGGGACGAAGGCCGAGCAGCAGCGGATGTGCCTGCCGCAGGATGTGGCCCAAGTGATTGCCAATGAGGTGCGCGGCAATATCCGCGAACTGGAAGGCGCGCTGACGCAGGTGGTGGCCCAGTCGCACCTGACGCACCAGCCGCTTTCGCTGGACCTGGTCCGGCGGGTGCTGCGTGACCTGCGCGCGCCGCGTCGCACGCACTCGCTGGACGCCGTGTTGGAGACGACGGCGGCCTTTCACCACCTGTCGTTGGAAGACCTGACCGGGCCGCGCCGCACCAAGAAGATCGCGCTGGCCCGCCAGCAGGCCATGTTCCTGGCCCGCGAGGCGACGGAAGCCTCATTGCCGCAGATCGGCGCGGCGTTGGGCGGGCGCGACCACACCACCATCCTGCACGGCCTCACCAAGATCGCCGAGCAGATGGAGGTGGATGAACTGCTGCGCCAGGAGATCAAGCAGCTTCGCCTGAAGCTGTTCGAGGACGACGAGGGGTAGGGCGCAGCGCAGCGGCAGGCGGCGAAGCATTGCAGCGGAAGCATAGATGTTGTGGCGGCGGACGATGAGTCCGCCGCTTGTTTTGCGCAATGGATTATTTCTGCTATACTTCATACTGGCGATGCCCATAGGGGGAGAGGCATGCCCAGCGCGTTTATTAGCTATCGGCGTACCACCAGCGCCATGCTGGCCTATCTCTTGGGCCGGGAACTGGAAGCTCGCGGCATCAAGACTTACGTGGATGTCCGCCAGGATGACGGCAGCCCCGGCCTGTTCCCCGACCGTCTGCTCAGGGCCATTGAAGAACACGACGTGTTTATCTGCCTGGTGGCGGACAAGACCTTCGAGTCCGCGTGGGTGCGGCGCGAGGTCGAGCACGCGCACAGCCTGGGCAAGCCGATGATCCCAGTGCTGCAGGAGAGTTTTACCCACCTGAGTCCTCCTCCAGAGCCACCGACCGAGCACATCCGGGCACTGATGGATCATCAGGGTGTGCCGATTCTGGACGTCCAGAACCAGTTTATCAGCCAGACGATTGATAAGCTGGCAGACATGATCCATGCGGTACCGGGCATCGCCGGGGCGATCACGCTGCCATTCCGCGCGCGCCTGTTGCGCCGGGCGAAGGGCCGGGCCGGCGGCGTGTTGATCGGCGCGGTGCTGGTGTTGATCGCGCTGCTGGCTGTCATCTACAGACTCGGCCTCCCAGCGGTTGCGCCTCCGCCGACCGCTGTTGTGCTTCAGGACACCAAGACGCCGACCCCGGCGACGCCTGTTGTCGTGCCGGAATGGACAGGCGTACAGGCGCGAATCGGCCCCGGTGTGCAATATCCGTTCATTGGAGGTCTGCCGTCGGATCGCTCGCTGATCGTGCTCCACATCGACGAAAGCGGCCAGTGGTATCAGGTGCTTCTCCCGGACGGACATGAAGGCTGGGTGCAGGGTTCGACGGTCGGTTTGCACTTCTACGGGGACCTCGGTCTCCTGTCGGTTGCGCCTCCGCCGACCGATACCCCCACGCTGACCCAGACGCCCTCTGCCACGCCGACGCGCACCCCGACTGCGACGTCCACGCCGACCGCGACCGCGACCGACACACCGTCGGACACGCCCACACCGACGCCGAGCAGTACCCCGACCATAACACGCACACCCACCCCGGCCACGCCCATCGTCGTGGCTCCACGTTCCAGCATCTCCGTCCGCCGGGGACCCGGATACGACTATCCAGTGTTTACCTTTCTGATGCCGGACGAGCCGGCGACGATCCTGGGCATCGGTCCAGATGGCTGGTATCTTGTCCTCCTGGAAGGTGGCCTGCGCGGTTGGATAGACCCGCGTGGCAACGCGGCGGTTTTCGGCGATCTGGCGATGATCCCCGACGTGACGTTGACGGCCACGCCAACGAGCACGCCGACCAATACGCCGACGGCGACCTTTACACCGACGGATACCCCCACGCCGACGCCCTCAGACACCGCAACGCCCACGCCGACCGATACCCCTACGCCGACGCCCACCGACACGGCAACGCCCACGCCGACGCCCACCGACACGGCAACGCCCACGCCGACGCCCACCGACACGGCAACGCCCACGCCGACGCCCTCGGACACCGCAACGCCCACGCCGACGGATACCCCCACGCCGACGCCCTCGGACACTGCGACGCCCACGCCGACGCCCACCGACACGGCGACGCTTACCCCCACCGACACGCTGACTCCCACTCCCACGCGCGCAGGCGGTGGGTACGGGCAGATCGCCTTCTTCTCGAACCGCGAGTTCAGTGTGCCGGAACTGTACGTGATGGATGCCAGCGGGCAGAACGTCCGCCGCCTGACGACTGACAGCAACGCGGACCGCTACCCCGCGTGGTCGCCAGATGGGCGGCGGCTGGCGTTCACGTCGGACCGGAGCGGCGTAGTGGAAATCTACGTGGCCCAGGTATCTGAAGATGGCAGCGCCCTATCGGCGGTGACAATGATCACCACTAACGGCGTGTCGGCGGACTTCGACCCGGTCTGGTCGCCGGACGGGCGGCGGCTGGCGTTCTACTCGTACTTCGGCACCAATGGCAACTACACCAAGGTTTACGTCATGAATGCCGACGGCGGGGACCCATATGCGCTGACCGGCGATCATTATACCGAGCAGTTCCCGACGTGGTCGCCGGACGGTCAGCGGATCGCGTTCGCCTCCAACCGCGACGGCGACTTTGAGATTTATACCGTCAGCGCGCTGGGAGGCGATCTGGTGCAGTTGACCAACAACAGCAGGGTCAACGACAGCTACCCGGCGTGGTCGCCGGACGGCACGCGCATCGCGTTCGCCTCCGACCGCGACGGCGATTACGACGTGTACGTGATGAATGCTAATGGCTCCGGCACGATTAATGTGGCGAACCGCCGCGAGCGGGAGGTCGCCCCGGCGTGGTCGCCGGACGGAACGCAGATCGCGTTCGCCACGCAGGATGGCGACTTTGATATTTATGTGGTCAACGCCGATGGCTCGAACTTGCGCCGCCTGACCAGCGGCGCCGCGAGGGACGAGTTCCCGGCCTGGCGGCCTGCTTCAGTCTCGCTGCTGACGTTCATGCTGCCGCCTGTGGCGGTCGTGCCTGTACCGCCGACTCCAACGGAGCAGCCGATTCAAATCGCCCTGCCGCCGACTGATACCCTGCCGCCGCCAACGGTGGAGCCGTCGCGCACGCCCACGCCGACTCCGAGCCATACCCCGCTGCCGACCGCGACTTTCACGGCGACACCGGTCCCTTTCCCGACTGCTATCCCTGCCGGGACGCGCAACGACGTCTGGACGCCGCAGGTTCACGAGATTTTGGGGATGCCCATGGTGCGTGTTCCTGCCGGCTGCTTCGTGATGGGCAACAGCATCTGGGGTGGGGATGTAGCCAGCCACGAGCATACGGTGTGCCTGTCTGCCTTCTGGATCGGGCAGACGGAAGTGACGAACGCCCAATACAGGACGTGCGTCCAGGCCGGGGCCTGCACGCGCAACGGCTTGGCCTGGCAACTCGAAGACCCGGTTTACGCCAATCGCCCGGTTGTCCAGGTGACCTGGGAGCAGGCTGACGCTTATGCGCGCTGGCTGCGGATGCGTCTGCCGACCGAAGCGGAGTGGGAATACGCGGCGCGTGGGCCTCAGGATTTCTATTATCCCTGGGGCAATGAGGCCCCCAACGATTCCACGTTCTGCCAATTGGCGAATGTGTGGAACTGCGAAGGCGCGGCGGCGCTGGTCGGGTCGCGTCCGAGAGACGTATCGTGGGTCGGCGCCCTGGACATGGCAGGCAACGTGCGCGAGTGGGTGAACGACTATTACGCCGAGAATGCCTATGCCACGCTGCCGGACGTGTGTTTTGACCCGACCGGCCCGACCAGCGGCGAGTACCGGGTCAGGCGTGGGGCGAACTGGGACGAACTGGCGAGTCGCAGTTACGCACACAACGGCTTCGTGTTCTTGCGTTACTTCGCCTTGCCGCACATGGCCAGTTCATCGGTGGGCTTCCGTGTGGCGCTCACCGACGCTGAGGGCGGCTAGGCCGGGCTGCTACATCTTCAGCCCCATGCTGTGCGTGGCATAGCGGCGGGTGTAGCCTGCCGCCTCTGCCGCCGCGATCACGGCTTCCTGCCAGATCGGCGCGACAAACTCGATCCGCCGCCCTGGACCGAGCGCCAGCACATCTCGTGTGAAGCGCGCCACCAGTGCCGGGGCCAGGGCCGCATGTGCCGGGTCGAGGGTAAGGCTCAGGCTGTTCATGCCGCCCGCGCGCGTCCGGGCAGTGTAGCGCGCAATGGCGGCGGTCGCTCCGCCAGCGGTTCGGACGAGCAGGTTGCGGTTCTGAGTGCCCGTTACTGCCCGGAACAGCGGCGTGAACAACCGCAGGAATCCCGGCTGGCGGAAGCGTCCCTCTTCCACCGGCTCGAACTGCTGCACGGTCTCCGGCGTGATGCGCTGCATCAGATCGTGGCGCTTGCGCCAGTCGAAGGGATCGTAGGCTTCGATGGTATGGCCGGGAGGCAGGGGACAGTCTGGGGGCGGGGGAGCGTCGTAATCCAGTTCCACACGGCCCGAATACGTCTCGAAGCCCAGGTTCGCATACAGTGCATAGGCCGGGGTGTTGCCCGCCACCACGTCTAGCGTGATGATCTGCCCGCCGCGCGCCCGCACGAGTTCGACGCACGCCTCAACCAGCCGTCGCGCAATGCTCCGCCGCCGGTACTCCGGCAGTACGGCCACGTTACCGATCCACCAGGTGGCGGTCGCGCCTTCTCGCCCGGTGTTCACCAGCCCGACTGGTCGCCCGTCCTCTTCCCATAGATAGCCGCGCATTACGTCGCCCAGCGGCGGGGAAAACACCTGAAGCACCCGGATCAGCGGCCACAGCCGCCGCAGGCTGTTCATTGAATCGACGAAGTTCTGCGCCTCGTCCGTCTGGATGCTCCAGGTGTCATTTTCGGGGTAGTGGAAGGCTAGCGGGATCAGTTCAACGGCCACGCGCAGGTCGTCGGGCAGGCAGAACGGGCGAATGGGCATGTTGTGAACCTCCGGCTGAACGGGCGGCAGCGAAACCTGTCTCACTGCGCTAGGCGCAGATTACCCTCGTCCCAGCATCAGCAACCCCACTACCAGGACCAGCCCGGCGGCCCACAGGAAGGGGACGAGCATCCAGCGGTGTGAGGGGTTCTCGTCGGCCAGAGGGACAACCCCCTGCGCCATATCCTCTGGCTGGATGATGGTCGGCGCGGCGAATTGTGGCGTGATCAACCAGGCCAGCGCCACCCCGGCGACAAAGCCCCCGATGTGCGCCCAGTTGTCGATGTAGGGGCTGGACAGCCCGATGAGCACGTTCAGCGCCAGCCACATGACCAAATTGTTCAGTTGAGCGCGCCCGGCCACGCCGAACAGCGCCCGGTTGCGGTAGAGCATCACCATTTCGGCGCCGAAAATGGCGAACAGCGCGCCACTGGCCCCCACGCTCCAGGCGTTGGGGTTAAGCACCACGCTCACGACCGAGGCGGTCAGCCCGCCGAGGAAGTAGATGATCAGGAAGCGGACATGCCCGAAGATGCGCTCGACCTGCTGGCCGATGCTATAAAGCGCCATGCCGTTGAAAAACAGGTGCACCAGCCCGCCGTGCAGGAAGATCATCGTCAGCAGGCGGTAGACCTCGCCGTCCCGCACGATGAACTCGGTGATCTTGGCCCCGTAGACGAACAGCAGTTCCTCGCCGCCGCGCACGCGGATGCCTTTCACCACCGTTCCCGGCTGGACCGGGATGATCTGCCCGGCCAGGTAGACCAGGACGATCAACCCCAGCAACAGATAGGTAACGGTTGGCGGGTTGTTCGGCAGGGCCAGCCGCATTCGAGGCTGTGGAGGGGATGACGGGGGCGGCGAGGCGGGGCGGGCGTCGGTGTCATATTCGTTTTGCATACCAAGTCTCTCCGCCGGGCAGGGTATAATTTGATCGGTTACAGTGGCGGATTCAATCTGCCTGGACCGGGTGAGTGGAGTATAGCGCGTTTTCGTGAGGGATCACCGTGCCGTACTACGACTATCGCTGCAACGACTGTCATCGCAAAGTGACGCTGTTCTACAAAACCTATGCCGCCTATGACGCCGCCGCGCACACCTGTCCGCGCTGCGGCGGTGCGAACCTCACCCGCCTGATCTCGCGGGTGGCGATTGCCCGTTCGGAGGAAGCGCGGCTCTCTGCCCTGGAAGATGACGCTGCCCTGGCCGACCTGGACGAATCGGACCCGGCGGCGCTGGGACGGCTGATGCGCAAGATGAGCCGCGAGGTGGGCGAGGAGCTGCCGGACGAATTCGACGAGGTGGTAGGTCGTCTGGAAAGCGGCGAAAGCCCGGAGGAGATCGAGGCCAGTATGCCGGACCTGCCTGCCATGCCGGGGGATGGAGACGCCGTTCCTCCGGCGCTCACCGATGCTGCCGACTTGTGAGTGGGCTTTTGCCGCGCAGGGCAGCAAATGTGGGAATCGCTGCCCACTTCTTGCGGCGAGAATTTAGCCGCCCGGCAGGGGAGGGCTGACGGCTGACGGCTGACGGCTGACCGTTTTGAGCACAGCGTCGAAGCGGGCCGCGTAGAGTTCTACCGCCAGGACTGCTTCTGCGCGGGCGCGCCCGGCCTGGCCCATTGATTGCCGCAGGGCTGGCGAGTCCAGCAGGCGGCGGACGGCCTCTGCCAGGGCCGCCGGGTCGCGGGGGGGAACAAGCAGGCCCGTTTCGCCGTCGCGCACGATCTCGGCGGGACCGCCCTGGTTCGTGCTCACCACCGGCACGCCGCACGCCATCGCCTCGGCGTGAGCCATGCCGAACGATTCGAAGTCCGAGGCGCACACCAGCACATCCGTCGCCGCCAGCACGCGCTCCGGGTCGTTCCTGAACCCGACGAAGGTGACGCGCTCCCGCAGCAGCGGGTCGGCCTGCACTGCGGCGTAGACCGCCGCCTTATAACGGTCGCCGGCCAGGCCGTCCAGCACATTGTCGCCCACGATCCAGAAGCGCAGGTCGGGATAAAGTGGAGCCAGCTGCGCCGCCATCTGTAGAAAGTTCAGGTGGCCCTTGACCGGCTGGAAGCGCCCCAGGATCGTCACCACGCGCGCCTCTGCCGCGACGCCCAGTTCGCGCCGCACCGCCGATCCGTCCAGGCCGGGGCGAAAGCGATCCACGTCCACGCCGAGAAAGCGCACCTCTACCCGCTCCGGCGGCATGAAGGGCGGAGCGCCCAAAAAGCCGTCCTTCGCCGCCTGCGACACGGCGAAGGTATGCCGGGCGCGGCGGAACAGGCCACGCTGCCAGGGTCGGGGCCGCAGCCACCAGCCGTGACAGGTCCACAGCCAGGGGATGTCCTGCCGCTCGCACGCCGGGACGATCAACGGCATGGCGTGATAATCGGCGTGTACGGCGACGAAGCCCTCTCGGCGCAGCAGGTCGGCCATGCGCCCGACTACCGGAAAGCGCGCCCAGATCGCTGGGATGAAGATCGGCATGGCCGGACGCCAGCGCAGCACGTGGATCGGCCAGCCCTGCGCTCGCCAGCGATCCGCCAGCGGCCCTTTGCCAGGCGTGAGCAGATGCGGCGTCCAGCGGGCCGGGTCGAGGTGCCCCACCATCTGGAGCAGGCTCGTCTCACCGCCGCCGAGGCCGGTGTAGGTGGAGACGAACAGCACGGGGAGGTTTGAGTTTTGAGTGCTGAGTTTTGAGTCGGCTGTCACAGAGGGAATTTTCATCGATCCGGCATGCGATACCGTCTGGGGGTTACTTTAGCGCAATGTGCAGCTTTCAAAAACGACCGTTTCTGTCCCGGTCGCCAGCGGTTCAAAACCCCTGGCGAAATCCGCAAAGTTCGCTTTAGCGGACTCAGATGCGGTTCGAGCCAGAGGACGTCAGTCCACTGAAGTGGACTTGACCTGTGTTAGCCGGGGACTTGAGTCCTCGGCGCTGAAGACCTGCATTCCGTTACTTTAGCACGGGCGTAAAGATATGCTACTATGAGATCAGGAGAAATCGAGCGATGAACGCCGCCGAACGCGAAGCCTGGATCGAACAACATAAGCCTGCTATTGCGGAGTTTTGCCGTCGCTGGCAGATCACCGAGTTTGCCCTGTTCGGCTCGATCCTGCGGGACGACTTCGGCCCGGACAGCGATATCGATGTGCTGGTGACGTTTACGCCGGATCACCATTGGGGTGTGCTCAGTCATATCCGTATGGAAGATGAACTGTCCGCCATGTTGGGCCGTGAAGTTGAAATCGTAAGTCGTATGGCTGTTGAACAAGATCACTTTCCTTCTCGCCGGAAGGCTATTCTCGATTCTGCGAGGGCGCTGAATGTCGCGTGACACCGGTCTGAGATAGCCCGAATGCGGGATCGCGTGATTCACGGCTATAGGCGTATTGATCTGCAAGAGATCTGGAACACTGCGACGGTGGATATTCCTGCCCTGATCGCCCAACTTGAACCCCTGGTGCCGCTCGAAGATGCGTGAGCAAGGAGGCGCTATGTCCTATGACGACTGTTCTCTGGCCGTGCGTGATGTGATGACTCCCGATCCCAGGGTCGCGCACCTGGGCGACAGCCTGCGTCGCGTGCTCCAAACGCTTCAAGAAGGGAGGTTCCGCCGCCTGCCCGTGCTGGACGGGGACGGGCGGCTGGTGGGCATCGTCACGGACCGCGACGTGCGGCTGGCGATCAACTCGCCGCTGGTGCTGCACGAACGCTGGCAGGATGAAGCCCTGTTGGACCAGGTGACGGTGGACGTGTGCATGACGCCCGACCCGATCACGGTTCGCCCGGAAACACCTCTGCTGGAAGTCGCGCGCCTGCTGCGCGCGCGCAAGATCGGCGGCCTGCCCGTGCTGGACGACGCCGGGCGGCTGGTGGGCATCGTCACGGAAACCGACCTGCTGCGCGCGCTGGAAAATCTGCTGGAACAAGCCCAGACGCGCTCAGACGCCGCCACACGTTAGGGTAAAAACTGCCACGAGCTTTCCACCACGTAGATAATTCGCCCATCAGGCAGGGTCATGTAGGTGCGTGCATAGCGGGCCGCACCGGATTGCTGCGTGCGCAGGGTGTACGACTGTTCACTCCCGATGGGCCAGCCGAGCATCTGCCGAACCGACGGGTTCAGCGCCCACACCTTGCCGAAGCCGCGCGCGGGCGCTTCCAGGCCGGGCGGCGGCGCTTCGACGGTGGGGATTGGCTCGCCTTCGACCCAGGTATCGGGGTAGCGGTAGACCTGCCCGCCGTTCGTTAGCACGAAGACCTGGTGTATGTCGCCGCGCCACAGCATGAAGCCGCTCTGGAACGGCTGGTACGCGCCGGGTACGTCGGTCGGCCCGGCCAGCGGGCAACCTTCCCCAGCGGGGGTCGCGCCGAAGAAGTAGGTGTACGGGCAGCGGATGAGCACCGTGACCGTCGCCTGGGCCTGCGCGCCGCCGGGGGCGACGGCGAACAGGTAGAACACGGCGCTGTCCACGTAGCTGCTAGGCAGCGTTACCGTCCACGCGCCGATGGCAGGTTGAGCCGCCCTGGATTCCGACAGCCGCCCGACCGGGTCCAACAGCCACACGGTGATGTCGCTGGCCCCCGTGACGCGCCAGCTCACTGTCACCATGCCGCCCCGGTCTATCAGGTCCGGCGAGGCGGTAAAGGACATGATCACAGGCGCATTTGGTGGAGGCGGCGGGGCGGTCGGCGCGAACACGACCGGCGTGGGCAGAAGCACGGTCGGGGTGGCGCTGGGGATGGTCGTGGGTGTGGCGAGCGTCCCGCTGACGGGCAGGGTGATTTCCTGGCTGGCGAGCGTTTCGCCGCTCTCCAGGTCCACCAGCCGCAGCCGCAGCCGCACCGTCCGGTCGCCGTTGGGCAGTACCGGCGCGACCGTCCCCTGGCCTGCCGAGGCGACCCACAGGGCGGCGCGCGGCAGCTCCACCGAGACAGTCGCCCCGTCTGGCATGACCTGCTCAAAGACCAGGTTGGCTGTCGGGGGGCGGTTGGCGACCTGCCAGGCGACGGGGATACGCACTTCGCCCCGTGCCAGCGCATTCACCTCGACGCCCGTCGCGCTGGTCATGAAGGACGTGATGACGGCGGGTTCTGTTGCCGCTTCCAGGTCATAAGGTACGAGGACAATCCGCTCATCCAGCACGTGGTCCTGCCCGTCCAGGATGGATAGGCGGTAAGTGGGCGGGCCGAAGTTCAGCGGGTGCTGCACGATGATCGGCAGCCTGCCGGTGGGATCAAGCGGCTGTCCGGTCTCGCTTGCCAGCGGGACCCAGGTATTCAGTTGGAACGTTTCCAGCCGCAGCCGGACATCGCCCATCATGCCGACAGTTCGCCAGGACAGGATGGCAGACGTTGCGCCGGCCTCGGCGTCGGCCAGCGTGATGGCGGGCAGGTCGATGGCGAAGCGGATGATCGTCGGAGGCGGGTTGGCCCCGGTCTGCGCCTGGGCCGCCGAAGGAATCCCGGCCAGCAGGACAGCCAGGATCAGCAGCAGTATCAACCGAGCTTTCATCGTCTATGCTCCTGTTTTGCCTGCTTATCCTATGTGCAAGTTTTAAAAAAGGCCGTGTCTGTCCCAGTCGCCGGGGGTCAAACCCCTGGCGAAATCCGCAAAGTCCGCTGAAGCGGACTCAAATGCGGTTCGAGACAGAGGATGTCAGTCCACTTCAGTGGACTTGACCTATGTCGCCGGGGACTTGAGTCCCCGGCGACGAAAACCTGCGCATTTTGCCTGCTTTGAGTGTACCCCAGGTGAACTTAGTGTGCGCGGCGCTTGGGGCGCGCCGACCTGACGTTTGCCTTGCCGAACGGCAGGGGCAGAATGTGGTATCATTGGCGTGCGCACAGATGGTCGAAGTGAGGGGATGCCATGACCGACAGCTACCGCCAGGAAGTGTTCAACGTGCTGCTGGCCCAACTGCTTCAGGAGCGCGGGGTGATCGCCGCGCCGGAGAACATCCTCAAGGCCGGGCCGGAGCGTCGGCGCAAGATGCCCGACGTGATCGTGCACTACCAGGGCCTGCGCCTGATCATCGAGGGCGAGGTCAGCGACCAGCCGGGTGCGTAAATATCGCGTCGAGTATGGCGAGGCGATCAGGCTTGAAACGCTCGCCGCCGCCTACGACCGGCTGTGCGCGGAACCGCTGCGCCCCTTCCCGGAGATGGCCGACGATCCGGCGCGCGCCGCCATCGACGCAACCATTGCGTCGGCGCTGGGCCTGCCCGATTTTTCGACGCTGCGCACGCTCCTGGCGCGGGAGCCGGTGGTATGTCTGCGGCGACTATAGCTTTGCCGCGCGCGCCCGCGAATTCAAAACGCAAAACTGAAAACTTAACACTCCCTACAGCAGCGGGCCAGAAATGTCGCCGTCGTCTGCGGTGGGGAACAGGTCTTCGTCGGCCTGAGGTGGAACTTCGGCGATGGGCACGGTGAAGGCGAAGATCGAACCGCCTGCCGGGTTGTCCTCGATCCAGATGCGCCCACCGTGCGCCTCGACCGCCAGGCGACAGAAGGTGAGGCCCAGGCCGGTGCCGCGCCGCCGCCCGCGCAGGCCGTCGATCTGCACGAAGCGGTCGAACAGGCGCGCCTTGTATTCGTCGGGCACACCGGGGCCGGTGTCGCTGACCTGGACGCGCAGCCGTCCATCGCCCGCGCCGCCCTGGCCCGGCGGGTAGGCCTGGATCATCACCGTGCCACCGGCAGGGGTGAACTTGAGGGCGTTATCGACCAGGTTCAGCAGCACGCGCTCGATTTTCTCGCCATCGATGTTCAGCAGGGGCAGATCGTAGGCTACGTCCACCGCCAGGTTCACGTCCAGTTCGCGCGCCAGCGAGTCCATTTCCAGCACCACGTTGCCCGCCACCGCGTTGAGGTGGATCGGTTCGCAGTCCAGGCTCATCTGGCCGCTTTCCATCTTGGCGATGTCCAGCAGCGAATCGACCAGGTTGAGCAGCTTGCGCACGGCGCGCATACTGGCCTCGGTGGTGCGCTGGACCAGTGGGGCGAACTCGTTGTCGGCGGGGATCACATCGTTGAGCAGCTTGAGACTGGCCGTGACCGCCGTCAGCGGGCTGCGCAGGTCGTGGACGATCATGCGGTTAAGGTCCTCGCGCGCGTGGGCGAGTTCCTGCTGCTCGGTTTCGTCGATCAGCACGATCAATAACCCCAGCAGGGTGCCGTTCTCGTCGCGCACGGGGGCGATGTTGCGTTTAAGATAGAGATGTTGCGGCTGCGCCAGTTCGTAGGACCCCTGGGCGTTTTCGGCGTTGTAGATTCCGGCGCGCAGGTCGGCCAGCAGTTCGCGCAGGCTGACCACCGACAGGCCCAGCAGCGCGGCGAAGTCATAGCTGGTGTCTTGCAGCAGATCGTCCACCAGTCGCCCGACCAGCATGGCGGCGCGCAGGCCGAGCAGGCTTTCGATGCGGGGGTTTGCCAGGGCCACCACGCCCTCGCCATCGATCAGCAACACGCCCTCGGTCATGCTATCCAGGATGACCTGGAGACGGTCGCGGCCCTCGGCGATGCGTTTGAACAGGCGGGCGTTGTCGATGGCGATGGCGGCCTGAGTGGCGAGCTGGCTGACGAAGGTCACGTCGTCGTCGCCGTAGGCGTCCAGGCGGGCGCTCTCGACCGTGATGACACCCAGGGTTTCCCCTTCGCGGCGGATAGGGATGCTCATCTGGCTGCGCATCCGGGGGTCGAGGGTCAGATAACTGCGGTTCTCGCGCACGTCCGGCAGCAAAATCGGGCGGCCAGTGTCGTAGGCAGCCGCGGTGATGCTGCTGGCAATGGCGACCGGGTCGTCAAATGCGCCGGGCGGGTAGCCTTGGCTGGCGACGATCTGAAAGCCCAGGTTGTCATCGGTGCCGACCAGCAAGGCGCTCAGGTCGCTGTTGGTGCCTTCCCGCGCGCGGCTCAAGACCAGGTCGAAAATTTTTTGCAGGTTGAGGATCGAGGTCAATTCCTGGCCGATGTCGTAGAGCGCCTGGAGCTGGTGAACACGCCGATCCAGTGCGGTGTCGGTGCTGGTATACAGTCGGGCGTTGTTGATTGCCAGGGCGGCCTGCACGCCAAAGGTGCGCATCAGTTCGATGGCGTCGCCGCTGAAGGTGCGCGGATAGTCGTAGAAGACCACGATCACGCCCAGGGGCGTGTCGCCAGAGACGAGCATCAGTTCCAGCCAGGCGCGTTTGCCTTCGATGTCCATGCGGTGGCGGCGGGCAGCATCGACCTGGGGATCGGTGTGGGAATCGGTGACGACCAACGGCTGGCGGCTCAGGCGATACGGCTCCACGTCGGTTCGGGCGATCAGCGGCAGGGGCGGGTCGTCGCTGAAGGCGGCGCTGAGGCCGGTGTTGCGCGCCAGCGTCAGGCGACTGCCCTGGTAGAGGTAAACGGCCACCGCGTCGCATTCCGAAACGGCGGCAGCGGAAGACGTCACCAGGTTAATGACCCGCTCCGGCGCGAGGGTGCCGGTCAGCAAGGTGGAGATGTTGTTGAGCGTCGCCAGTTGTAGCGCGTGGGCCTGCGCCTGGCCGTAAAGCTGGGCATTTTCCAGCGTGACGGCGGCCTGGGCGGCCACGTTCATCAACAGGCGCTGGTCCCCGGCGCTCAGCAGGTGTTCGGGATCGCTGGAGAAGACGCTGATAGCCCCCAGCGCGCGGTCCGGCGCGAGCAGCGGCACGCCCAGCCAGGAATATACCGCGCCCTCGACCGGCCTGAGACCCATCTGACGGGCGCGCGCGGCCACGTCGCGCTCGATGAGCAGCGGCGCACGGTGCTGAATGACGTGATCGATCAGGTTCGATCCCGGCTCACGCGGCGGCAGGTCGATGTGTTTGCCCTGGCGGACGGCCAGGGGGAAGTAAAGCTCGCCACGCGACGGGTTCACCAGCGCCACGATGAAGTTGTCAACACTGAGCAGATGCGCCACCTGGACGTAGATTGTCTCCAGCAGCGCGTCGAGTTCCAGGCTGGTGCGCAGCGCCTGGCTGACTACCGACAGAGATGAGAGTTCGGCGACCTGCTGGCGGTAATAAAACTGTGTTCGGCTGAGGCCGTAGACTCCGATCACGACCAACAGCAAGCCGGTGATCAGGATGCCCCACGACAGGTTATCCAGGTCGGTGGCAACGGCGGCGCCCAAGATGCCGAATGGGATCGGCAGCAGCACCACGCCGATCAGCGTGACCCAGTTAGCCGACAGGATGCCAGAGATGGCCTTGCCTTCCAGCCGTACACGCAGCACGAAGAACAACAGGTAGATGAGCAGGTAAGTGCCCGAAAAGGCGAGCAGTGGCATGGCATCCGACGCGGTCAGGCGGCCCAGCGGCAGTCGCCCGCCGAGGATGACATACACCGTGCCGCCGACCAGCAGGCTGAGGGTGAGATGCGCCATCGTCTCGGCGACGGTGCCCAGGCTGCGCACGGTCAGGCGGCGGCGCGGCAGCCACTCGTCGGCGCGGGCGACCTGGATCAAGCTGCCCACCAGCGCACCGACGGCGACGGCCCACAGGGCCTCGCCTGCGTGATCGCTGCGCCCCAGCGTGAGGAACGCCATGATGCTGAAGACGTGCGCCGGGGCGATCTCGCCGGAGGTGAGCAGCACGCCGAAGTTCAACGCGAAAGCCGTCAACCCGGCGAACAGCAACCACAGCCCAAGCACGGCATCGAGGTTTTCGGGAAGATTGAGGACCAGGACGGCCAGAGTAAGGAGTCCTAAAGCCCACGAGACCAAAGGAGTGTTCCGTCGTGTCCTCATGTGTAGCAAAATCCGGCGCAATGTCCAGGAGGCGCATCGGCGCCGGGCAGTCTGCCGCTCAAGGCTTCAGGGGAACGGCGTCAGCCGGCGTCTGCACGCTGGCCTTGCGGCGCATCCTGGTCGGTCGATGGAGCCGCAGTGAGGGAGGCGTCGTCGGGCCACGCCGGTCCGCTCACTGTGCCCGCCTGCATCATACTCTTTTCTTTTGCCAGGGGCAAGGTGAAGCGGAAGGCTGCGCCGCGATCCGGCGGCGGGGCGTCTGCGACCCAGATATGACCGCCGTGCGCTTCTACCGCCAGGCGGCAAAAGGTCAGGCCCAGGCCGATGCCGCGCCGGCGGCTTTCGGGAGGGCCGGTGATGTCGGTGATGAACTTTTCAAAAATCCGCTCGCGTGCTTCCGGCGGCACGCCCGGCCCGTTGTCGATCACGCTGATCAACAGCGCGTCTTCGGCGGGCGGGTATTCCACGCGCACCAACACCCGGCTTCCTGCCGGGGTGAAGCGTAGGGCGTTGTCTACCAGGTTGACGATCACACGGCGGATTTTGTCGCTGTCCATTCGCACCGGAGGCAGGTCGTCCGGCACGTCGGCGACCAGCGTCATCTGCCCGCCCTGCGCCAGCACGTCCATCGAGCGGAGCGCCTCGCCCAGCGGCCCGGCGATGGGCAGCGCCGACAACCGCAGGGGCATCTGGTTTTCTTCCAGCCGGGCCACGTCCAGCATACTTTCCACCAGGTTGAGCAGATGTTCCACGCTGCTCTGCGCGATCTGCATGACTTCCGCCAGCAGCGGGGCGTCGCCAGGGTCGCGGCTCAGTTCGCGCACCATGTCGATGCTGCCCATGATCGAGTTGAGCGGGCTGCGTAGGTCGTGCAGGATCATGTTGGTCAGTTCGTTACGCGCCTGTTCCAGCGCCCGTTCGTTCGTCACATCGTGGAAGACCAGCAGCCGCCCGATGGTGTCGTCCGTTTCGGCCAGCACGGGGGCGCTCATGATCTCGATGTAGCGGTACTGCCCGGCCAGTTCGAGTTTGATTTCATCTTTGATAACCTGGTGGGAAGAATCGCGCAGAGAGCGGATGAGGGTTTTGATCTTGGCGCGCGACGCTTCCGGCTGTTTGCCGATCGCGCTTTCTAGCGCGTTGAACATGCGCAGCACCGGTTGGCCCAGGAAGGGGCGGGTATCGATCTGCAACAGTCGCCCGGCGGCGGGGTTGATCTGCAACAGCCGCCCGGTCCGGTCCACCAGCATCAGGCCGTCGCGTACCGTGTTGAGGATGGCCTGGGTCTGGTCGCGTCCGCTGCGCACGACGTCGTACAGACGCGCGCGCTCGATGGCGATGGCGGCGTGGCTGGCGAGGCTTTCTAAAAAGCGCAGTTGATGGGCATTGAAGGCGCGCGGCGTGCCGCTTTCCAGGTTCAGGACGCCCAGCGGCTTGCCTTCGTGCAGAATCGGCACGCACAGTTCGGACTCGAACAGCAGGGCGGTGTTGGTCGGCGGCATGTAATCCGCTTCCTGACCGACATCAGGGATCAAGACGGGCTGGCCGGTTTTGAGCACGCGCTGGATGACGCCGCTACGTTCGGCCAGAGCTTCGCCACGCTGCACCTCTGGGGAGCCTTTGATGCGCCAGGCCGTGTTGAGTGTGCCAATCGGCGTGAGCAGGCCGCAGGCAACCAGGTCGGCGTTGGTGGCGATCCAGGCGGCTTCCAACACCTGATCGACCACAGCGTCCGGGTCCAGGCTGGCCGAGAGGGTGCTTAGGGTATCTTCCAGGGCCGAGAGTTCGGTCAGGCGGGCTGCGAGGGCTGCTTCGGTCAGGCTGTAGAGTTGGGCATTCTGCACGGCAGTGGCGGCCTGGCTGGCGACGGCCTCGATCAGGACGATGTCATCGGTGCGCAGGAACGGATGTTCGGTTGACAGGCCCAGGATCAGCAGGCCGATGGCCTCGTTGCGCACCACCAGCGGCGTCAGCATGATGCCGTGTAAATGGCCCTGTTCCATCCACCGGCGCAGCGCCGGACTCAGGTCGTTGTCAGTGGTATCGATCAGGCGCGACCAATGGTTGCGCAAGACCCATTGCATCTCTGGCGCTTCATCCAACGGCTGGGTGTAGACGGGGGGGACGGCGCCCAGCGGGGCTTCTGGGTTACGCGCGTAAGCCTGGAGCACCAGCGCATTCTGTTCGCGGTTCCACAGGCCCAGGCTGGCCGAGGCCAGACCTAGCGTGTTCACCAGCCACTCGACCACCAGCTCATCTACCATGTCCAGCGCCAGGCTGCTGTTGAAGATGCGGGTCGAGTCGGTCAGGTGAGTCAGTCGCCGGACGGCGTTTTGGGTTTCCTGATAGAGGTGCGCGTTCTCAATGGCGACGGTCGCCTGATTCGCTAGGATGTCGAACAGGCGCAGTTCCCGGTCGTGGGGAGTGTGGGGCGGGCTGTAAAAGAGGAGCAGGAAACCGAGCAGCGTCTGCTGCCCGCTGGCAGAGAGGGTGATTTCGTCCTTCAGGTGGCGCAGTGAGGGCAGGGGGCGGCAGATGACGGCGCTAAAGCCGCCCTGGTGTGCCAGCGTGCGCAGCCAATCTGTCTGGAAATCGGTTTGCGCCTGGGTGTTCAGCGCCGCGAATGTGTCTTCCGCCGGGTAGGGCAATTCGGTCAGCAGCCTGACTAACGCCGGGTCCAGGTGGGTGCTTTCGACCAGATGAAACTGTTGATTGTCCTCTGTGCGCAAGATGACGGCGGCCTGCTGCCCGCCGATCTGCACGGCGACCTGGCAGATGTGCCGCATGACCGTGGGCAGGTCCAGACTGGCATTGACGATGTTCGCGGTGTTGTTGATCAGAGCCAGATCGTTGGCCAGGCTTTTCGCCTCGGCGATACGTCTGTGCAGGTCGGCCTGCGAATCGATCAGCGCGCGAAACAGCACGCAGCCGCCCAACAGCGCCACCGTGACAATGACCAGCCACGCCCAGTTGGGGTAACTGGTGAAGGCCATGGTCAGGGTAAGCACCATCAGCGGCAATATCAGCTCGGCGATTACGATGCGCAGCACGTGTTGGCGTTCACGATCGAAGGGTTGTGCCCTGGCTCCATCCAGGTATTCCAGCACCCGCGCCCCGGCACGCACCAGTTGATACACGGCGAACAGCACGGCCAGCGCGGGGGCTTCTGCCAGATGCAATACGGCGCCCAGGGTTTTGCCGCCGACGGCGGTGTAAAACGCACCGGCGATAAAAATGGCGGCGCTTAGCACCGCCGCATCTCTGGCAGCCTGCCAGACCGCCTGTCGCCCGGACCAGGGGACGCCGCGAATGCGGGCGATCCCGAACCGCGCCGTCCCGGCTGCCGCCGCCCCGACCAGGATCAGCAGCAGCGCCGGGGACAGGCCGAAGGCCAGGAACGCCGCTACCACGCTGACACTGTGGAAGCGGAACAACAACTCGCCGGACAACCGGTAAGACAGCAAACTCAAGCCGACAAACAGGACGAGGTAAAGGCTCCAGCCGATCCAGGCTCGGTCGTCCAGAGTGTCGGGCCACCCCAACAGGACGAATGCCAGCGCCGTGATCAGCACTGCCCCGGCCAACAACCAGTGCCAGGGGCGCGCATTGTCGCGCTGAAACGCCACAGGCGGTTGAGACAGGTTGGGCACAGTCACCGAACAGATACCTTCCCAGTCAGGGCCTGGAAACACGTGTGCGCAGGTTTCTATGAGGGAGACTTTCCACCGTTGGCCGCATTGCGGTCCAGACGACGGGACAGGCGCAACCATCAACCGGGCCAGGGTTGTGGGTCATCGTGCGCTTACTGCTAATTTACTCTGAATGTAGCACGAGTTGGCAGGATAGGCAACGATCCGTTGCCGTGTTAAGCTTTCTCTATGCAAACCAGTTAAGATAATGTTATGATCAGTCGGGCAATATGCTCGGCAGCTCAGGTGCGCGGCGCAGCCTCATCGACCAGATGATTCCGCACCAGCCAGGCATTCAACTGGGCGGCGTCCGGCTCGGTGATCATCGATCCCCGGTCGATGCCGCGTGGGCTGCTGCCGGCAGGCAGCGGCGTCGGCGCATGGATCGGCACCACGCTTCCCGCTTCGGCCACGATCAGAGTCGGCACGGAGAGGAAGCCCACCCATTCCAGCAGGCGCGCTTTGGCCTCTGGGTCCTTATCGATGAAGACTTCGCGGTAGGAGACGCCTGCGTCTGCCAGCACGCGTCGGGCCAGCGAAACGAAAGGGCAACCCAGCGTGCGAGTATACATCACGAGTTCGTGCGCCATTACAACTCTCCTTTAATGTCGTTTTTAACCTGTGGTGAATTTTGAGTTCATGCGGCGTGGACGGAGGGCAACGAACTCAAAACGCAACACTTTTCAGGAAGGGTTGGGCGTCTCCAGCGGCGTCGGGGTGTAAAGCGCCGTTGGCCAGGGCGTCACTTCGGGCAGCGGCGTGGGCGGCCCTCCTTCCAAAAAACACAGCAGGCCAGAGACGATTCCCTGTGCGAGCAGGTCCGGCTGGCCGGTCAGGATGGCGCGGTCCTCGAACATAAACCCCAGCTCGATGATCGCGGCAGGCGTGACTGGCGAAATTTCGCGGAAGCTATGGTAATCGGTCATGTCGAAGGTGATGCTGGGATGCTGTGGGAGGCCAGTGGCCTGGGCGTAGTGGTCGCGCAGGCAGTTTACCAGGCGTTCGTCGTCGGAGCGTGCGGTGGTGCGCGACGCGGGCGCTGTCACCTTGAAGCCCGTTGCGCCGGGCAGGTCGAACTGGTGGCACGAGTCGGTGTGGATCGAAAGCAGTGCCGCTGCCTGATAGCCATCCAGACGCGGGTCCCACTCGTCCAGCAGGTCCACGTTGTAGCCGATACTGCTGAGGATGGCGACGACGCGCGTGGCGACGCTGAAGTTGATCTCGTTCTCGGTCAGGCCGTCTGGGCAGACGGCGCCAGGGTCGTCGCGCCCGGTGCTGGGATGCGGGCCGCGATGGCCGCTGACCACGCCCACGCGCCGTAGCCAGATAGGCGTGGGGATGGGCGTCGGCGGGGACTGCGCGCTGAGGGTGGCGTAGGCCGGGCGCAGTCCTTCGCGTATCTCGTCGCTCAGGAAATCGGCGGGCGTCCAAAAGGTGAAGATGGTCGCGGTCAGCACCGCCGCCGCGACGATGATAACCACGGAACGGATGGCGCTCACCGATGCGCTGCTCCGGGCAGCTTCGGTCCGGCGCTGGCGCTGCGCCTTGCGCGCCCGGCGGCGGGCAGCGGCTTCGTTCTCTGCCGCCGTCTCCACACCGCCAGCCGGACTCTGTCTGGCATGAGCAGTCAACAAGTCGCGCAGCCAGGCCGGATCGTCAGCAGGCGTGCCTTCCGGCTCCGGGGCTGCGTCTGCGGCGGGTGTAGGCGCTTCGCCGTCGGCGGGCGACGTGGCTTCCTGGTCCGTCACTTCTGCTGTGACCAGCTCAGGGGGGGCAGATGCTGCCGGCGCCGGAGGGCGCGCGACCCTGGCCGTCAGTCCTTTTTCGAGCTGCTCGGCGGCGATGCGTGCGCGCAGCCGGGCCAGCCAGGGCGGCACATCCTCGTCCGGGAGTTGTCCGGCGGCTTGGGGAACCTCCGTCTCCGGCGCGGCGATTTCTCCGGCAGAAGGGGGGGCTTCTTCAAAAGCAGGTTCACCCGGCTCGGCTGGCAGATCGGCAGCGGGCTGCGAGATGCGATCTTCACTCATACCGGTGAATGATACCAGGGCCGGGCGCGGGCGGCGAGTCGCCTGAAGGGGGAGGATGTCGCACGGCGCGCATTGCAAAGGGCACACAGGATTCGGTCGGCTGTGTGCGCCTGAAGTGATCTGGGGGGTGAAGCGGCTTTTGTCCCCGGCGAAACTGAAATACACTTTGGGCAGTTGCCTGATCGGTCGGTCTGTCGCCGAGGTAGGGGAGATGCGCACACGAAAGCTGCTGGGGGTCTATCTGGCGTGCTGCCTGCTGGCGGCGTGTATGGGGCAGCCCGGCTCGCGCGACCTGCCCACGCTGCGCGCCGATCTCATGGCACGCCTGCAAGCCGCGGAAACGGCGCACACGGAGATCACAGACCTGTGGGCGGATCTGCTCAACCGCGAGGAAATCTCCTGTGCGCGGCGGGTGAGCGCGCCGCAGCCGTTCGTCTTAGCAGCGGAGGAAGCGGCGGCTTTTCCCGAAGCGGTCCCGGCGGTGGAAGTCCTCAACGCCGGGATCGCACAGGTGGCGGCGTCCATCGCCGTATGGGACGAGGAATGCCGTAGCCGCGACGAGGTCGTGACCGACGAGGTGATCGCGGCGGGCGTGCAGGCCGCCGAGGCTGCCCTTCCGCTGTTGGACGAGGCCAGGGCAACGCTGGATCGCGGGCGATAAATTCAATCCAGACGGTGCAGCCCTGCCGCGCGGACGGCCTGGCGCGCCTCGGCCACCTCCGACAGCCAGACGCGGCGGCTGAGCGGCCCCAGGTCCTCAACGGCGGCGCGGTAAGCAGGGTGGTACTGCCCCATGACGTTGATGTAGGTTTCCCGCGAGATTTCTTCTGCCAGGAAACGCGCGATCTCCGCTGTGCCCGCCAGTCCGCCCGGCAGGACCAGGTGGCGCACCAACAGCCCGCGCGTTGCCAGGCCGGTCTGCGGATCGATCTGCAAGTCGCCGACCTGCCGATGCATCTCGCGGACGGCGGCTTGGTTGCGCGCCGGGTAGTTGGGAATCTTGCTGTAGCGCCGGGCGATCCCCGCATCGGCGTACTTCATGTCGGGCATATAGATGTCGATCACGCCGTCCAACAGCGCCAGCGCCGTCAGGGAATCGTAGCCGCCGCTGTTGTAGACCAGCGGCAGGCGCAGCCCGGCCTGGGCCGCGATCCACACCGCCGCCAGGATCGGCGCGACGACGTGGCTGGGGGAGACGAAGTTGATGTTGTGGCAGCCCAGGGCCTGAAGTTGCAACATCATGGCGGCGAGTTCGTCTGGCTGCACGTCGCGGCCCTCGCCCCCGGCGCTGATCTCGTGGTTCTGGCAGAACTGACAGCGCAGGTTGCAGCGCGAAAAGAAGATCGTGCCCGATCCGCGCCAGCCGCGCAGACAGTTTTCTTCGCCCAGATGTGGAAAGAAGCTGCTCACGCGCGCCAGTGGGCCGGTCTTGCACATGCCGAGCCGACCAGCCCGGCGGTTAGCACCGCATCCCCAGGCGCACAGGTTGCAGCGCGCCAGGCGTTCCTGGGCGGCTTCGACGCGCCGGGCCAGCTCACCGCTGCGCAGCAGGGCCAGGTAGGCGGGTTGAAAGTCGGTCATGCGGGCGCTCCCGTCGCAGATGAGGTCATTTTCAGTGTACCGGCAAAAGGTTACATTCACAGTCGAAAAGGTCATCGATTTCGAGGTGATTTTCGTACCCGCAAACAGCCTGCCTGTCTGCCTGAAGGCTTGTGCGAACGGGCAAAGCGCGCAGAATCAGGCCAGGTCGTGAACGTATTGCTCTTTTAGAAAGGAAACGAGCCGATGTACCTGGGTGCAGCGTGGTATCCCGAACACTGGCCGGAAAGCCGCTGGCGCGACGACCTGCGTCTGATGCGCGAGGCCGGGTTGAACGTGGTGCGCGTGGGCGAATTTGCCTGGAGCCGGATGGAACCCGCCGAGGGGCAGTTTGACCTGGATTGGTTGGAGCGGGCGGTGGAACTGGCCGCCGAATATGGCCTGGTCACGGTGATGGGCACGCCGACGGCAGCTCCCCCTGCCTGGCTGACGCAGACGTACCCGGACGTGCTGGCCATCCGTGAGGATGGGCGGCGCGCCACGCACGGCAATCGCTGCCATTTTTCCCCCACCAGCCCGCGTTATCGACAGTTCTGTGTGCGGATTGCCGGTCAGATGGCGGCCCGCTTCGGCCACAACCCGCATGTAATTGGCTGGCAGATCGACAATGAGTATAACAGTGTCTCTCACGACGACCAGACACGGGCGCAGTTCCAGGCCTGGCTGCGCGAGAAGTACGGCAGCCTGAACGCGCTGAATACGCATTGGAGCACCTCCTATTGGAGCCAGGAATACACCGACTGGGCGCAGATTCCGCTGCCTATTGGCGGGCATAATCCTTCCTTGATGCTAGAATGGCGGCGCTTTATCACCGATGTTTATCGCGTTTACCAGCGCGCGCAGATCGACGCCATCCGCCGCCACGCCGACTCGCGCCAGTGGATCACGCACAACTTCATGACCTGGTTCGACGCTTTCGATCACTATGCCGTCAGCGCCGACCTGGACCTGGCTGCGTGGGATAACTACGTCGGCACGGGCCATCTGGATTATTTGAATAACGGCGCGGCCCACGATCTGACGCGCGGCTTCAAGCGCAAGAATTTCTGGCTGATGGAGACACAGCCCGGCTGTGTCAACTGGCAGGCCGTCAACAATGTGCTGGATCGTGGCGAGGTGCGGGCGATGGCCTGGCACGCTGTCGGGCACGGGGCCGATGCTGTGCTGTACTGGCAGTGGCGCAGTGCCCTGGGCGGTCAGGAGCAGTATCATGGCTCGCTGGTTGCGCCAGATGGCGCGCCCCGCCCGCTATACGCTGAGGTGGCGCAGCTTGGCCGGGAACTTGCACAGACCGCCGACCTGCTGCGCGACACAGCTCCTGTTGCCGAGATCGCCATCCTGCATAGCTACGACGACCGCTGGGCGATCAACTTTCAGCGCCATCACCGCGACTTTGACCCGGTGCGTCACCTGCTAAGCTATTATCGCCCGCTTCGGGCGTTGGGGTATACCATCGATGTGGTGCACCCGTCCGCGCCGCTGGACGGCTATAAGCTGGTTGTTGCGCCGGGCCTGAACCTGTTGGACCAGGCGCTGGCGGCGCACCTGGAAGCCTATGTCCGGCAGGGGGGGCATCTGCTATTGGGCGCGCGCTCTGGCATGAAGGATGTGCACAATGCCTTGCTGCCATCGCGCCAGCCTGGGCCGCTGGCGGCTTTGCTTGGCGCGCACGTGGAGGAGTTCTACGCGCTAGAGAAACCCGTGCCGGTGTCTGGCGTCTGGGGGGAGGGGACGGCCTCAACGTGGGCGGAATGGCTTCAGCCGGATGCGGCGGATGCGGTGATCATGTTGAGCTATGGGCCGTCGAACGGCTGGCTGGACGGCCAGGCGGCGCTAGTGACGCGCCCGGTCCGCCTGGGGCGCCTCAGCTACCTGGGTGCCTGGCTGGACGATGCACTGATGGCGCGCGTGGCCCGTTGGATGGTCGAGAGCAGCGGATGCAAACCACCGCGCTTTGCCCCGCCAGAAGGGGTCGAGTTGTGCCGGCGCGTGGGGCCGGGGCATGACGTTTTCGTGGTGATCAACCACACGGCCCAGCCGCACACGATCCCGTTGCCGCAGCCGATGACCGATCACCTGACCGGCTGGCAGCACGACACGTTGGAGCTGCCTCCACGCGGGGTGGTGGTGTTGGAGTAGTTTTTCTCATCGGAGAAAGAGCGTTTGCCGCAGAGATGCCCCAGGGGGCGACCCATGCGTCGCCCCTACCCTGAATTTTTTGTGAAAAAACCATTGTTGAACTTGTCCGGATTTACAAAGTATTCCAGAATGGGGATAGGCTATTGCGTCAACAAAGCAGGAATCCCTCCTGACTTTTCTCGTTTTTCGATGCTGCTTTTGAGCGCGGGGAGTAACATACGTGTCTGTGCAGCCTGAGTTCCAATCATGGGAGATATTGAAGCAGGCGGCGGTTTTTCGCAGCCTGGCCGAGAATGCGTTGGACGGTATCGTGATTTCCAATCCACAGGGGATCGTGATTTACGCCAATCGTGCTGCACATGAGATGTATGGCTACGATGTCGGCGCGTTGGAAATGATCGGCATACCGTCGCGCGATACCTGGCCGGAGGATTTGCTCTCTCAGGTCGGAGCGTTGGTGGGCGGCGATGATTGGGCGCGGCGAGGTGGGTGGAGTGCCGACCTCCGGCAGAAGCGCAAGGACGGCAGTGAGTTTGAAGCCCACATCAGCAGCTTTTCCATCTTCGATGAAACTGGCGCGTTGGTCGGTCTGGCGGCCAGCGTGCGCAATATTACGGCACAAAAACGGGCCGAAGAAGTGCTTCGTCAGTCGGAGGAGAAGTTCTCCAAAGTTTTTCTCGCCTCGCCGGACGCGATCAGCTTCAGCCGCATGAGTGATGGCCTGTTCTATGATGCCAACAATGGCTTCGCAACGGTGCTCGGCTATGCGCCGGACGAGGTCAAAGGGAAGACGGCCCTGGAATTGGGGCTGTGGGTACATCCTGAGGAGCGCGCCCGGTTTGTCGCTCATCTCCAAAAGAGTGGTCAATCGCAGACCATCGAAACGGAATTCCGGCGCAAAGACGGTACGATCATCAAGGTCATGCTATCGGGGGCGCCGGTGGAATTCGGTGGAGAAGCCTGTTTTGTTGCCATCATCCGCGACATCACCGAGCAAAAACAGGCCCAGACTGCCCTACGCCGTTCACAGCAGATGCTGCAACAGGTTATTGACACGATTCCGGTGCGCGTCTTCTGGAAAGATCGCAATCTGGTCTACCTGGGCTGCAACCGGCTGTTTGCCGAGGATGCAGGGCTGACTTCACCGGACCAGATCATTGGCAAAGACGACTACGCCATGACCTGGCGCGATCAGGCCGAGCTTTACCGCGCTGATGATGCCAGCGTGATTGAGAGCGGTACGCCGAAGATCAATTATGAAGAGCCGCAGACCACGCCTGACGGTTCGACAATCTGGCTGCGGACCAGCAAAATCCCTATGCTTGACACTGACGGAAGCATTATGGGAGTGCTGGGCACATACGATGACATCACCGAGCGCAAACAGGCCGAAGAGACCATTCGCCAGCAACGCCAGCTTCTCCGCCAGGTCGTCGATCTGATGCCTGCGCTGGTGGGGATCAAGGACTGGAATGGGTGCTTCCGGTTGGCAAACAAGCGCCTGGCAGAAATCTATGGGACGACGGTTGAGGACATCGTTGGCAAGACGGATGCCGACTTCAACCCGAATGCAGACGAGGTCGCCGCGTTTTTGCAGGCAGATCGCCAGGTGATGATGTCGGGCCAACGGCTGTTCATCCCCGAAGAGCCGGTCACCGGCCCTTCGGGGGAGACCTGCTGGTTTCAAACGACCAAAATTCCTTTGGTATCGGACAATGACGAAAAGCAACTTCTGCTGCTTGGGATCGACATCACCGAGCGCAAGCAGGCGGAACAGGAGCGGGAACGTCTCCAAACGCAGATCATCGAGATGCAGCGACAGGCGATTCAGGAGCTATCGACGCCGATCATTCCGATCATGGACCGCATCATCGTGATGCCGCTGATCGGCAGCATCGACACGTTGCGGGCGCGGGACATCACGCGCGCACTGCTGCGGGGGATCAGCGAGTATCGGGCGAAGGTGGTGATCGTGGACATTACGGGCGTGCCGCTGGTGGATACGGGGGTTGCCAATCATCTGGACAAGACGATCCAGGCGGCGCGGCTGAAGGGGGCGCGGACGATCATCACGGGTGTGTCGGATGCGGTCGCGGAGACGATTGTGGACCTGGGGATTGACTGGGGGCAGATTGAGACCCTACGCGACCTGCAAAGCGGCCTGCTGGCTGCCCTGAATAGCCTGGGGATCAAGGTGAGCAAGTAGCCGGAAGCCACTCAAGACGCTTTCTGTAGCGGCGGACTCGTCAGTCCGCCGCTCTTTTTTTCACGGAGATGCCGTTTATTTCGGTGTCTCGCCCCGGAAGGCGCTCAAGATGCGCAGGGTATCGGTGCGGCGTTTGGGTCCGGCCTTGGCCGCGCCGGTGGACGCACGTGCGGCCTCGAGGGCGGCCCGCTGCGCGGCAAGTTCTGCTTCAGGATCGCGGAACTGCATGTTGTACAGGCGTGCATAGAGGCCATCGCGCGCCATCAGTTCGTCGTGCGTGCCCAGTTCCACGATGCGCCCCTGGTCCAGCACGGCGATGCGGTGGGCGATCTTCACAGTGCTCAGGCGGTGGGCGATCATCACCGTCGTGCGGCCCTGCATCAGGCGATCCAGCGCGTCCTGCACCAGTTCTTCGGATTCGCTGTCCAACGAACTGGTGGCCTCGTCCAGCAGCAGGATGCGCGGGTTCTTGAGGATGGCGCGGGCGATGGCGATGCGCTGGCGCTGTCCGCCGCTCAACTTGACGCCGCGCTCCCCCACCACCGTGTTATAGCCGTCGGCCATAGCGGTGATGAAGTCATGGGCGTTGGCGGCCTGCGCGGCGGCGACGATCTCCTCGTCGGTGGCGTCCAGCCGCCCATAGGCGATGTTCTCCCGCACGCTGCCGCCGAAAAGCAGCGTCTCCTGCGGCACAATACCGATCTGCTGGCGCAGGCTGTGTTGCGTCACGGTGCGTAGGTCATGTCCATCGAGGTAGACCGCGCCCGCGTTGGGGTCGTAGAAGCGTGGGATCAGGTTGAACAGCGTGCTCTTGCCCGCGCCGCTTGGCCCCACCAGTGCCACGATCTCGCCAGGGGCGATGTCGAGCGTCACATCGTTCAGCACATGCAGCGTGCCGGCGTCGTAGCCGAAGGAAACGTGGTCAAAGGTAATACGTCCTTCGACCGGCGGCAGGTCGCGCGCGTCCGGCGCATCGAGCACGGAGGGGCGCGTATCCAGGATTTCAAACACGCGCTGCACTGCGCCCAGCGCCTCGCGGAACTGGCCGTACAGCCCGGCCAGCCCACCCAGGTTGGCGGCGATGGTGATGCCGTAGATCAGAAAACCGCTGATCATCGGGACGGTCAGGCGCCCCTCGATCACCTCCCGTCCGCCAAACCACAGGATCGCAGCAATCGCGCCGAAGCCCAAAAAAGCCATCAGCGCGCCGAAAGCCGCGCGGAAGATCGCCAGGCGCATCCCGGCGTCGAACAGGCGCTTTAGGGCGGCTTCGTAGCGGTTGATTTCGTGAGTCTCGCGCGCGAAGCTCTTGACCACGCGAATCCCTTGCAGGGTTTCCTCAACGGCGACCGTTGCAGCAGCGGTTTCGTCTTGCACGCGGGTGCTCAGGTGCTGGAACGACCGCCCAAAGACGGCGGCAATCCCCAGCAACACCGGCGCCAGGATCAGGATAAACAGCGTCAGGTGAGGATTGAGCGCGAAAACGATCACCACCGACCCGATCAGCGAGATGATCTGGCTGAGCAGCGCCGATACGCTGTTGGTGAGCACGTTGCGCACCTGGGTCACGTCGCTGGAAAGGCGCGAGACGATCTCGCCCACGCGCCGTTCGGCGTAGAAATCCAGCGAGAGTTCTTGCAGCCGTCGATACAGCGACGCGCGCAGGTCCAGCACGATCCGCTCGCCGATATAGACCAGGTTATATGACTCAAAGAACATCGCCGCCGACTGGGCTAGGAACAGCCCCAGCAACGCCAGCGTGATCGCGTTCAGCGAGCCGGCGTCGCGCTGGCTGAGGATGGAGTCCAGCAGTTGCACGATCACCAGCGGGAAGATCAGCCCGACGGCGCTGTAGAAGATCAACGCCAGCAATGCAGCGGCCATGCGCAGCTTATATGGGCTGAGATAGCCCAGCAGCCGCCGCCAGTGGACAGCGGGACGTTTTGTGGCAGGGGATGGAGGAGGGTTTGTATTGTTTTCTGACATCGACGGTCCTTTTCTCGACGGCGAGATGATACCGCAGAATGCTTCCATCTCAGAAATCGGCAGGGGCGACCGACCGGTCGCCCCTACTACAGGTTTTTGCGTCAGGGCGTTACATCAGGCGCCCTGGCGCATCGATTTTCAGCAGACGGTTATTCCGCCAGCGTGATCACGAAGCGGGCGATGGTCGTGCCGTCTTCAGCGGTCGTGCTGCTGATCGTCGCCGTGTTGAACAGCCGCAGCGCCATCACGGTTTCCTGCTCGCGTGGGGCCAGGGTTTCGATCAGGTCCGCCAGCGTGCCGAGGTTGGCATACCACATCTGCACGGTGTTGGGCAGCAGATATGCCTGCGCCGCCAGGACTGCCGGGTCTTGTGCCAGGCTGTCGCCGCTGGGGGCCAGGCTATAGGTCGCCGCCGCGCGCGTGCCCGCGACGAAAACTTCGTCGTTTGTGCCGATCACGAGGTCGAGTTCCGGCGTATCTGCCGCCGCTGCCGGCAGGTCTTCTATCAGATTCTCAATCAGGTCCGGCAGCACGATCATGTCCGCGCCGCTGATCTCTTCGCGGCTGAAGTCCTGGTTGTAGCGATCCAGGCCGTTCGCTAGCCCGTCCAGCAGGGCCTGCGTCCCTGTCGGGTCGCTCGTCTCGACCACCGCTGCTAGGTCGAACGTCATCGGCAGGTTGGGAACGGGGTTTGCAAGCGGGATCATACGGGCGTAGAGGGCGAAGTCGCCGTCCATCCAGGCCAACACGTCTTCCAGTTGCAGGCCGGTGAAGCCCGTGAAGGTCATGCGGAGCAGGTTCAGGGCACCCTCGATGTTCATTTCTTCGAGCGCCTCTTCGCCGTTGGGCATGGCCTGCATCTGCTCTTCCAGGATCGGTATCATGGCCTGAAGCGCCTCAAGTCCGGCCAGCGCACCCGGCCCCAGGTCCGTGCTCAGGATCACCAGCGGCGCATCCGCCGGGACGTTGGCGGCGAAGTTCAGGTCTACCGGGGCGCTCTGCATGGCCGCGCCGACCGGAATGCCCATATCTTCCAGGGCGCTCAGGTCGCCCAACGTCTGCACGAGGTCCATCGTCAGGGCTTCGCCGTTGAGCAGGGTAAAGCCCCACGCCTGCACCCCGGCCAGGTCCATCCAGGCGGACATATCCGGCATGTCCGGCAGCATCGCGGCGTTCATCTCCAGGCTGTAGCGGCCAAGCACCTGCATGTCTAGGTAGACGGCGATGCTATAGTCGTCGGCGGGCAGCAGGCCCATTACCTCGGTAAAGCGTTCGGCCTCGGCCAGGCTCGCGGCCCCGGCGGCAGGCATCCGCTCCATGTCGTTGGCGATCAGCAGGGCGTCGTCCCGGATCAGGAAGTAGAGATGTTGGCGCTGTTGGGCGCGCACGCTGAGGTCCAGCACGACGTAGCCATCGCCCGCCGTGCGTTCCACATCCTGTCCCATCCGGTCGAACAGGTCGGTCAACCAGCTTTCCAGCGCCGTTGCGTCGGTGATGCTGACGGCGATCAAGATCGGGCCGATGCCGGCAGATGTTTCCGACAGATTGGCCATTGTCGGGAGGCCGATGGCGGCGACGTCGCCCAGCCAGGGCCGGAAGACCGTCTCAAAGTCGCCGGTGCCGCCGGAAATCTGCCCGGCGATGCGATCTAGTTCGGCAGACAACGAGGTGTTTTCGATGTTGTCTGAAAGACGCGCGGCGACCTGCGCCAGCAGGCCGTCCAGGCTTGCGATGAACCCATCGTCGGTGCGCGTGGCAATGAAAAGTGGGGCCGTATCCGGAAAATAGCGGGCGAGCGCAGTCAGGTCTGCGATGGGCGCAGCCGCCGCAGTCGAAGCCGGTAGCGCCCCCAACACGAGCGAACATACCACCATCAGCACAGCGATTTTCCTCATTTTTCCCTCACTTACCTGTATCGTGAAAACAAGCGTACCCGCTCCACCTATAGTCTACGTAAGAGCGGGCCAAAAGTCGCGCCAGGAAATGGGATAATTCCGTTAGAAGGTTTTGGTCTTTACCAAAGTTTACTATTTTCGGCGTCAAAGGGCATATGATGAGGATGAAGCCCATTGAGTGGTGGAGGAGAGGCAATGTTACTACGTGTCAGGACCGTTGTTGTGATTACGCTGGTCGTGCTTATGCTCTTGCCAGTCACTCTGACTGCCCAGGCGCAAGGTGAAGAATCTGTCCCTGTGACCATTACGCCTCTCGAAGAGGCGGTCAATGTGCGCAGCGGCCCCGGCCCGGAATTCATGATTCGCGGCACGCTCTATCCCGGTTTTTCCCTCACTGCCACCGGGCGGACCGACTTCCCAACGGACTTTACATGCAGCGGCGTTGAAGCCTACGACGCCCAGGCATGGTTACGGGTAGACCTGGTGGAAGGCGTGGAGGGGTGGGTCAATTTGTGTGTGGTGGAAGTGACCGGTGATTACACTGCCCTGCCGGTGGCGGTGCCGGCATTTCCCGTCCTGATTGATGCGGCGGAATTTCCACAGCTCACAGCAGAAGGCTGGACGCCAGAGCATCCCGAATTTGCCGTCGAACTCAGTGCCACTGTGATCGTGCACGAATACCCAACGTTGGGCAGCGCCATCCTGGGGGTGATTCAGGCGAGTGAGACGGTGGAAGTGTTGGCCGTTTCCGATCCGACCGGCTGGTTGAAGATTCGCTACGGCGAAACCGAGGGCTGGATCGTCAGCTTTGTGGTGGCTCTCACCGAGGATCAGGTCGCCGCGCTGCCGGTGATCAACCTGAGCGATCTGTTCGCCGACTTGCTGGCCGATTATCTGGACCAGGAGGGTGCAGGTGCCTGCCAGAATCCGCCGCCGCCCTGGGCGCCCGCGCATGGTTGGCGTCGTCAGTGCGAAGGCATTGATCTGCACACCTATGAGCCGGAACCCCCGCCCGGCCACCAGCGTGGGGAATGAAGGTTTCCTCGGTTTGGGGGAAGTGTAGAGGAAGCGCAGCAGCGGCGGATTCGTCCGCCGCTCTGTTTGATCTGTTTCAGCGAGCAGGCGGCGCCGTGAACAGCATGAAGCCCGTCTGGTTCGGCAGGATGTAACTGGCGACGTGGTGCTCTGGGAAGCACACGGCCAGGTTGCGCAGGTTATCAGGATCGCCCAGGCCCAGCGCGAACAGCAGTGTTCCGCCGTCGGGGGGGCGGGCTGGGCACGCCGCCGGGTCGATCTGCAACAGCACCTGATCCCAGCGTGGCTCGCCCATCCAGACGGCCACCAGCCGGGGATCGACCCAGCCACCCGCCGTCCCATAGACGATATAGATGTTTTCCAGCCGCCCACCCTGCACCTGGAAGGCGCGGAACTGGTCTGCCAGGACGTGGTGCGGCGGCTTGTCGCGGTGATAGTAGGGCAGGTAGAGGTTGAGGTAGGCGTCCAGGTCCACCACCGCGTTTAGCGCCAGTACGCCTCCTAGCAACAGGGTCGCCAGCGCGCGCCCGGACCCTTTCGCATCCATCAGGCGGACGGGCAGGGCCAACGCGCTCCCGGCCAGGACCATCGCCGGCGGCAGGGCGGCTATCGCACGGCGGGCGCTGGGCGTTTCCAGTGGGGCAGCCAGCGCCAGCGCCGACGGCAGCACGAACACCAGCAGCGCCAGCGGCAGATACAGGTCCAGGGCGCGGCGGCTCAGACATGCGCGCCACAGCCCGGCGATCAGCCCCAGCAGCAGCAGTGCGCCCGTCACCGGCCCCAGGATCGGCATGGCCGCTGATGGAAAAGCAGGGTTGTGCGACAGACGCGGCACCACATTCAGCGGCACCGGATCGGAGGTGAAGTTGAACATCAGCAGCGACTTCGCTAGCCCTTCCAGCAGATTCGGGATCGCGTCGCCTTCCACCGCGCCCACCTGACGCTCCGCCCGATACCAGTACAGGTGCGGGAAGTGCACCCAAAAGCTCAGCAGCGGCGTGAAGATCATCAGGGCCAGTGCCAGCAGCGCGATCAGGTTGAAGAGCAGACGGCGGCGCTCCGACGGGCGCCGGCAGTCCAGCCAGCGCAGGCCCACACCCATCAGCACCATCAGCGGCGCCAGGCGGAAGGCCATGTAGCTGAACTGGCCTAGACCTAACGCCAGCCCGGCCAGCAGGAAGTCGGCGCGGCGGCCCGACCGCAGCGCCCGCCACAGCGCCGCCAGCAGCAGCGCCGAAGCCAGTCCGGCCAGCATCACACGGAATCCGATTCGGCCCATGATCAGTGTCCACACGCTGAATGCACCCAGCCCCGCCGCCGCCAGTCCGCCTAGGCGACCTTCTACCTGGCGGCCCAGCACATACAGGACGGGCAGCGTGAGCAGGGCCGCGCTCGCGCTGACGATCTTGAGCGCCAGGTAGGACACACCGAACGGAAGCGTCGCCAGCGCCACCAGATAAAAGAAGAACGGCTCCCTGCCGCTGTTGTTGGCAAAGTACACGCGCCAGTCCCCGTCGATCAGGTGCACCACGTCCATCAGATATTCGGCGTGGTCGCTGATCATCTCGCCGGGGGAAGTTGCCAGCCCACCGAACAGCGCCATTGCTCCGGCGAGCAGGATAACGGCCAGCGCCAGGGTGTGCAGGTTCAGCGGGATCACGAGCTGACGCGGCAGGCATTCGCGCCAGGGCCGCCTGCCCGGTTCGCTCAGGGCGATCCACCAGCAGACCGTTCCCCCGATCCAGGCGAGCAGCAGCAGCGCGTCTACATGCTCATCCCACGCGGCGGCGTAGGTGATGACGCCCAAAATCGTCCCGGCCAGGGCCAGCAGCACCCGCTTACGGGTGGCGAACAGATTCCGCAACATGCCCACCGTGCCAGGAAACTCCTGGCTGGAGGGGGGCGCGTTTCGGTTCGCCAGCGCCGCCCGCGTCTCCGGCAGCAGCAGCGCCGCGATCCACTGGATGACGCCGATCCCGTACCACAGCAGCGCGCGGAGGGGGTCCTGCGCGACCGTGTACTGGGCCTGCCCCAGGATGGCGAAGAGTAGCCCGCCGGTCAGCAACGCGGCGGCCCGCCAGGGGGCGTTCTGCGCCGGAATAGGAACAGGCGATTCTTCAGAAAGGGGTTCCGTAGGCATCAGCATTCTCAACACAGGGCCATTCCGCAAAAGTGAGTATACTTGAGTTGGGGATGTTCCAATAGTGCGCATCTGATGCGGACGCGGAGCACATCGGTGGCGTCTGGACGACGGGACAAAGACAGTGCGCTGCTCGTGGCGACCCTGCGCGACCGGAGGCGCAGCCCTGCCGAGCACGACGAGGCGATCAAGGCGCTGGGGCGGCAGGGCGCGCGCGCCGTCGAACCGTTGATCGCCCTGTTGAGCGACATGGACGCCGACTCTGGGGCGCGCGGGCGGGCGGCGGCGGCGTTGGGCCGGGTGGGCCGGAGCGCCGCCGGGCCGCTGATTCCACTCTTGAAGCACGCAGATGTAGAAGTGCGGGGCGCGGCGGCAGCGGCGCTGGGACTCACGCGCAGCGCGCGGGCGTCGCAGGCGCTCATAGGCGCGCTGAAGGATTCCGAGGCAGAAGTGCGGCGGCGGGCAGCGGTGGCGCTCGGCTGGCTACACGATCCCCGCGCCGCCGAGGCGCTCACCGCCGCGCTGGCCGATCCCGACGCGGACGTACAGTCGGCGGCGCGCGAGGCGCTACACCGGTTAGGGCCAGGGTAAGGGGCGCGGCGAAAGGGCACGTTCTTTCCCCTTGAATCCTGGCCCGGCTTCCGTTACAATACCCCTTCGGCCCTGCCGTTGTTGGCAAGCCAATACCACACGCCGGGATCGCGCCGGTGTTGTCTCTGCCCGAAAACCAGAGATTGCCACGCGAAGTGAACGGCGTGAACGCCAAACACCGTTCAAAGGAAGGATCACCATGCCTGTTGTCTCCATGAAAGCCCTGCTGGAGACCGGGGTGCACTTCGGCCACCGCACGCGCCGCTGGAACCCCAAGATGAAGCCGTTTATCTTCACCGAGCGCAACGGCATTCACATCATCGACCTGCAACAGACCGTCACGCAACTGGAAAAAGCCTGTGAACTGGTTCGGGATACCGTCGCACGCGGCGGCACGATCCTGTTCGTTGGGACCAAACGCCAGGCGCAGGAGACCATCGCCCAGGAAGCGCAGCGTTGCGGAATGCCCTACGTCAACGAGCGTTGGCTCGGCGGCACGCTGACCAACTGGCGCACCATCCGTGAACGCATCGACTCCTTGAAGAAGTTGGAAGCGGCCCGCGATGCGGGCGAATGGGCGCGCCTGACCAAGAAGGAAGCCCTGCTGCTCCAGCGCGAGGTCGATAAACTCCAGATGCGCCTGGGCGGCGTCCGCGAGATGCGGCGTCTGCCCGATCTGCTGTATGTGGTCGATACCGTGCGTGAGGCGACTGCCGTCAAGGAAGCTAACTCGCTGAATATCCCGGTGCTCGCCATTGTAGACACGAATTGCAACCCCGACGAGGTCGATCACATCATCGCCGGGAACGATGACGCCATCCGCGCCATCCGCCTGATCACCTCCACCATTGCCACCGCTGTCCTGGAGGGACGCGACTTGCGCAAGGCGTATGCCGACGAGGCGGTGGTCGCGGAGATGGGGTCTGGCGACGAGGTGTATGACAAAGATCGCTACGAAGAGGAGGCGGACGACGGCGCTTACCTGGGCGAGGCTACCCTGGCGAAGCTGCGCAGCACCGACCTGTTTGAAGAAATCGAAGACGTGGACGTGGGCCTGAGCGAAGACGAGGAAGAAGAATAGGTATGGAAATCACTGCCAAGATGGTCAAGGACCTGCGCGACCTGACCGGCGCCGGTCCGCTGGACTGCAAAAAGGCCCTCGAACAATATGCGGGGGATATGGATAAGGCAACGACATATCTGCGGGAAAAAGGCCTGGCAAAGGCCGCCAAGAAAGTCGGGCGCGCCACCAATGAGGGCCTGATCGAGACCTATCTGCACCACAACGCCCGCGTGGGGGTGCTGCTGGAACTCAATTGCGAGACCGATTTCGTCGCCAAGACGCCGCAGTTCCGCGAACTGGCGCACAACCTGGCGCTGCATATTGCCAACATGTCGCCGCGTTACGTCAGCCGTGAGCATGTGCCTGCCGAACTGGTGGAGGCGGAGAAGGCTGTTCAGCGCAAGCGTGCCCTGGACGAGGGCAAGCCAGAAGCCGTCGCCGATAAAATTGTCGCGGGCCGCATGGACAAGTTCTACCAGGACATCGTGCTGCTCGACCAGGAATTCATCCTGGATGACACCAAGACGGTCGCTCAGATGATCCAACAGGCGATTGCCGATTTGGGCGAAAACATCCAGGTTGGGCGGTTCGCCCGCTTTGCCATCGGTGAATCTGCCGACGGCAACGGTGAATAGGGTGACAGATGTACGTCGTGGGGGATTAGGATGTAGCTAATCCCCCTTTTTTTGCCTGGTGGCAATCAGCATTCTGCATTTAGCCGTGAGCAGATGCAGGAGGATGTTACCCTCTTTCACCTGCGGACGATCCTCCAGCGGCGCATGATAGGCGTCGCATTGGCGAGGGAGCATGACTCCGAAATCGAAAACCGGCTTTTCCGTTCTGTTGCTGTCTTATGTGGCCTTCGTATTCCTGGGGCTGGATCAACTGTTGGGCGTGGCGTGGCCGTTCATCCGCCGCGATTTCGTCCTGGAACAGGATGCGATGGGCGCGGCGCTGCTGTCGGGCACGCTCGGCTATATGTTCGCCAGTTTCGCCAGCGGGCGGCTGATGACCCGCCTGGGCGTCGGGCCGGCGCTGATCCTTTCCAGTGGGATCAAGCTGCTGGCGTTGGTTGCATTGGGCGCTGCGCCCGGCTGGTGGGTGTTTGTCGGGATCGGCTTTTTCAGCGGCGCAGGGTCGGGCGTGGTGGACGCCGGGCTGAACACATACATCGCTACCCACTACGGTCCCCGGCAGTTAAACTGGCTGCACGCCTGCTTCGGCCTGGGCGCGACGGTGGCGCCGCTGATCATCACGCAGGTGTTCAACTGGGGGCTGGTATGGCGGTGGAGCTACGTGGTGATCGGGTTGCTTCAGGGGGTGATGGTCGCCGCGTTTGTGGCGACGCGCAGCCAGTGGAAACCGTTGATACGCACGGAGTCGGCGACCTCAGCGACCCCGGCGCGCCGGGTGAGTTACCGGGAAACGCTGCGCCTGCCGCTGGTGTGGCTGGGCATCGCGCTGTTCTTTGTCTACACCGGCACAGAGGGCGCAGCGGGCAATTGGAGCTACACGCTGTTCTATGAGAGTCGGGGTGTTGCCGCGTCGATCGCCGGAATCTGGGTCAGCATCTATTGGGCGGCCCTGACGGTGGGGCGTGTGGTGCTGGGCCTGGTGATTGAACAGATCGGCGCACGGCTGACCCTGCGGCTGTGCATGATCGGTACCATCGTCGGCGCGCTGCTGATCACCCAGCGGGCGGTGGACTGGCTCAGCTTTTTGGGGCTGGCGCTGGTCGGCTTCGCTCTAGCACCGATCTTTCCGACGCTGATCGCCGAGACGCCGGGCCGCGTGGGCAGCGAACACGCGCCCAACGCCATCGGCTTCCAGGTCGGGGCGGCAGGCATCGGCATCGCGCTGCTGCCAGGGCTGGCTGGTATCCTGGCGCGGAACATCGGCCTGGAGATCATCGGGCCGTTTATCGTCGTGATTGCTGTCCTCGCGCTCGTGCTGCACGAAACGATGCTGCTGCCGCGTTGGTCGCGCCTGAAGACTGCGTCGGGGCTGGCCCAGGGCCGCTGACGGGCGTCGCAGGGATGGGGGTGGAAGAAACATGGCTTTGAATGGCAAAGTGTCCAGATACAAGCGCGTGGTGATCAAGCTGAGCGGTGAGGCCCTGGCCCCGCCGGACGGTTACGGCATCGACCCCGAACAGGCCGCTTTTATCGCCGAGCGCATCAGAGCCGTGCACGCCACCGGCGCGCAGACGGCGGTGGTGATCGGCGGCGGCAACCTGTGGCGCGGCGAAGTCGGTGTGGAACGCGGCATGGACCACACCACTGCCGATCACATGGGCATGATTGCGACGGTGATGAACGGCCTGGCGCTGCAAGACGCCCTGGAACGGCTGGGCGTGACGACGCGCGTCCAGACGGCCATTCAGATGAATCAGGTGGCCGAGCCGTATATTCGCAAGCGGGCTATTCGTCACCTGGAAAAGGGGCGTGTCATCGTTTTGACCGGTGGTACGGGCAACCCCTACTTTACCACCGATACGGCGGCGGCCCTGCGTGCGGCGGAGATCAACGCCGATGCGATCATCAAGGCGACCAAAGTGGACGGCGTGTACACCGCCGATCCCAAGAAAGACCCTACCGCTACCCGCTTCGACCGCCTGACTTATGATGAGGCATTGATCCGCCGTTTGGAAGTGATGGACCTGACGGCGTTTACGCTGTGTATGGAGCACAGTATGCCGATCATCGTGCTGAACTTCTGGGAGCCGGGCGTGCTGGAAGCGGCAGTGTGCGGTGAGACGGTCGGCACGCTGATTGTGCCGGAGGATTGGACGCCGGAGAATACGACGGCGCGTTAGACGGCGCAGCAAACGGCAATGCGGTGGGGCGATCTGCGGATCGCCCCGTTTGCTTTGCCGGGCGAGGATTTTTCCCAAATCGAAAGGCGTGTTACACTGGCTACTCACTGAGTTGGAGGTGTAACATGGTCAGTAATCCCACAACCCTGCTACAAAGCGAGTTGAATCGCCTCCGTGCAGAGAATGATGCGCTGCGTCGGGAACTTTTTAACCTGCGGAGCTTCTTTCAGGCGCTGCAATCGCTGACCGAGGCCGAGGAACGGTTCAAGTCGAACGACGACCTGCTGGGGTTGCTGCGCCAGATCGTGCAGCAAACGCTGGACCTGCTCGCCGCGCCGGACGGCTCCCTGATGCTGCTCGACCCGGCGACAAACGAACTGGAATTTGTCATCGTGCAGGGGTCGGCGCGCGGGTTGGAAGGGCGGCGGCTGCGCCCTGGTGAGGGTATTGCCGGATGGGTCGCGGCCAACGGCAAGCCCTGCGTGGTACGCGACGTGCGCACCGATCCCCGCTTCTCTGCGCGCATCGATGAAGCGGTTGCCTTCCGCACGCAGTCGATTGCTGCCGCGCCACTGATCGGCAATGGCCGGGTGTTGGGGGTCGTGGAAGTGCTCAACCAACCGGGTGCGGAGCCGTTCAGCGAGGTGGATCAGGCTCTGCTGGCGCTGTTCTGCCGTTTCGCGGGCGAGGCGCTGGCGGAGATCGAACGGGCTTCTGACGAGGCCGAATTGTTCACGTATCGGGGCATCGAGCCGGCGCAGCCGCCGGAAGATTAGCCTACCCTTGCATCCAACGGTTATTCCACCGGTCGGCCCTCGGCGTAAACCTGGTGGCGGGTTGTGCCGCTGCCCAGTGGCGTGACCTGAGCGTCTAGCCGGATGACCCCGCCCGGCGCGAGCGCGCTATCGACCCGCAGAATGCGAAAGCCCGTCACTCGGCCCTCGCCATCGAACAGAGTCAGCACGGCCAGCACGTCGATGAGCGGCGTGCTGCCGGTGTGGCGGAATGTGGCCCAGATGTGCACGGCGTCCCCCTCCGGCGCGGTCCGCGATTCGATCACGGTCAGTGGCGCGGCAGGCGCGCGGCCCGGCTGAACCTGTTCGGCGCTCAATAGAGCCGCCGCCGCAGAGACTTCGCCGGATAGAGTACGGAAACGCGCTGCATAAGGCGCGCCCATTCCTGGTGGGATGATGGTCTGGTTCAGGGAGGTGGTGCTTTGGCCCATCGGTTCTCCTGACAGCCCGTGCAGGCTAACCTGAACGATGACATTTATCAGCGTGTCCGGCAGGGGATTTGCCACCCAGCCCAGGCAGATCGTTTCGTCGGCAGGTGTGTCGTGGCAGATCGGCGCAGGCAATGTAAGCGGAAGAGGGGTGTTGGTTAATAAAATACGCGCAAAAGTTCCGGTTGGAAAAACGGACATTGAGGCAGGGATTAACAGGACATATCCTGGGACCAGCGGTTCAGATAGGTGTCCGCCGTTAGCTTCCTGCAAACTGGCCAGGCTCACGTTAAACCGGTCGGCGATACGTTCCAGGGTATCGCCGGGGCGGATTGTATAGTAGCGTGGGGGGGCAGCGGCAACAGGGGTGCGATCCGAGTCTGGCCGACCGACCGGTGTGGCTGCCGCCGGCGTACCGGATATCCTTGAGGCGGAGGGCGGTGCGGTGCGCAGCAGGGGTGTAATCTGGGGCAGGGCGGTCATGTCGGACGTAATGGGCGGAAGGGTTGGGCCGCATGCTGCAATCACCCAGACCGATACGCATAGTGTGGCTATCTCGCGCCAGCCCCAGCGTCCCATCGCGGTAGTTATCCCGAATTATCCCGCACGCAGCCAATGGTATCCCACATTATAGCCTTTTCTGGCAAAAGGAGAAGCGTCTAACCCACCGATTTGCCCACGCTTGGTGGCACGTTACAATAGCTGCCCATGTTTGTCTTCGTGCTATTCGTCTTCGGGGCAGTGGTGCTGGGTGCGGGCGCGATGTTGGCCCCGGCGTTGCCATTGCCCCCGGCTCTTACCCGCCAGCGGGCCGCGCCCCGCGTTGGCCTGGCGGCGATCCTGGCTCTCGCGGTCATTGTCGCCGGGGCGCTCTTTCTGGCGGCTCTGTTCGGGTGGGACTCCCTCACGCTCGATTATCTGCTATTTGCCCTGCTGGTGAGCATCTTCCTCGGCGGGACGCTGGCTTTGGGCACGCGGCGCGGGGAGGCGGCGGGCCTGGCCGATCATGAGATCGGTTGGCCGGGGCGGCGGGAACTGGTCTTTTTTGCCGTCGCCGCCGCGCTGTTTACCCTGCCGATCTTCCTGCTGCCCGTGCCGCTGGATACTGATGCGCAGGGGTTCGGCTATCTGGCGCTGATGTTGCGGCAGAGCGGATCGCTGACCACGCTGGCGCCCTTCCACCCGGAGATCGAATACCTCTACTCGCCCGGTTTTCCCGCGTTGACGGCCTATTTGAGCCAGCAGTTGAACGCGGGGCTGCACACGGTGCAGTTCGTGGTGGCGGCGGTGCTGGCCGTGCTGTTCCTCTGGCTGCTGTTCGACCTGGGAAATGAGGTAGAGGACTGGCTGGATGAGAGCGGTCGGCAGGCAGCAATCAGCGGTCAGCTGTCAGCCGTCAGTCGTCAGCCGCCAGATGTCGGCGGGCAGACACTTGCTCCCAGGCACGGGGAGGGCGCGCCGCCCATTCGTCATGCGGGAGCGGCGCTGGCGCTCATGGGCCTGCTGGGGACGGGGCTGTTCACCGCCTACATGGACTCGCACTTCACGACGATCATGGCGTTGGGGTTTGCGCTGGGCTTTGTGATCTTCATCACCCGCTACCTGCGCGGCGAACGCTGGCCAGACGCTCTGTTCGCGGCGGTATGTCTGAGCGCCGTCCCCCTGACTCACCCCGACACGACCATCGTCCTGATCCTGGGCTACGCGCCCTGGCTGGCGACGATCTGGTTGGCCCGCCCGCGTCCGTCGCTCAAAGCGTGGCTGGTGATGGCCGTCGTTGTGCCGCTGCTGGCGCTGCTGGGCATTTCACCCTGGCTGGCCCGGATCGCGCCACTGCTGGGCAGCAGCATCGCCTCGCCCTTCGAGATTGACCCGAACCACTGGCGCGTGTTGCTGTTCTTTCACGGCGGGCTGATCGTGCCGCTGGCGCTGGGCGGGGCCGTGATTGCCTTGCGCCGCCGCACGCCGCTAGATGTGTTGATGGTGGGCTGGCTGCTGCTGGTGATTGACTTCAGCACGACCGGCGTTCTGGCTCGCCTGTTGCCGGGGCTGCTTGCGCCGCTGCTCAAGTACGACTACCCGTTCAGCATCGCCTGGCACGGTCCGATCATTCCCTATGCTTATCTATCGGCGCGATTGGCGCTGTGGTTAGCCGGGCGAATCGGATGGGCGCGTGTGCGCCGCTGGATCGACCGGCTGGCCTGGCCCGCGCTCGGCCTGGCGGCGGCAGGGCTGATCCTGGCAGCGGTTTTTGCCGGGCCACTGCTGCGCGCCAGTAAGGGACTTGTGAGCTTCTACGGCGCGTTTTCGTCGGCGGCGGACGTGCAGGCAATGGTCTGGTTGCGCGACAACACGCCGCCGGAGGCGCGCATCCTCAACCATCCCGGCCCGCATGAGGCCGACTGGGCGCCGATCATTGCTGAGCGGGATACGGTGTACTTTCGCCCGCAGCCGTTCTTTCGCCACACCGCGCGGGCCGAGGCTGAGCAGGCGGCGCTGCTGGCCTTCTGGCAGAATCCTGCCGATCCCGCCAACGCCGATCTGCTGCAACGGCACAGGATCGACTACGTGCTCGTGCCGCAGGTCGTGGCCGACCCGGATTCGCTGGCGGGCATGTGGCGCTGGCGCGCGCCGTTCACACAAACCCTGGACATGCGCTCGGCAGTGGCCGATGCGCCGTATCTGCGGCTGGTCGCGGATTTCGACGGGGCGCAGGTTTATGCTGTGGTGGGGGAGTGATCGCCCGGCCACCTGACCCAGGGGAAGGTTTCACCGGCGGCGTTGACCAACCGGCGGTCTGCCGTCCAGAACTCGCAGCCAAGCTCCTGCGCGACGACGAGATAATTTGCGTCGTAGGTTGTGGGTAAATCCAGGCTGACTGCAAACTCATAGGCACGGACATGCAGATTGTGTGGTTCCAGATACTGGATCGGTAAAACTTCAAGCGTTTGCTCTTCATGTGAACCACAGAATGTAGTAATACCCGATCACCACCGCGACGAGGATGCTGTCCATGCGGTCCATCACGCCGCCGTGACCGGGGATCAGGTGGCTGGTGTCCTTCGCGCCGAACTGCCGCTTGAACGCCGACACGGTCAGGTCGCCCAGCGGCGCGCCGATGGCGATCAGCGTGCCGATGATCGCGCCGTGAAAGATGTTCAGGCAGGGATCGCGCCACCACCACAACCCACCAACGAGCGCCGTAAAGACGGCAGCGAAGACGATCCCGCCGATGAAACCTTCCCACGTCTTTTTGGGGCTGACCCAGGGGGCCAGCTTGTGTCTGCCGAAGCGCATCCCGACCATGTAGGCGCCGCTATCGGCGGCGAACACCGCAGGTAGCACGGTCAGCGTCCACCACTCCCCAGCGGGCAGGCTGCGTAGGGCCAGCAGATGCGCCCCCAGCCAGCCCAGGTACAGGCCGTTCGCCAGGGTGAGGGAGAAGTTTGCCAGCGGCATCTTGTTGCCGCGATAGTACCCGCGCAGACTCCAGTACATCGCCAGGATGATGCAGAGGGTTACGCCGGGCCGTAGCACATTAGCCCCGCCGGGCCAGGTCTGCGACCAGTACTCGACCAGCAGCAACACCCCCAGCAGCAGCAGCGAAATGGAAAGCGAGGGGTAGTAGCCCCCCGCTTTCATCAGGCGATTGAGTTCCCACGCGCCCAGACTCAGGGCTAGGGCGACGCCGGCCAGGTAATACCCATTTCCCGCCACGACCAGCGCGGCAAAGATGGGCAACAACACCAGGGAGACAGCAACGCGCGTTCGGAGCATGGCCGGTACTTAGGATTGGGCGACGAGCGTGCCAAACCGTCGCTCGCGCTGGCCGTAGTGAATCAATGCCTTGCGCAACTCTTCCTTGTCGAAGTCCGGCCAGTAGGTTGGGGTGGAATAGTATTCGGCGTAAGCGCCCTGCCAGATCAGAAAGTTGCTGACGCGCAATTCCCCGCTGGTGCGGATAATCAGGTCAGGGTCGGGCAACCCGGCAGTGTACAGATAGCGTTCCACCAGGTCTTCGGTGATCTGTTCGGAGGGGATGCCGTCGGCGATGATGCGGCGGATGGCACGCACGATTTCGTCGCGCCCGCCGTAGTTGAAAGCCACGTTGACGATCAGCCGCTCATTGTGCCGGGTCCGTTCGACCGCCTGGCGTACTTTTTCTTGCAGACGGCGTGGCAGCCGGTCCGGTTCGCCCAGGTGACGCAGTTGCACGCCCTCGCGGTCCAGCTCGTCCAGTTCTTTGTCGATAACGTTTTCCAAAATGTGCATCAGGGCGTTGATTTCCCAGTGAGGCCGCCCCCAGTTCTCGGTGGAAAAAGCGTAGATGGTCAGGACCTTGATCCCGAACTCCACACAGGCGCGGATGACCCGCCGCAGGTTTTCCGTCCCGGCCTCATGCCCGGCCTGGCGCGGCAACCCGCGCGCTTTGGCCCAGCGCCCGTTACCGTCCATGATGATGGCAACATGATGGGGTACGTGCGCCGGTAAGGTATTGCCGTTGTGTTCCACGCCGCCTTTATACCTCCATGACTTCTTGCTCTTTACGTTTGCCGATCTCGTCCACTTCCTTGATATACCGTTCAGTCAGTTCGTCAATCTGTTCCAGGCCGCGATCCCGCTCGTCCTCAGAGATGATTTTCTCGCGCTCGAACTCGCGCAGATCATCGACGGCGGCGCGGCGCACATTGCGGATGGCGACTTTGGATTCTTCCAGACGTTTGTGAACGATCTTCAACAGGTCGCGGCGGCGCTCTTCGGTGAGGGAGGGGATGTTCAGGCGCACATAGGTGCCGTCGTTGTTGGGCGTCAGGCCCAGTTCCGACGCCAGGATGGCCTTCTCGATCACTTTGAGCGTGCCAGGGTCGTAGGGGCGGATGGCGATCTGCTGTGGTTCGGGGATGGTGATGGCTGCCAACTGAAACAGGGGCACGTGAACGCCGTGATAGTCCACCTGCAATTTTTCTACTAGTGCCGGGCTGGCCCGACCGGTGCGCAGCCCGGCCAGGTCTTCGCCGAGTACGGCGAGGGCGCTTTTCATGCGGTGCTCGGCATCCTGAAGCACGTCTTTAATCACGGCAGCCTCCTGTTCGCGTTATGGTGCAATCCGGCCTGGGGGCAGGCCGCCTCTGGAGAAATCAGCGTCGTGCATACCAGAATCATTGTCCCTAATTGCCTGTCCCTTGTCAACCGCCAGGACGAGGGGGGAAATGACGGCGCATTCATGCGACGCTCATCAACTGGGCGTATACTGTACACGATGACCACACGAAATCCGTACCGGTTGTTGCAGCCATGAGCATCCGCCTGCGTCTGACTCTGGCCTTTTCTGCCCTGTTGGTGGCGAGCTTGGTGGTGTTTGGCGTCACCGTCGCCAGCGTGCTGCACTGGGTGCTGACCGATTCCATCGATCGCACCCTGGAAGAGACGGTGCGTGGCGTGGTCGAGAACATTCGCCCGGAGCCACGTCTGACCGAGTTGGGGCTGCCGACAATTGTCTTTGCGCTGCCGAACCTGGATGTGTTCCGTGCATCCAGCGTATTCGTACAGATTTGGGGCGCCGATGGCCGTCTCACGTACCAGTCCGGCAACATGAATTATCCGACTCCCCTAGACCCGGAGGCCCTGAGCGCCTCGGTGGAGACGCGGCGCAATGTCTCGATTGGCGGTGAGCCTGTTCGGGTGCTGACTCACCCGGTGCAGGTCGCGCCGACCGGGCGTATTCTGGGACACATTCAGGCGGGCATTTCGCTGGAGACGACCCTGGAAGCGCAAAGCCGCGTCACCGTGATCATGCTTGTCGTCGGCCTGGTCGCGCTGGGGGTTTCGGCGGCGCTGGGCGGGGCATTGCTGGGACGCGCTCTGCGCCCGGTGGAGAGCATCGCCGCCGCCGCCTCGCAGATCGCCACCGGCGACGACCTGAGTCGGCGCATCCCCTACAACGGCCCGCCTGACGAACTCGGCCAGCTCACCAGTATCTTCAACGCCACCCTGGCCCGCCTGGAAAAGCTCTTTACGGCCCAGCGGCGTTTTGTGGCGGATGTGTCGCACGAACTGCGCACGCCGCTGACGGTCATCCAGGCCAATGTGGACCTGATCCGGCGCTACGGGGCCGACCCAGACTCGCTGGAGGCCATCGGCAGCGAGAGCAAACGCATGGCCCGTCTGGTCAACGACCTGTTGTTGCTGGCCCAGGCCGACGCGGGCGAACTGCCGTTGGACCTGCAAGACATCGAACTGGATACGGTGGTGCTGGAGGTGTTCAACCAGGCACGGTTGCTGGACGAGGCCGGGTCGCGCCTGGCGCTGGGGCGCTTCGAGCCGGTGCGGGTGCGCGGCGATAACGACCGCCTCAAACAACTGCTGCTGAACCTGATCAGCAATGCGCTCAAATATACTCCGCCGGAGGGGACGGTGCGTCTGGGGGTGTGGGCCGAGGGCGGCGAGGCGGTCATGCAGGTGGCCGATACGGGCGAGGGCATTCCGCCGGAAGACCTGCCGTACATCTTCGACCGCTTTTATCGCGTCGATAAGGCGCGTGCCCGCAAACACGGCGGCGCGGGCCTGGGCCTTTCCATCGCCCACTGGATCGCGCAGGCGCACGGCGGACGGATCACCGTCGAAAGCACGGTGGGCGTCGGCACGACTTTTAATGTGCGTCTGCCGCGCGCCATTCCCACCGCCGACTCGGTGCGCGAGACCCGCCCGGCCATCCGCATTCCACGCCGTCTGCGTCCCGGTGGCGAGGATGCCGAACATTAAAAGGGGGGCCGGGCTGCCGTTCTTCTAAACGTGCTCTCAGGTGGCACTCAGGCGAAGGTTGCCTGCCTGTGCTAGGATCGGAATGTATCCCCGACGAGGCAGCGTCACGGATCGCGCTCAAGATAAGTGGGTGGGTGAGGTTAAATCAGGAGAGCCGAAAAGATGCGCAACTATCGATTGTTGGTCGGATTGGCGGCTGTGTTGGCCGTCCTATGGATCGTGGGGCTGGCTCCAGCCAGCCTGGTCAATGCCCAGGAAGGCGGACGGCCTTTCCTCGGTGTGCGCGTGGAAGATGGCGCAGACGGCGCGCGTGTTTTGCTGGTGCTGCCCGATTCGCCTGCTGACCGGGCTGGGCTGCGTGTGGGCGACGTGATCCAGGCCGTCGATGGCGCGGCGGTCGGTCGGCGGCAGACGCTTTCGACCTTGTTGGCTCGTTACGCGCCGGGCGATCCGGTGGCCCTGACCGTCCTCCGCCGGGGCGAGACGATCAACCTGCCGGTCACGCTGGGCGAAGCGCCCGTTGAGGCCACACCGGTCGCGCCGATGCAGGTTCCCGCGACGACAACCACCGATCGGGGCTTTCTGGGCGTGAGCGTCTTGACCCTCACGCCGGAGATCGCCGACGATCTGGGGCTTACAGTGGATGAGGGCGCGCTGGTGCGAGAAGTGTATCCCGGTATGTCCGCCGACCGCGCCGGCATCGTGTCGGGTGACGTGATCACAGCCATCAACGGCGAGCCGGTGGACCAGGAACGCACGCTGCCGGAACGCCTCTATCCCTACGAAGTGGGTGACGTGGTGACGATCACCCTGCTGCGCGGCGAGGAGGAGATCGAACTGCAAGCCACACTTGAGGCCCGCCCGTCCGCGCCGACGCCTCCTGCTATCGTGGTCGAGCCTGCCATGCCGGAGTCCGGCGCGGCCCAGGCCATCCCCATGCTGCCCGCCGAACCGTTGCCGCCGCAAGCGACATTGCCTGCGCCGGGGGGGTCCGGCGGTGTGACCTTTAACGGCCCGGTGTACATCTTCATCGTACCAGGAGGGATGTCGATGCTGCCGGGGCAGGGCGGTCGATCGCAGGGGCTAGAGACGCCCTTCGGTCTGTTCGGCAGCCCTGACTTCGACTGGCCGCGCTTTTTGCAGGAACATCCCGGTTTCATGGAGCAGTTCCGACAGCTGTTCCCCGATCTCGATTGGCAGCAGTGGCTTGACCTGCTACCGAATTTTCCCTGGTTAGGTCAGCAAGACCCCTTCCACCAGGGAGTCGATCCTGACGCCGGGGAGACGCAGGGCTTGTAAGAGCGGCGCGTTCGCCGGATGTGTGCGCGGCGGGCTTCCCTTGTGATGTTCGTGCAGGGCCGGCCCGCCGCCTTTGATTCGGATGTTACCTCAGATTTCTAATCCGTAATATCTTCTTATACACTCCTCATCAGAATCATAGACATTTCTAAGACGCGACTCAGCCGCGTTTAACGCAAGCCCGCCGAACCGGGACTAGAGTCTTGAGTGGTAGTTAAAACTATCCGGCAGCGAATCGCACAGCACGGAGAGAAAGGACAAACGGAGGAAGCAACCCTATGGCTGGACGAAAAGGATTTCGTGTCGGTATTGCGGTTGTAACGGTTGTTTTGCTGATTCTCGGTGCGGTGGGAATCGGCCTGGCGCAGGAGAACCAGGCGCGTCCCTATCTCGGTGTGCGCTACGCTGAAGTGGAAAACGGCGCGCGCATCGTCGAGGTGATCGCCGATTCTCCGGCAGAGGCCGCCGGCGTGCAGGTAGACGATGTCATCACGGCGGTTGACGGCGAGGCCGTGACGACGGATCACGCGCTGGCCGATCTGGTTCGTGCGCACCGGCCGGGCGATGAGATTACCCTCAGTGTGCAGCGCGGCGACGAGGTGTTGGAGATCACTGTCACGCTGGGCAGCACTGTTGAAACCGAATCCCAGGCCCAGGCCGGGACGACGGGCTTTAGCAGGCAGGTGAAGATCGCTTTCGCTGGCCTGGAATTGCAGTTCCGCGAGGATGGTCTGGAAGTTACCGACGTGGCCGACGATAGCCCTGCCGCTGACCTGTTGCAGGTGGGCGACCGCATCACGGCGGTGAACGGCGATCCGGTGAGCAGGATCGACCCGGATGATCTGATGCGTTTGGTAACCGATGGCGGTGACCTGACGCTGGACGTGGACCGCGATGGCGAGGAGCAGACCGTGACGCTGCCTATCGAACCTGGCACGTCGATCAGCATCACTCAGGTCTATACGGGTGGCATGCCCGGCATGATGGGGCCACAGGGGCCGATGGGCTTTTCCTTCCCGCAGATGGGGGGCAATCGGGGCTACCTGGGCGTGGCTTTCCGCACGATCACGGCGGCACTGGCCGACTCAGAAAACCTGCCGGTGCAGCAAGGCGCGCTGGTTGAAGAAGTCCAGGCGGATAGCCCTGCCCAGGAAGCGGGCCTTCAGGTCGGGGACATCATCACGGCGGTCAACGACGAGCCGGTGGACGAGGAGCACACCCTGGCGGATCGCCTGTATGCCTACGAGCCAGACGACACGGTGACGCTCACCGTGCTGCGTGAGGGCGAGACGCTCAGCCTGGACGTCACCCTGGGCGAGCGCCCCGGCGGCTATGAAATCTTCACGCCCGGCCAGGGCGATGGGCCGCAGATGTTCATCCCCTTCGGTATGTTCGGGCAGCGCATGAATGCAGACGACTGGCAGCGCTGGCTTGAGGATCATCCCGGCTTGCGCGACCAGATGGAGCGCCTGTGGGAGCAATTCCGCCGGTTCGGCCAGGATTTCGACTGGCAGCACTGGCTGGAGATGCTGCCACCGCTGCCGGGCTTAGGCTCGCAGCAGAACAATCCGCCTGCCGAGTCTGTGCCGGCCATCGAAAGTATCCCGGCCTGAGCCGTCTGCAACCTGAGGCAATGGGCAAGTTTCAAAAACGACTGCATCTGACTCGGTCGCCAGGGGTTTAAACCCCTGGCTAAGTTTGTAAAGTCCGCTGAAGCGGACTGAAATGTAGGTCGAGACCGAGGCTGGCAGTCCACTTCAGTGGACTTTACATGCGTAGCCGGGGACTTGAGTCCCCGGCGCTGAAAACCTGCACATTCCGTAACCTGACCCACTTTCGGTTTCCTCCCCCCTCAGTGCGGGAGGTTTTTTGTTGGGTCCTGGGAGCGGGCTTCAGCCGGGCGGGGACCAGGCCATGTCTGCGTCGAAGGGGAACATGGGCCGCCGGATGCGCGTGAATGGCAGCCGCCGGATGTCCTGGTTGACCGCGCCGGGACTGAGGGCCAGCAGCGCCTTCGCCGCCAGGCGTTTCAGTTCCGGCTCCAGGTAGCCGATTTTGACGACCACGATCTTATGCTCCGCCGGCTCGATGCCGAGGCGCTGAAAATCGGCGATGTGGTGAAACGGCGTGCGCTGTTCGGTGACGATGCAGCGCACACCGCCGATCTGCACGACGGCCATGTCGTTGGTCTGATCCCGGTCGCCCGCATAGGTGCGCCAGGGCTGCGCGACGATGTTCACCACCCGGCCTTTTACGGCCAGAGGCCGTCCACTGACGGGGTCCAGTTTGCCGCCCAATGCCAGTTCGACTTCCGCTCCAATCCCTGCCTCACGACACACGCCGACGGCAGCAGGATCGACGATGCTGGCGAACACGGCGTCGGGCACGTCGGCGGCGATCAGGCGTTCCAGCGTATACGGCACGTCCCCGGCCCCGCCGGCGGTGGGGTTGTCGCCCGAATCGCTGATCACGACCGGGGCTTCGGGCGCTGCCAGGGCCAGCCGGATGCATTCCTCGACGGAAGCGGCGTGCACACCGAACCGGAACGCACGCCGGGCATTCCACAACTGCTGCGCCAGGCGCAGGGCGGCCCGCCGGACAGCGGCTTGCTCGGCTCCAAAGGCCAGCACCGTCGCCGAGGCGCGCGGCTCGTCGGCCCAGACGTAGCCGATCAGGATGGAAGCGTCTGTGATCCCTTCTGCCGCGATGACTTCGGGGATGGTTTTGTATAGACTGGCAGCAGGCTCCCATTCGGTGCTGGTCTGCTCGCCGGGCAGCAGGATCGGCACCGGCACGAACGCCTTGTGAGGTCGTTTGCCGTCCCGAATGCACTGCACCAGCAGCGCGAAGGCCCGCTCGACCGTCTCGGCCCAGTCGATGTGCGGGGCGGTGCGGTACGCTGTCAGGAGGTCGAGGCCGTCGAAGACGCGCTGCGAGATGTTGCCGTGCAGGTCGTAGCTGGCCGAGATCAGGCAGTCTGTCCCTACCACGTCCCGGATGGCGGCGATCAGGTCGCCTTCGGCGTCCTCCATGCCGACCACACTCGCCGCGCCGTGCAGGTGCAGGAACACCCCGTCCCAGGGAGCGCCCCGCCGCAGTCCTTGCAGCACTTCCGCCTTCGTGGTCTCGTAAAAGGCACGTTCAATCGGGCCACCGGGCAGGGCGCGGGCGCGCAGCAGCGGGATGGCTTCGACATCCGGGTACTTTGACAGAAAGTCGTAGGTGTTCAAGAGAGCATCCCCACGCAGGATGAGGAAATCCTGCGCACGGGAGATTGCCGGAGAGAAGGTGCAGCTTTCGATTTGCAGACCGCCGATGGCAATGCGCATAGGCAGACATCCTTTGGGGGGAAGCGCGCCCGTCCTTTGCTGTCGGGCGAGCGGGCCGCAGGCGAATAGCGCGCACTCTACCACACCAATGTCGTGCCGTGCCATAGCCCGGCAGAATTTGTCATGCTGGGTATAATCCGCTTGATGATGCCTATCCCGGCGGATGCTGGCCGGGCCGGAGACGGGCAGATGCGCGCTCTGACTTTTCCTCGATCCCTGGCTGTCGTGCTCCTCGGCGTGAGCCTGTCTCTGGCTGTCTGCGCTTCGGCGGCGCTGCCTGCCGACCGGTCGAGATCGGCGCGCATGGTGTTGCAAGAGACGCCCCAGGCTATCCCAACTTCGGCCCTGGGCGGCGGGCTGACTACCGTCACCGTGTCGCTGGACACCGAATCGCTGCTGGAAAGCGTCTCCATCCCGCCGCGCGACCGGGTTGCGCTGGCTCGCCGTCTGTTCGGCGTGGAGACGTTCTCGACGCCGCCTGCCGCGCCGGCCCGCCCATGGATGGTCGGCGATGTGGCCCTGTTCTGGGTTGATAGCGTTGCAGACAGCGCCAAATTCCAGGTCGAGGCCAGGTTGCGCTGTGTGGCAGAGCATGTCTACATGTGGGTGCAGACGGGCGCCGAGGTGGACGAGGAGGCTCTATGCCGTGCGGCGGACGTGTTCTCGGCGCAGACGTACCCGGCGGTGCGAGAGGTGTTCGGCTCGGAATGGTCGCCCGGCATCGACGGCGACCCGCGCATCTACATCTTGCACACGGCGGGCCTGGGCGATGACATCGCCGCCTACTTCGTCGGGGAGAGCGAGTACCCCCCGGAGGCGGTGAGCACCAGCAACGGCCACGAAATCTTCTTCGTCAACCTGGATACGATGGCCGAGTCTATCGGCACGGCCTACTACGATGCGGTGCTGGCCCACGAGTTCCAGCACATGATCCATTGGAATGTGGACCTCAACGAGGATACCTGGCTCAACGAGGGCCTTTCGGAACTGGCCGCGCTGCTGGCCGGGTACGACGACAGCGGTTATGCGGTCGAATTCCTGGCGCAGCCGACCACGCAGTTGAACGCCTGGCCGCAGCATAACTCGCGCCTGCCCAGCTACGGCGGATCGTTCCTGTTTACGACTTACTTTTACGAGCGGTTCGGCGTGGAGGCCATGCGACAGTTGGTGGCCGATCCAGCCAATGGCCTGATCAGCGTGCGCGACACCCTACGCAGCATCGAGGCCGTCGATCCGCTGACCGGGCAGCCGGTGACGGTGGACGATCTGTTCGCCGACTGGCTGATCGCCAACTTGCTGAATGATCCCGACGCCGCCGACGGGCGCTACGGCTATTGGCTGCTCGACCCGGCCCTGCCGGGGGCGGCGATTACCGAGGAAATCGATGTTTATCCCCACACGCAGGTGGGCATTTCCCTGCCGCAATACAGCGCCCATTATTTGCGGCTGTCGTCTTATGGCCCGCGCACGGTGCGTTTCGCCTTCCAGGGTTCGGACCACATCCGGCTGGTGCCGGTCGATCCGCACAGCGGCAGCCGGATGTGGTATTCCA
>CAZGXI010000007.1:0-153436 GCA_964529715.1 uncultured Anaerolineae bacterium | reverse complement strand
GGAAGGAGGCGCGGTAGCTGCCGCCGAGCATGTAGTTGATGTACTCGTGTGAGAAGCCGGGGATGAGGTCCTCGCGCACGTCGGGAATCTGCGTCTCGCCGCGATTCTTAAAGTTGTCGATGGCGCGGCGCAAGATGTCTTTGGCGATGGTCAGCGCCTTGTGCTCGTCGAACTCGATGTGCGTCGCTCCGGCGATCTTGGCTTTTGGCGAGGTCGTGATGACCATCGTGTGGAAGTTGGTCGCCAGTTCCACCAGCGCCTGCATGATGCACTGCACGTCCACGACCATTGCTTCGACGGCCCCGGTCAGGATGGCAAGCTCCTGCTGCAAAAAATTGCCCGCCGCCGGGACGCCCTGGCGCATGAGAATTTCGTTGGCCGTGCAGCAAATTCCGGCCAGATTGACGCCCTTTGCTCCCGCCTTCTTCGCATAGTCAACAATCTCCGGGTCTTGCGAAGCGGCCACGATCATCTGGCTCAGCGTCGGCTCGTGGCCGTGTACAATGACGTTGACCATGTCGCGCTTCAGAACGCCCAGGTTGGCCTGTCCTAGCACCGGCGCGGGAGTGCCGAACAGAATGTCCGAGATGTCGGTGGCAATCAGGCTGCCGCCCCACCCGTCTGAGAGGGCGGTGCGCACGGCGTGTTGCAAAATGTGGGTGGCTTCCTGGTCGTCGCCGATATGGGTGCGGTGCAGGCATTCCACCACCTCACGGTCAATGCCGCGCGGCATCACGCCCGTTTCCTCCCACAGTTTTTGCCGCTTGGCCGGTGCACGCTTTGTGGCAACGATTCTGCCCTTTTGCTGCCCGAATTGGGCGATGTATAGATCAGCCAGGTCGTTAGCGATCTCCTGAGGAGAGCGGCCTTCAATGGCGATGCCGTTCAGCGCCGCAATGGTGCGCAGCTTGGCGATGTCGCGGATGGTGTAGCCTTCGGCTTCGCCGTTGGCGACAGCCTTAAGCGTGAAAGCCATATCGCGCCCGTGATCCGAGTGGGCCGCTGCGCCTGCCGCGATCATACGCATGAAGTTGCGGGCCTGGATGGTGTCGATAGTCGCGCCGCAGACACCGGTCTGCCCGTCCTGAGTCAGGCGGCAGGGTCCCATGCCGCACATTTTGCAGCACATCCCTGCCGAGCCGATGTTGCACGGTGGCATGGCTTCTGCCCGGCTGAAGGCGGTGCTGACGCCGAGTTGATCGGCGCGGATCAGCATTTCTTGTGCTGCGGGGTCGATACTACGCTGTTCGGGGCTGCGTTTTTCCTTTGGCATTGGTTTATTCCCCTTCGTCCATGAGGGCTGGCTTGATCACATCCATGCCGGGACACGGCCACAGCGGGCGGCCATGCCAGGTCACACGTTGGGCAAAGCCGATCACCTGCTTGGTTTGTTCATAGGCAACGGTGTGACGGAAGAAAGCATTGCCTTTGACACTGGTCGGATCGAAAGCGGCAGGGACTTCGACAGGCGTCACCAGGTCTTGTAGATACCCTGCCTTGCCCAGCCGGGTGGTGATGGCATCGGCGCTCACTTTGGCCGGATCATAGGTTACTTCGACGACCTGGAAGCAACTGCTGGCGTAAACGTCCTGGACGCCCGGCATGTCTAACAGGATGCGGCGGACCTCGACGACGTGGTGATCTCCGTACATGGCGGGGAGGTTGAGCGTGAGTGTTTGCATGGTTCCTGCTTTCCCTAACTGGCGACGGGCAAGGGCGAGTCAGAGCAGACAACCGGCTGAATTGTGAAAATATTCACCTATTTCGACCCATTAGTTACTTTTACTGCTACGCTAGATCGTGCTGTAGAAAGCGAGGCAAAACGAGTGCAAATTGTCACTCGCTGTCATTGTGATTGTCATTTTTGCACGAAAGTTTCCCGTAGCAATCGCCCAACTGCCGAACCGGGCTATCATTGCCGCAGCAGCGTGGCCAGGCGTGGCAACATGTCCAGCGCGCGGTCGGCGACTGCGACGGTTGTCGGTCCCAAACCACAACTCGGCGCGATCAGGCTGCGCGCTGCCAGTTCGCCCGCTGTGATATTCACTTCCCGCGCCTGCGCTCTGCCACTGATCAGGTCGAACCCTGCCCGCAGCCGTTCGGTCAGGGTTTCGGGCGTTTCCTCGAAGACATGCTCGTTGTTCGGCACGAGTCCCCAGGCGATCACGCCGCCGCGATCCAGAAAGGCGCGCAGTTCCGCCGGGTAAAGCGCCAGCGTTTCCAGGTAGCCATAAGCGTCCAGGTTGAGAATATCCACCTGGGTTGCCATCAGCACCGACCAGTCGGTGTTGCCGCAGCAGTGGACGCCCGCCAGCGCGCCCTCTTCGTGAATGGCGGTGAAGACTTCGTCCAGCATGGCGATCACCTGCTCCCGGCCCAGGCTGATGAAGGCCGAGCCGAACGAGGCCATGTACGGCTCGTCTACGAAGACGATCACATTGGGGCGCACATTGCGAATCTGCCGGATTTGCCAGCGCGCGATCATGGCCGCGTTTTTCGCCAGCGCGTCTGCCAGCAGATCGTGGTACAGGCTGGCGCGGCGATCCTGGTCTGTGACGGTGAGGCCAAAGCTGATCGGCCCGGTGACCTGCCCCTTGCCCCACACGCCCGGCGCAGCAGAAAGCGCCTCTAGCATGGTGAAGAAACCGGCGGCGTAGGCCGGTTTCAGGGCGAAGGAGTCCACGTCCTCGGACAGGTAGCGGGCGTAAAAGGCTTCCAGTGTAGGAGTCAGGTCGCCTGTCGTATCAAAGTAGATGCGTTCGTTGGCCGCGTCCTCTACCAGTCCCGGCAGGCCGGGAGCGTACTGAGTGTACATGTTCTCGCGGAACGTGCGGCGGGAAAACTGCGGCCAGGCGGGTATATCCAACGCATCGACCAGCCGCGCGCAGGTCGCTCCCATGTCGAGGTACGGCACACTGCCGACATGGGTGGTCCAGAAGTCAGGCGTCAGGGACATATTCTCTCCCTCAGAGCAGGTGCATTTAACGCAGACAGGGTTTATTGGACCACAAAGGCGAACAGGGCACAAAAGATTCCGGCTTCTGCTTCTGGGTTGGCTTTTCCTGGCGAACCCAACGTCTGGGCGGTTGGAGTGTTTTCAGGGTGTGTTTTCCGGCTTGACGGCGGATCGTGGGGCGGGGCATACTTGGGCTGGCGAGCAGCATGAGCACAGGAGAGGTCACAATGTTAACTGCGCAGGCCATCGCTGAACCGGGTCTTATCCTGCACGAGGATGCCATCCGCGCCGCACTGGAAGCCGGTCTGGGTGGCAGATTTGCCGGGGCGCGGGTGCTGGCGCTCATCCCCGATCACACCCGCACGCTGCCGCTGCCGCTGCTGTTCCGGCTATTGGTGGACGTACTTGCAGATGTCCGTCAGCTCGATTTCCTGGTGGCGCTGGGCACTCATCCGCCGTTGAGCGAGTCGGCGCTCTGTGACCTGGTGGGCCTTACGCCGGACGAGCGGCAGGGCCGCTATGCGCAGATTGGCCTGTATAACCACGCCTGGGACGATCCCCGCGCGCTGGCGCACCTGGGCACGCTGACCCAGGATCAGATGAAGGCGCTGACCGGCCCATACTGGCATTCTTCGTTAGGTGGGGATGTGGCTGTGCGGATCAACCGACGGGCGCTTGAATACGATCAGATCGTCATCCTCGGCCCGACCTTTCCCCATGAGGTGGTCGGTTTTTCCGGCGGGGCCAAGTACCTTTATCCCGGCATTGCCGGGCCGGAAATCATTCATGTGACCCACTGGCTCGGCGCGCTGATCACGGTGATGGGCACGATTGGCGTCGAACGCACGCCCATGCGCGACGTGATCCACGCCGCCGCCGCGCTGCTGCCGACGCCCGTCACGCTGGTCAGCCTGGTCGTGGCAGGGGAAGGGCTGGCAGGTCTGTTCGTCGGCGATCACCAGGAAGCGTTCCACGCGGCGGCGGAACTTTCGGCGCAGCGGCACATCACCTGGCTGGAACGGCCCTATCAGCGCGTGCTGTCTTGCGCACCGCCGATGTACGACGAGTTGTGGACGGCGGCGAAAGCGATGTACAAACTGGAACCAGGCATCGCCGATGGCGGGGAGGTGATCGTCTATGCGCCGCACCTGGATACGGTCAGCCGGGTGCATGGGGCGAACATCTATCGCGTGGGCTACCACGTGCGCGACTATTTCCTCAAGCAGTGGGACCGCTTCAAGGATGTGCCGGCGGGCGTGCTGGCGCACAGTACCCATCTCAAGGGCACGGGCACATTTGAGAACGGCGTCGAACAGCCGCGTATCCGTGTGACCCTGGCAACGCGCATCCCACCGGAAGACTGCCGGGCGCTTAACCTGGGCTACCTGGACTATCGGGAGATCAATCCGGCGGCCTGGCAGGGCCGCGAATCGGAAGGTATTCTCTACGTCCCCAAAGCCGGGGAAATGCTGTACCGGGTGCGGACACAATGACCGTCTTGATCATCGATGTCGGCAGTTCGTCGGTGCGGGCGCTGCTGTTCGACGATGCGGCCCGCCCTATTCCCGGTGCACAGGCCAGCCGTCCCTCCGGCTTCCGAACCGTCCCCGCTGGCGCGGCGACGCTTAACCCGGCGGGGTTGCAGGCCCGTACCGAAGCCTGCATCGACGAAGTGCTGGCGCACCCGGCGGCGAAGGACATCCGCGCGGTCGGCATGGCGACGCTGGTTGGCAATGTGCTCGGCGTGGATCAGGCGGGCAGGCCGCTGACGCCGATCTATACCTATGCCGATACGCGCAGCGCCGCCGACGTGGTCTTCCTGAAAAGCCGCGTCGATCCCCAGGCCGCGCACCGGCGGACCGGCTGCATCGTGCACACTGCCTATCTGCCGGGGCGCCTACACTGGTTGCGCCGGACACAGCCGGGGTGCTTTGCCGCCGTTGTAGCCTGGCTCGACTTCGGCGCGTACCTGTACCGCCGCTGGTTCGGACATAGCCTGTGCAGCTATTCCGTTGCTTCGTGGAGCGGGATGTTGAACCGCGCCGACCTGGATTGGGATGCGCACTGGCTGGATACCCTCGGTCTGTCCAAAGACCGCCTGCCGCCCCTGGCTGACTACGACGCGGCCCAGGTCGGCCTGCTGCCTGTCTATGCGCGGCGCTGGCCTGTGCTCAAGGACGTGCCGTTTTACCTGCCGGTCGGCGACGGCGCAGCGGCAAATGTGGGGTCGGGCTGTGTGGACGAAACGCACATTGCCCTCACCGTTGGCACGACGGCGGCGCTGCGGATCGTCTCCCGCGCGGCCCTGCCGCCTGTCCCGAACGGTCTGTGGAGCTACCGCGTGGATGCTGCGCACCACCTGATCGGCGGGGCCACCAGTGAAGGCGGCAACATCTTCGGCTGGGCGCGTTCTGTGCTGGCGCTGGGCGACCCTGCCGATCTGGAGGCAGCATTAGCCGCGCGGACGCCCGATTCGCACAGGCTCTCCTTTTTACCGCTGCTGGCGGGGGAGCGCAGTCCGGGCTGGGCCGGTGGCGCGACCGGCGCAGTGACCGGGCTACGGCTTTCTACGACGGCGCTCGATCTGTTGCAGGCGGCGCTCGAAGGGGTGGCGCTGCGCCTGGCGCTGATCGCGGATCAACTTGCCGCGGTGGCTGGGTCGGATGTGGCGATCATCGGTGGGGGCGGGGCGCTGGTCGCGTCGCGGGCGTGGGCGCAAATGATGGCTGACGCCCTGAATCGCCCGTTGTACGTCACGGCAGAAGAGGAGATCACGGCACGCGGCGTGGCGATCCTGGTCCTACGGGCGTTGGGCCTTTGTGCCCTGGGCGATCATCCGCCTGCCGTCGCCTGGACCCTTCACCCGCGCCCTGCCGCTGCGACGGCCCTCCGCGCCGCCCGTGAACGTCAGGCCGATCTGTATCGCCGGTTGATCGGGGAGGGAGGGTGAAAGGTGGATTCCTTACAAGCTATCTCGCCCATCGACGGGCGTTACCGCAACGAAGTCGAGCCGCTGGGGGAGTATTTTTCTGAGTATGCGCTCATTCGCTGTCGCCTGCGTGTGGAAATCCGGTATTTTATCGCGCTGGCGAACCATCCCGGCGTAGACTTTATCCGTCCCCTGACTTCGCTGGAAGTTAACTTCCTGCGCGGCCTGATCCGCGATTTTGATCCAGAGCAGGCCCGGCGCGTCAAGGAGATCGAAGCTCGTCTCCGCCACGATGTCAAGGCCGTCGAGGTTTTTTTGCGGGAGCAATTCGCCGGGACGAGTCTGGAAGATGTGCGGGAGGGCATTCACTTTGGCCTGACTTCTGAGGATGTGAACAACCTGGCTCATGCCCTGGCCGTGCGGGACGGGCTGGCAGAAGTCTATTTCCCCGTGCTGGAACAGTTGCAGACAAAACTACGCGAGATGGCGTTGGCCCATGCTGCCATCCCGATGCTGGCGCGGACGCACGGCCAGCCCGCTTCTCCGACGACGGTCGGTAAGGAATTTGCCGTGTTTGCCGGGCGGATCGAGCAGCAGCGGCGCTATCTTCAGGAAGCCTGGGAACGTATTCCCGGCAAGCTGAACGGCGCGACGGGCGGGTACAACGCCCATCTGGCGGCCTATCCTGATGTGGACTGGATCGCTTTCAGCCGGGATTTCATTACCTCGATGGGACTTGCGCCGACCCTGGTCACAACCCAGATCGAGCCGCACGACGCGCTGATCGCCCTGTTCGACGCCCTGGCCCGCATCAACGCCGTCCTGCTCGATCTGTGCCAGGATATGTGGCATTACATCAGCTATGGCTACTTCGCCCAGGTTGTCCGACCGGGCGAGGTCAGTTCTTCGACCATGCCGCACAAGGTCAACCCGATCCACTTCGAGAACGCCGAGGGCAACCTGGAAGTCGCCAATGCCCTGTTCCAGTTGTTCGCGCGCAGGCTGCCGGTCTCGCGGATGCAGCGCGACCTTTCTAACAGCACGGTGATGCGCAACATCGGCGTGGCTCTGGCGCACACGTTGATCGCCTGCAAGGGTGTGCTGCGCGGCCTGGACCGTCTTGTGGTAGACGAGGCCAGCCTGCGCGCCGACCTGGACCGCCATTGGGAAGTGATCACCGAGGGGATTCAAACCATCCTGCGGCGGGAACATGTCGAGGGCGCGTATGACATCCTCAAGGCGTTCAGCCGGGGCGTGGCGATCCGGCGCGAGGACATTGTCACGTTCGTCGCCGGGCTGGACGTCTCCCCGGCAGTCAAGGATGAATTGCTGCGCCTGACGCCGGAGACCTACATTGGCGAGTCGGCCAGACTGGCCGGTGAACAGTTGTAGGTCGAACCTATTTTGCCGCTGTGCTCCCGGCAAAAATATACCCGAATCATGGAATCCATGACAGGATCGCGTCACGCTGTGGCCCGGTCGTGCCGAAGATCGGCGTCACACCCAGCGCCCGGCTGAGGAAAGCGACGTACTTGATGGCTTCCGGCGGCAGTTCTTCCAGCGTTTTAAGTCCCCGCACCTGCACGCCGTCCCATGAGGGCAGTTCCAGGTAATGCGGCGTCACCCGGTTCAGGGCACCCTGGTCTGGACGGTAGGGCGCGACCTGCCCGTGTTCATCGGTGTAATGGGTGCAGACCTTGATCGGCGTGTCGGCATAGGCGATGTCCAGGTGGGTCAGCACGAGGTGCGTCATGCCGCTGGCGCGGGCGAAGAAGCGTAGGCAGGGCAGATCGATATGGGCGATGTCGCGCGGGCGGCGCGTCGTGGCGCCGTACTCATGCGCGTCCTCGCGGATGCGGTTCGCCAGGGGGGCATCCATCAGAGTCGGTAGGCGGCGCGTCCCGACGCTGGAGGTGTAGGTTGCCTTGATCGCACCTGCCTTGACCGCAATTTGGGCCGGGTGAACGATCCCTTCGGTGGAGTGCAGGATACCGCCGAAAGTTGGGTCGGAGGCGGTCACGTCTGGGTAGACGCCGAAGCGCGGATCGAGGCCCACCGCCTGCGCACCCTCGAAGACGAAGGGGATTTCTGAGTTATTCCAGGCGTCAAAAACCATTTGGTGTACATCTTGAAGGTAAGGGAGTAGCGCGTCTCGCTGCGCCGCCAGACGTTCCAGAAATGTCGTCTTCGCACCGACGGGGTACTTACCTTCCAGCGAAGGAACCTGGATTTCGGCCAGTTGCTCCCCTAACCCGCCGATCAACGCTGCGTACAGGTCATAGTGTCTCCCCAGCCTGTCTTGCCAATCTGCCGCCTTCAGGTCATCGGCGCGCATGGGATGACGTAACAGCACGTCGGCGTAAGCAGGAGAGATGCCGCGCCCGGTCGCGCCTGCGCCGCCGCTTTCCCAGCCTTTGAGACAGGCTTCAAAGGCGCGGTGGGTGTCTAGGGCGAGGACGGCCATTGCGTCGATGAGCAGCCGCGCTGGGAGTGCCTGCCCGGTGATGCGCTCCACCTCGCGTATTTCGGCCACCACGTCGCCAGGATGGACAACCATACCCTTGCCCAGGATCACCGTTGCGCCGGGCGTGAGCGCACCGGAGGGAAGCTGGTGCAGGGCGAGGCGTTTGCCCGTGAATTCAATGGTATGTCCGGCGTTGGCCCCACCGTTCCAGCGATAGACGATCAACGCTCCGAAGCGACGGGCAAACTGGCTGCAAAGCTCGTCCACGATCTTGCCTTTGCCTTCATCTCCGAACGCGCCACCTTCAACGGCGATGCTGTTCTTGCGGACGCCCGCCGCCACGGCGATGAGCGGGTTTTCGGGCAGCCGACGATCCAGGGCGTACAGCCTGTCTTGTTCGTAAATTTCCTGCCATAGTTGACTATCGTCGATCATGGTGGCCCTCGCTTGATGTCTGGTGAAGGTATCCGATTCAGTGTAACAGAAAAATGTCGGCAGGTGTGATAAAAACAACAGGGGCGCATTGAACGCGCCCCTGCAAGAGGGATCAACAGGGATGCCGTCTGGGAGCTATAGTTCCATCACCACCCGCAGCAACTTTTCGTCAGCGGAGGGCATTATCTGGAAGCCCAAGCGCAGGCAGAGGCGTTGCATGTCTTCGTTCTCTTTGGAAACATAGCCGAAGATGCGGTCCAGCCTTTCGTCGCGTCCCATTTCCATCAGGCGGTTGAGCATTTCCTTGCCTACACCTTGCCGCTGGAACTCATCCGCCACGATGATGGTGAACTCAGCCTCATTGACGCTATGCATCTTTGCCAGCCGTCCAGCAGCCACGATCTGCCGCTCGTGACACGCCGGCTCGTTGCATTCGGCGACCAATGCCATCTCGCGGTCGTAATCGACGAAGCAGATGCGCGACAGCCGTTCATGCGCCACGCGCTGGCTGAGCTGAAGCGGCTGGCGGTAGCGCAGATATACACTCCGGTCCGATAGCTTCTCGTGAAATTTGACCAGCAGCGGCTCATCTTCTGGCCGAATCGGACGAATTATAAGCTGCCTGCCGTCTTTGCTTGTCCAGGGCCGGACGTACTGGATCGGGTAGGGGCGAATGGCGGGTTTGGGCAGTTTGTCTTCCGTCATTTCGGGGCCGTGCAGCACGATCCGGGCGTCCAACGCGATCAGGCGGTCTGGCGAGGCCAGCAGGGGGTTAATGTCGATTTCCTTGATCCACCGCTGTTCCACGACAAGCTGGCTGAAGCGTACCATCAGCAAGGCCAGCTCGTCCAAGTCTACCGGCTTGCGCCCACGCACTCCCTGGAGTGCCTTGAAGATGCGGGTCTGTTCCATCATGCGCCGGGCCAGGGTGGTATTGAGCGGCGGCAGAGCCAGTGCGCGGTCCTTGAAGACTTCCACCAACTGCCCGCCCGTGCCGAACAACAGCACCGGACCGAACTGCGGATCGAGGCTGCTGCCGATGATCAGCTCATAGCCGTCGAGTTTAATCATCTGCTGGACGGTCACGCCCTGGAAGTGTTGTGCGCCAACCTTCTCGCTGACCGAGGTTTTGATCTTGTTGTAGGCGCGGCGCACATCCTCTTCATCGGTCAGATTTAACTGCACGCCGCCCACGTCGGTTTTGTGCGTGATCGTTTCGGAATGCAACTTGAGGACCACCGGATAGCCCAGTTCTTCGGCAAACCTGACGGCTTCATCTTCGGTAGGCGCAATTCGCGTGACGACCGTTGGGATGTGGTAAGCGGCGAAGATCTCTTTGGACTCGAATTCGGTGAGGATGGTACGGCCCTCGGCGCGCGCTGTGGCGATGACCCGCTCAGCCAGAGCGCGATCAGGCGCATCCACATCCTCCGCGCCCGGCAGAGACGGGGTTTCGTAGAGGCCGCGCAGGTTGTAGCTGTAACGCCACATGTAATTGAAGACGCGCGCAGCGGTATCTGGGAACTCGAAGGTGGGAATGCCTACACGGTTGAGGATGCGCTCGCCGGCTTCGATGTCGGCTCCGCCCATCCAGCTTGCCAGCACGGGTTTGTCGCCGAGGTTGGCGTAGGGCTTCAGATATTCGGCGGTCTGGGTTGGATCGGTCATTGCCTGTGGGGTGAGGATGACCAGCAGGCCGTCGCTATTGGGATCGGCAGCAGCGACTTCCAGGGCTTTGGCATACCGCTGCGGGTCAGCGTCACCGATAATGTCAATCGGGTTGTTGTGGCTCCAGGTTGAGGGCAGGAAGCTGTTGAAGATTTCCATCGTCTCTGGCGAAATCTCGGCCAGCTCTCCCCCGCCCGTTACCAGAGCGTCAGTTGCCAACACGCCAGGGCCGCCAGCGTTGGTCACAATGGTCAGGTGCGGCCCCTTCGGACGCGGCTGTTTGGCGAGCACTTCGGCCATGTAAAACAACTCGCCGATGCTGTTGACGCGCAGGACACCGCAACGACGGAAAGCGGCATCCAGCACCTCGTCGCTGCCGGTCAGCGAGCCGGTATGGGAGGCGGCAGCTTTGGCGGCGGCTTCGGTACGGCCCGCCTTAATGACGATGATCGGCTTGGTCAGAGCCACTTCGCGCGCAGCAGACAGAAACGTGCGCGCATCGCCAATGGATTCCATGTAGATAACAATGCTGTGCGTGTTGGGATCGTCGCCCAGATAGTAGATCAGGTCGCCCCAACCCACGTCGAGCATCGAGCCAATGGAAATGAACGCGCTGAAGCCCACGTTCTCCTGGAAGCTCCAGTCAAGCACGGCTGTGCACAGCGCACCGCTCTGGCTGATGAAGCCCACGTTGCCGGGTCGGGCCATCGCGCTGGCGAAGGTGGCGTTCAGGCCGCTCAGGGGGGCCATCAAGCCCAGGCAGTTGGGGCCGATGACGCGCATCTGTCCTTTGCGCGCCTCTTCCAAAAGTTGCCGTTCCAGTTCTGCCCCTTGCGGACCGATTTCCTTAAAACCGGCAGAAATCACGATGGCGCTCTTGATACCCACTGCCACACACTCGCGGATGATGCCAGGAATGGTAGGAGCAGGGGTGACGATAACGGCCAGATCGACCTTTTCCGGTACAGCGGCGATAGTCGGATAAGCCTTGATGCCGAGAATGCTAGATCGCTTGGGGTTGACGGGGAAAACAGTTCCACCGAAGGGATTGCTGATCAGATTCCACAAAATGGTGCGCCCGACGCTGCCTTCTTTTTCTGTCGCTCCGATAACGGCGACACTCTTAGGGGAAAAGAGCATGTCGAGCGCCTTACGTTCCACCGGGGCGGCGTCATAAACCGCCTCGGAAGTAGGTGCTGAAGGCTTGTTCATGGGACTCCTTCTTCAAATTGCCATGCCAAAGCGCCTGTCTCCAACGAGAGACACAAACAGAAAAGACTATAGCAGAGTTTATTTCAGTATACAGTGATGTTTGACTTGAGGGGGGATGAATAAGCGCCTGTTTGTGCGTCTTACCGAAGATCGCGGCAAACCAGCCGGCGGCAGGCAAGTGTCGCCTGCCGCCGCAACGCGCTCAGGGTCGCCAGACCTCGGCCCGAACACCAGGCATTTCGTGTTCTCTATCCTTGCTCACATCATTAACCGTTAAACCGTCAGCAGTTGATCCAGCCCTGCATTTGCCATCGCCAGCAGGCGGCGGACGCGCTCGCCGGTGTCAGGGTGCGTGCTGAACAGCCCGGCCAGCCCGCCATGCAGCGGGTTGACGATGAACAGGTGCGATGTGGCTGGATTGACCTGCACCGGGACGCGCTGCGCGGCCAGTTCCAGTTTTTCCAGGGCGCGCGCCAGCGGGATCGGGTTGCCTGCGATCTGCGCGCCGCCGGCGTCGGCGCTGAATTCCCGCGAGCGCGAGATGGCCGCCTGGATCAGGACCGCCGCAATCGGCGCCAGGATGATCATCAGCAGACCACCGATGAGGCTGCCTGCGCCTTCATCATCATCACGGCCACCCATGCCGCCGAATAGGAACGCCCACTGCGCCATCTGCGCCAGGTAAGTGATTGCTCCGGCGACGGTCGCCGCGACGCTGGCGATCAGCGTGTCGCGGTGGCGGATGTGCGCCAGTTCGTGCGCCAGCACGCCCGCCAGCTCGTCCTGGGTCAACAGGTTCAGGATGCCTGTCGTCACGGCGACGGCGCTGTGCTGCGGATCGCGCCCGGTGGCAAAGGCATTTGGCATGGGCGTGTCAATGATGTAAACGGCGGGTTTGGGCAGGTTCGCCTGCGCCGCCAGCATCTCCACGATCCGATGAAGCTGCGGCGCTTCGACAGGGCTGACCTCGCGTGCGCCGGTCATGCTCAGGGCAATCTTGTCGGAGAACCACCACGCGCCGAGGTTCATCAGCATGGCGACTCCGAAGGCGAACAGCATCCCCTGCTGCCCGGCGAAAGTCCAGCCGATCAGCAAGAACAGGCCTGTAAGCGCCGCCAGCAGCAGTGTTGTTTTTAGGGTATTCCAGGTTTGCATCGTTCCACTACCTCCACAGTCGTTTCACCACATATTCCTCCACAGCTCACGCCCACGTTACCATACCCACATAAGAAATGCGTTAATTCAGAACTCCACGTCGGATGAGCAGTTTCTCCAGTTCCGCCCCCAAAAAGACCACCGTGCTCACGGCAAAGCACACGACGAGTTGCTCCAGGGTCAAGGGGTTGGTCTTGAACAGGTTGTTGAAAAATGGCAGGTAAATCGCGCCGAGCTGCAATAGCACCGTTACCACAACCGCGCCCAGCAGGAATGGATTGCCGAGCAGATTCATCTGGAATAGCGACTCGCGGTGCGACCGCACCCCAAGCGCATGGCCCATCTGCGCCAAAGCCAGGAAAAGAAACAGCATGGTATTCCAGGCCGGCGCGCCGTTGGCTGCTCGCAGGTCGTTGCTGAATGCCCAGTAACCCAGCCCCAGGCCGCTCAGTCCGAGCAGCAGTCCAATCAGCAGGATATGCCGCCCCAGGCCACGCCCGAAGATGCTCTCCTTTGGCGCGTGAGGCGGGCGCTTCATGCCGCCCGGCTCAGCTTTTTCGACGCCCAGCGCCAGGGCGGGAATGCCGTCGGTGATCAGGTTCATCCACAGGATTTGCAGTGTGGTCAGCGGCAGCATCATCCCCTGCACCAACTGCGTGCTCAGCAGTACGAACAGTTCGCCCGTGTTGCTGGCGAGCAGATACTTGACGAAGCGCCGCACATTGTCGTAGATCGTCCGGCCCTCTTCGACGGCGCTCACAATGGTGGCGAAGTTGTCGTCCAGGATCACCATGTCCGCTGCTTCTTTGGAAACTGCCGTGCCGGTGATGCCCATCGCCACACCGATGTCGCTCTGGCGCAGGGCGGGGGCGTCGTTGACGCCGTCGCCCGTCATGGCGACAATGTGCCCGCGCTGCCGAAGCGCCTGCACGATGCGCAGTTTGTGCTCCGGCGAGACGCGCGCATAGACTGCCACATCCTCGACAACATCCGCAAGCTCTTGGGCTGACATGCGGCTCAAGTCCTGTCCGGTGAGCACGTGGGCATCTTCCCCGGCAATGTGTAGCTCGCGGGCGATGTTCAACGCGGTCAACGGATGATCGCCGGTGATCATGACCGGGCGGATGCCTGCCTCTCGACTGGTCAGCACGGCCTGTTTGACTTCTGGGCGCGGCGGGTCGATGATGCCGACCATGCCGACGAAGATTAGCTCCTGTTCCACCAGCTCAGGCTTTTCCATCAGGGCAGGCAGTCGGCGGAAGGCTACCCCCAGTACGCGCAGGCCGTCCTGCGCCAGCCGGTTATTCGATGCCTCGATGCGCTCTCGCCAGTCCGCCGTTAGCGGCAGAACGCGCCCCTCGGCCCAGACGTGCGTGCTTGCGTCCAGCAGACCATCGACCGCGCCTTTCGTGAAGGCCACAAATTCGCCCTTGTCCTGGTCGCTTTCGAGGAAGCGCATCAGATAGCGTTCTTCTTCGCGCACCGACACGCCGTGTTCCATGCGGTGAATGGTGGTCATGCGACGGCGTTCTGAGGAGAAGGGCACTTCGGCCACGCGGGGGAACAACATCTCCAGATGCGGTTTCCACAGGCCGAAGCGGGCTGCGGCGATCACCAGCGCGCCCTCTGTCGGGTCGCCCACCGCGCAGAAATCTTCCTCCTCGATGCATTCCAGGGTTGCGTCGTTGCAAAGTGCACTGCCTGCCAGCAACAGCGCCTGTGCGGCATCCGAGGGCGCAGCATGGCCGTTGGCAGCCAGCAGGGTTGGCATTCCGCCGCGCAGGGCCTCGGTCAGTTCGGCGGTGTGGCCGGCCACATCGACCACCTTCACCGTCATGCGGTTTTCGGTGAGCGTGCCGGTTTTGTCCGAAGCGATCACTGTCACCGAACCGAGCGTCTCGACGGCGGGCAGTTTGCGGATCAAGGCGCGCCGCCGCAGCATTCGCTGAGCGCCCAGCGCCAGGGCGACTGTCACAACGGCGGGCAGCCCTTCCGGCACAACCGCGACTGCAATCGCTACGGCTTCCAGCAGCACTTCTTCAACGGTCTCGCCGGTCAGCATACCGATGACAAAGGCAATAGCCGTAACCACCAGCGCGACGACGATCAGCACACGGCCTAGTTCGTCCATACGCCGCTGGAGCGGGGTTTTGTCGTCGCCGACGGACTGGATCAATTCGGCGATCCGGCCCAGTTGGGTATTCATGCCCGTCTCGACGATCACGGCGCTGCCCCGGCCTAACGTCACTGCGGTGCCCAGGTAAACCATGTTGCGTCGGTCGCCCAGGGGCAGGTTTTCGTCGTCCAGTGCAATGGGTGATTTATCGACCGGCACCGATTCGCCCGTCAGGGAGGCTTCTTGCACGCTCAGGCTGGCCGATTCGAGCAGGCGCGCGTCGGCGGGCACGATATTCCCCGCTTCGAGCAAAATCACATCACCCGGAACCAGGTCACGGGCGGGAACGTCCTGGACCTGCCCGTCGCGGCGGACACGCACGGCAGGCGCGGCCATCTTCTTAAGCGCGGCCATCGCTTTTTCTGCCCTGTATTCCTGCACCAACCCCAGCAGGGCGTTCAGAACCACGATAGCCATAATGGCAATGACACTGTCTGCTTTGCCCAGAAATGCGGAGATGATGGCAGCGGCGATGAGCAGCAAGACCAGCGGGTTGGTGATTTGTTCCCACAGGATCAACAGCGGGTTTTTCAGTCCCCGCTCGACCAGCTCATTCGGGCCGTAAGTCTGCTGGCGTTGTCTGACCTCCTCGCCACGCAAACCGATGTCCGGGTTGACCTGTAAGCGGCGCAAAACCTCCTCCGCTTCCAGGGTATGCCAGGGGGAAAGTTGGTGTCCTGACGGTTGAACCATGCGTCTTTACTCCTGATGGTGATGCTGACATCTTTTTTATGATAAAAAGCAACTTTATTGTTTTTGATGCGTACTGTAGCACGTCCGTTACGGGGAGATCAAGGTGTCAGGCCGGGCTGTCAGCGAACGGTCAGCCCGGCGTCTGCCCAGCAGAAGCCGATTTTCAGCCAATACTAAGCAGACACAGTAGCAATTCAGACTATAATGGGGGGACAGTAGGAGGAGAATACGTGGCTGTAATTTTTGACCTTCCTTTGTTTCCCTTGAATACAGTGCTCTTTCCCGGCGCTCCGCTCAGCCTGTATATTTTTGAAGATCGCTACAAGCAGATGATAGCACGTTGCCTGCAAACGCGGGAGCCGTTCGGCGTGGTGCTCATCAAAGAGGGGGTGGAGGCACTCGGTCCATTGGCGAAGCCACACACCATTGGCTGCACGGCGCAGATCGCTGAGGTCCACCCCTTGGACGAAGGACAGATGAATATCCTGGCCGTCGGGCAAGAACGTTTCCGCATTTTGTCGCTGAGTCATGATCAGCCCTACCTGATGGGCACGGTGGAACTTTATCCGCTGAACGTTGTTGAGCCACGCCGTCTGTCGCAGGCCGACCGCCGTCTGCGGCCCTGGGTCGAGCGGTATGTGGAAACCCTGGCGCGCGTGGGCGGCGTGCCGTTCGACACTGGTCAGCTTCCTGCCAACTCGTTGGGACTGGCCTATCTTGCGGCTGCTTTGCTCCAGATTCCATCGGCGCAAAAGCAGGCGCTCCTGGCAACTGAGCAGGCTGTTACCTTGCTGGATGACCTATGCGCCATCTACCGGCGCGAGGCGGTCCTGCTGGACGCCATGATTGCCCAGGGCAGCCGCGAGATGGAAGGTCCGTTTTCCTTGAACTAGCGCCTGTTAAGACGGGTCGCCTCTGTTATTGTCTGCTACCACGCGCCGTTGTATTTTCATCGGTGATCCTGTTCCGGGGGGAGAATCCTCTGTGTACGAATATGTCGGCAATCTGCACGCGCATACCCCTTATTCCGACGGCGAAGCCCCACATGATGTCATTGCGGCGGCGGCGATCCGGGCTGGGCTGGATTTTGTCGTCGTCACCGACCATAACATCCTGGTCCAGGGTGTAGAAGGTTACTACCGGGACCGTTGGAACCGGCGTGTGTTACTGCTCACGGGTGAAGAAATTCACGATCCCATACGCGCTCCGCAGCGCAGCCATCTGCTGGTTTACGGTGCAGGCCGGGAGCTGGCGTCGTATGCCTATGACACCCAGGGCCTGATCGACGCCGTGAACGCCGCCGGGGGAAGTTGTTTTATTGCGCATCCGTTTGACCAGGCCGTGCCCTGGGCCGGGCAAGACGAAATCTCCTGGGATCGCTGGGATGTTTCAGGCTACACCGGACTGGAACTGTGGAACTATATGTCTCTGTTCAAGGCGTTGCTCCGTAATCCGGTCGGCGGGCTGTTCAACGCTCATCTGCCTGCCTACGCGGTGATCGGGCCGGACGCCAAGACGCTGGCGAAGTGGGACGAGTTGCTTTGCCAGGGGCAGCGCGTGGCGGTGATTGGCAACGCCGATGCACACGGCACTACCTTTGGCCTGGGGCCGCTGCGTAAAGTACTTTATCCTTACGAATTTTTGTTTCGCGGCGTCAATACCCACGTGCTGTTGGACGATCCTCTCGGCGGCGAATGGGAAACGGATGGCGCGGCGATTTATCGGGCCATCGCTGCCGGGCGTTCGTTTGTGAGCTATGGCCTGCCGGGAAATCCGCGCGGCTTTCGCTTCGAGGCGCGGCATGTCAGCCCCGTCGATGGATCGGTGGCGACGAGCGCCGCAATGGGCGGCACCACCTCGTTGCTCTGCGCCAGCAGTTTGAATGTCCGTGCGCCCGCAGCAGCTCGCCTGCGCCTGATCCATAATGGCCAGGTGGTCGCGCAGCAGGTGGGCACGCACCTCGCCTATACGCCGACGCAACCGGGTGCGTACCGCGTCGAGGCGTGGCGGCGCTATCTGGGCCGCGAGCGCGGTTGGATCTTTAGCAACCCGATCTACCTCACGCCGTAACCTGCGCAAAAGTCTAGCGGGGCATTTTCTCACCAAAGCCTTATCTCTGGGTAAGCCTGGTGCAAGAAAAGAGCTTTATGCTGTTGTTTAATTGAGATTAAAGGTCGAAGTTATCTCATGCATGGAGTTGAAATGAACTTTCAAGTGAACCGCCCTGGTGTGCTCACTGGCGCGCTGGCCGGGCTGCTGGCGACTGTTCCGCTGGCTGCTGTATTCTACCTGGCCGACCGGCTGGCAGGCCTGGCATTCGTCCCTTTCGATGTGTTCGATTGGATGGCGCGGGTGCTGCCCGGCGGCGTAATCACCTTCGGCATTGACATGCTCATTGCTCTCATCGGCGGAGTCGGCCTCGGCCCGACGGCTGCCGTCGCCAAGGCGGCAGAACAATTGTTGGCTCTTGTCTTGTTCTTGGGCCTGGGGATAGGTATCGGTGCCATCTTTTTTCTCGTGCTGTGGGCGCGCGCCGGGCGGCTTTCGGGCCTGCGGGCAGGGTTGATCCTGGGCAGCGGTGTCGGCGTGTTGGTGGCGCTGGTGAGCCTGGGTGTGAACCAGACAGCGACGGCCCCGCAGACGGTCAGCGCCGCCTGGGTACTTGCCGCTTTCCTGGGGTGGGGAGCGGCATTCGGCTGGATGTTTGACCGTCTGAGCGCCCCATTGCAGATCAAAACGATGCCTGAATCGGCTCTGGGCGAATTTGCCCCGGTAGCTTCTGTCGAGTCGATCAATCGTCGCCAATTCCTCATCCGTGTCGGTGGCGCGGCGGCCATGATTACTCTGGTCGGCGCGGGACTGGGCGCGGCGCTCAACACCCGTCGAGAGACGGTTTGGGAAGCGGTAACGGAGGCGGTTCCATCGGCGGGCGCGCCTCCTGATCTACCCAACGCCGATGATCCGGTGCAGCCTGCGCCCGGCACACGCCCGGAATACACCCCGGTCGAAGACCATTATCAGGTGTCGATCAACCTGCGCGCCCCTGTGCGCGATGTGGCAGCCTGGACGCTGGCGATCACCGGCCTGGTGGACAACCCGTTGACCCTCACCCTGGACGACATCCGCAGTAACTACGCGCCCATCGACCGCTACGTGACACTCTCTTGCATTTCTAACCCGGTTGGCGGCGATCTGATCGGCACGACGCGCTGGACCGGGGCCAGTCTGCGCGCAATTCTGGACGATGCAGGCTTGCAGCCGCAGGCGCGCTTTTTGAAGATCACTTCGGCGGATGGCTTCCATGAGATGTTGGACCTTTCTATATTGAACACCGACGAGCGCATCATGCTCTGCTACGATTGGGACGGTCAGCCCCTTACCGAAGGACACGGCGCACCCTTACGCATCTACATCCCTGATCGCTACGGTATGAAGCAGCCCAAGTGGATCATCGGGATCGAAGCGACGGATACCTATGAGGAGGGCTATTGGGTGCGACGCGGTTGGGATGAAGTTGCCCGGATGCAGGCGACTTCGGTGATCGACACGGTAGCCGCCGACGACCTGATCGAGGATGGAGACCAAACGTGGGTCCCCATCGGCGGCATTGCCCATGCGGGCGACCGGGGCATTTCCAGGGTCGAAGTGCAGGTAGACGACGGCGCGTGGGTCGAGGCCCAACTGCGCGGTCCGCTTTCCGATACGACCTGGGTTATCTGGCGCTACGATTGGCCTTTTCAGGCAGGCCCGCATACCTTCAAGGTGCGTTGCTACGAGGGCGGCGGTGCGCTGCAAAGCGAGCGGTCCAGGGGAGCGCATCCTAGCGGTGCGACCGGCATTCACGTGCGCCGTCTGACCGTGTAAAATAGCGGCCAGGGCGCGTAGAGACCTCTTGGGGTCGTGTCCTGGTAGTTTGAATTTTCGAATGTACGAGTTTGGTTTCAGGAGTGTGTGGAATGCCTTCTGTTGGTGAAAAAGCCCCCGATTTTGAACTGAAGAATCAGGATGGTCAACTGGTACGCCTGAGCGACCTGCGCGGCAGAAAAGTGGTGCTCTTTGCATTCCCCAAAGCCGGAACTCCCGGCTGCACCAAGCAGGCCTGCGGTTTCCGGGACACGTTTCCGCGCATCGAAGCGGTGGATGCCGTCGTATTGGGTCTCAGCCCGGACGCGCCGGAGGACCTGCTCAAATGGAAGCAGGCCGAGAACCTGCCCTATACCCTGCTTTCCGACCCTGACCATGCCGTGCTTGAGGCCTGGGGCGCATGGGGCGAGAAAACGTCGTATGGGAAGAGTTACATGGGCGTTATCCGCTCACACTGGGTGATCGACGAAAGCGGCACGATCATCGATGCGCAGATCAAAGTCAGCCCGGAAGACAGCGTGAGCCGCGCCCTCAAAGTGCTCGCAGGCTGATACAGTTCTCTATCCTGATCTTACCGATGACTAATGCTGCCGCATGAGGGATGCGGCAGCGTTTGCTTAGTACTTCTTGCCTATGGTATACTGCCTTCAATACGAAGGGTAACGACCCTGCTCACTGGTTAACCTCCACGCCGGGGGAGGCCCATGGAACAGCAAAAACAGGCGAATGTCCTGAACAAAATCACCGTTTTGATTGTGGATGACCATCCTGTCTTTCGGGAGGGCCTGAGCAAAATTTTTTCGCTTGCCGATGATATTGAAGTGCTCGGCGAGGAAGCCGATGGCGAGCGGGCCTTGGCGCTGGCGCGCGAACTTCAGCCGGATGTGGTGGTCATCGACATTAATCTGCCGGGCATGAACGGCTTGCAGGTGACCCGCCAGCTCAAGGCAGACCGAACCGGCATTGCCGTTATCACGCTGACAGCTTATCATGATCAGGAGCAGGTGCTCCACGCCATGCGCGCTGGGGCGTCGGCTTACTATCCGAAAGATGTGGAGCCTTCGACTCTGATCGAGGTCGTCCGCAAAGTGGTACAGGGCTATTATGTCGTCGGCGACGAATTGTTTGATGAATCCAGTCTCAACGCCTGGCTGAACGCCGGAGTCGAGGCGGCCACCGGCCCTTATATGGTCGATCCGGGCGAGCACTTTGTCCCGCTTAGCCCACGTGAGATGGAAATTTTGCAGTTCGTCACGCGCGGCATGAGCAACAAGCAGATCGCGCTGGAACTGGGCATCAGTCATCAGACGGTCAAGAATCACATGACGTCTATTCTCAAGAAACTGGATGTCGAGGATCGCACGCAGGCGGCTGTTTATGCGTTGCGGCGCGGCTGGGTGCGGATGCAAGATACGCTGGACGAAAGTGAGGCCGAGCCGCCCGAAGTGCGGGTCAGGACCAAGTAGGCTGGAGTGTGCGTCTGCTGAGGATGCCTTGAGGGAAAAGGAACTAGGCCGGGTTTTCCGGCGCTGGAGGCGTATTTATGGCGATTAATCGTCGGCAGCGAGAAGCGCCCATGACCGAAGCGCCCCAGGCGGCGCTGAGTCCGCGCGACGAACTGCTTGATTTTCTCCACCAGCACTATGAGAAGACCAAAACCCAACTTCGGGAATTGCAAGCCCTGATCGAGCAGACCCACAACGAGGTGGAGCGCCTTCAGCAGCGGAATGCGCTGGTGACGAACCGCCTGCACCAGGTCGAGTCGAACTTCGACAGCGTGCCGCGTCAGGACATCCGCGTGGCCTATAACGAGGCGATGGACGCGCGCAGCCGTCTGCTGACCATGCGCGGCAATCTGGAAAAGCTCCAGGGCGATCAGACACAACTGGAACTTTTGGCCGAGGTGTTGACCCAGTTGATCGGCAAATTGGAAGGCGTTTCGCCGAGTGTGCTGATGGCTGAGGCTACGGCGTCGGCCAACGATGGCAGCCCTTCGGCCACGAGCATTATCCGTATCATCGAGGCGCAGGAAAACGAGCGTAAACGCCTGGCCCGCCAGATGCACGACGGCCCTGCCCAGTCGCTAACCAACTTCATCCTCCAGGCAGAAATTTGCCAGCGGCTTTTTGATCGCAATCCCGACCGCGCTGCCGAGGAGCTGAATAATCTTAAGACAGTCGCCAGCAGCACGTTCCAAAAGGTGCGCGATTTCATTTTCGACCTGCGCCCGATGATGCTGGACGACCTGGGCCTGATCCCCACCATCCGGCGCTATGTCGAGGCTTACGAAGAAAAGAGCGGCATCGACACCAGCCTGCACATCCTCGGCGACGAGCGTCGCCTGGAAGCGCACCGCGAGGTGGTCATGTTCCGTAGCATCCAGGAACTGTTGGGCAATGCCCGCGATCATGGCAAAGCCAGCAAGATCACGATCACGCTCGACATGGGAGTAGACACGATCACCTGTATCGTAGAAGATAACGGCCAGGGGTTCAGTCCCGAAGCGGTATTTGCCAGTGAGAGCGACAGCGCCGCTCCCAGCGAAAACAAGGCCCTCGGCTTAAAGACGCTGCGGGAACGGGTCGAGTTGATCGGCGGTGGGTTGGAGGTGCAGAGCGAAGAGGGAAAAGGCACCAAAATTACCGTCCGTATTCCGGCTGGCAAACCGCCCTCGATCTGATGTCGTGACACGGTTGTATTCTTGTGAGGAACCCTATAGCCGGGTTCTAACTTGCCATAGGACATTATGCCTGTTTGACTTTTTTCCTTGAGCGACTACACTAGGTTCAACAACTCATCAAACCTGGAGGCGATCTATGCGCGGACGTGGCCGCTTGCTTATACTGGTGGGGTTGATCATACTCCTGGGTGTGATTGGGGTCGTGGTCTTGCTGCCGCAGATCCAGGGTTCTCAGGGTGGAGGTGGACAGGCGACCCAGCTTCCTGAAGTAACCGCAGCGCCGACTGCAACTCCTATCCAGTTGGTCGAGATTGTCGTCGCCATCCAGGAACTTCCGCGTGGGTTGCGCATCCCGCCGGTGGACCCGAATAACCCCGAAGCGGGCGCCGTGCGTATCGAGCGCTGGCCAGTCGAATCGGCCCCGTTCAACGCTTACACCAACATCGAAGATGTGGTCGGCAAGATCGCGCGAACCGACATTCCGCGCGGCGCTCCTATTCTCTCGACCATGTTGGTGGACAGTCTGCTGGATATGTCTGACATCGGCTCAGACGCCGCCGCCGTGATGCCTCCTGGCCGCGTCGCCGTTGCCCTGCCGATGGACCGTCTGACCGGCGTGGCTTACGCCCTGCGCGAAGGCGACTACGTCGATGTTATCATGTCATTCTTGTTCGTGGATATCGATGAAGACTTCCAGTCGATCCTGCCAAACTCAATCACCCTGATCAGTTTCGATGAGCAGGGGAACGTCGTTCCTGGCGTGTCGGGCATCGAAGGGCGCCTGGATGTGGGCCTGGGCGGGTCGCCGGTAGTGGTCGGCCCGTCGGAAGATCAGCGTCCGCGCCTGCTGACGCAGCGCACGGTGCAGGCAGCTTGGGTGCTGCGGGTGGGCGACTTCCCACTGGAAGGCGGTTACATCGGCAACACGCCCACGCCGCGCCCATCGCCCACGCCTGCCGATCAGCAACAGCAGGGCGAGCAACGGCCCGTCGCGGCCCCGACTCCACTCCCACCGCCTAACATCATCACCCTAGCCGTAACACCCCAGGATGCCCTGGTCTTGGTGTGGGCCATTGAGTCGCGCTTTCCGATCACGCTGGCGCTGCGTGCGGCGACGGACATTTCGCAGATTCCAACGCAGCCAGTGACGCTCCAGTATATCATGAGCAATTACAATATCTCTGTGCCCGAACGTCTGCCGTACTCCCTCGAACCGCCCATCCGCAGTATTCGCCAGTTGATGCTCAGCGATGATTTCTTGATCCGTCCGGGCGGCGGCACGCAGCAGTAAGCGTGCCGCCCTCAGGCCAGAGGGTGGTCATGTTGAGACATACCAGGAAGAGTTCTGTATGAGCAGCAGCGCGCCACAGCAGAAAATCCGTGTTTTACTGGTCGATGACATCCCGGAAACACGGGAGAACATCAAGAAGCTGCTGATGTTCGAGCCGGACATCGAGGTCGTTGGGGCCGCCGGAACCGGGCGCGAGGGCCTGGATATGGCGAAGGAAACCCAGCCAAATGTTGTCCTGATGGACATCAACATGCCCGACATGGATGGTATTCAGGCTACCGAGGCCATCGCTACGGCAGTGCCGACGGCTGCCGTCGTGATGATGTCGGTTCAAAGTGAGGCCGATTACCTGCGACGGGCCATGCTGGCGGGGGCAAGCGACTTCCTCACTAAACCTATCTCTGGCGATGACCTGTACAGCACCATTCGCAAGGTCCACGAGCGCAAACAGGCGATGATCTCGACGCTGCCGATAGGCACCTTCGTCGCTGGCGACCGGACCGGCGTGGCTGTCGCCGGGATGCGCGCGGCAGAGAAGCGCCTGGGTCAGATCGTGGTCGTGTACAGCCCCCAGGGCGGCGCGGGCGTCACCACCATTGCCACCAACCTTGCTGCCGGGCTGATGCGCGAAGGTGTGCGCGTGCTACTCATCGATGCCAATCTCCAGTTTGGAGATGTGGGCGTGTTCTTGAACCTGCAAGGGCAGACAACTCTGGCCGACCTGTGCAAGCGCGTCGAAGACCTGGACATGGAACTGGCAGAAAATGTCCTGGTGTCTCATGCCAGTGGGTTGCGCGTGATGCTTGGCCCGGCCCGGCCCGAATACGCGGATGATATTCACCCGCACGAGGTCATCGGCGTGGTGCAGAAGCTGTCGCAGAGCTACGATTTTGTGATTGTGGATACCAGCAACCGCCTGGACGAAGTGAACGTGGGCTTGTTCGACCTGGCTTCTAAAATTCTGCTGGTGTGCACGCCGACTCTGTCGGGGGTCAAGAACGTGCGGTTTGTGGTGGACTTGTTCGATAAGTTCGACTATCCAGCGGATAAGACACTGTTGGTGCTCAACCGCGTGATGCAGGAACGTGACCGGGGCCGTGTGACGATTCCCACCGAGTTGATCGAGAAAAACCTCAAGATCAAAGCCCTGGCCCAGATTCCCCTGGAAGAGCGCGTGGTGCTCCATGCCGTTAACCGGGGTGTTCCGGTGATCGCTGTCGATAAGGATCGCAGCCGTCCTCCGGCTAAAGAGCTGGTCGAAATGGCGGAGAAAGTGCGCTCTGCCCTGATCGGAGAAGAAAGCGAGGGCCAGACCGAGAAGGCGCAACAAGTGAAGGCCGCACAGCAGACTGGTCTGGGTAGCCTGTTCCGCCGTCCATCGTAAACCACATCGCCAACAGACTGGGAGGTGAGTTACTGTGTCTCTGTTACGCCGGATTGAAAAGGGAAGTCAGAGTTCTCCGTCCACCGCAGTGCCGGGGGGAGCGAGCGGCGGTGCGGGTGGCGGCGGTGACAAGGACGACGAATCCAAGCTGGCCCAGATGCGCGTCCGCCAGCGTGCTGTTCCCCAGGGCGGCGTCGTGGCACCCCATGAAAACTACATGGACATCAAGAGCCGCGTCCAGACCAAGCTGCTGGCCGAACTGGACCCCTCGATGGATATGTCCCGCCACGCTGAGATCCGCGCCACGATGGAGGAGCTGTTTACAACCATCCTGGCCGAGGAGAATATCGTTCTCAGCCGCGCCGAACGGCAGCGCCTGTTTGACCAGATCGTCGCGGAAATCCTGGGTTTTGGCCCCCTGGAGCCGCTGCTGGCCGATGAGACCGTGACCGAGATCATGGTCAACGGGCCGAAAAACATCTACGTCGAGCGCAAAGGGATGCTCCAGCGTACCAACATTACCTTTGAGAGCGACGACCACGTGCTGCGCATTCTGGACCGCATCGTCGCACCGCTGGGCCGCCGTGTGGACGAGAGCCAGCCCTATGTAGACGCCCGCCTGCCGGACGGTTCCCGTGTGAATGCCGTCATCCGGCCCATTTCGCTGATCGGGCCGACGATCACCATCCGTAAGTTCTCCAAGAAGCCGCTCACGGTTGAAGACTTGATCCACTTCGGATCGATCACGCCAGAAGTGGTCGAGTTTATGCGCGCGTGTGTGATCGCCCGTCTGAATATCATCGTCAGCGGCGGCACCGGCTCCGGCAAGACAACATTGCTCAATGTGCTCTCCGGTTTTATCCCGGAAAATGAGCGCATCATCACCGTCGAAAACGCGGCAGAACTTCAACTGCGCCAGGAACATGTGGTTACCCTGGAAAGCCGCCCAGCCAATATTGAAGGCAAGGGTGAGATCACCATCCGTGACCTGGTGGTGAACTGTCTGCGTATGCGCCCCGACCGGATTGTGGTCGGGGAGTGCCGTTCGGGCGAGGCCCTGGACATGCTCCAGGCTATGAACACCGGCCATGACGGTTCGCTGACGACGGCCCACTCCAATAGCCCACGCGACACGTTAGCCCGCCTGGAAGTGATGTGCCTGATGGCCGGGATGGACTTGCCTGTGCGCGCTATCCGCGAGCAGATCGCCTCGGCAGTGGACTTGATCTGCCACCAGGAGCGGATGCGCGATGGGACGCGCAAGGTCACAAAAGTAACCGAGGTGCAGGGTATGGAAGGCGACGTGGTCGTGCTTTCGGACATCTTCGAGTTCGAGCAGACCGGCGTCGAGGCCGGCAAGGTGATCGGGCGCATCCGTCCGACAGGTCTGCGCCCGAAGTTCATGGATAAGATCGAACAGGCAGGCATTCATCTGCCGCCATCGGTGTTCGGCATCGGTCAACGTTATTAAATGTCGGGGGCAGCGGCAGGGTAGGCCAGTGACGTGCCTGCGCTGCCGCTGCTGTTTTCCCGTGACCGTTGGCAAGATGTGCTATAATCTGGGTAAGGTCAGTCGTCACGAAAGGTGTTGCCGGCCGGACCGACTCGATCCCACACGACAGCCCGTGAGTTAGGGGAGTGGATCCAATGCCAACCGAAGTCATCATCGCAGGTGTGGCCGGGGTGATTGCCCTGATCGTGCTGGTGGTGGGCGTCATCAGCATCCGTTCTGAACGGAAAGACCTGATCGAAGAGCGGCTGGGCCGTTATACCGAACTCGAAACTTATGTCGAGATTCCGCAGGCCGAGCAGAAGCGCGACGAACCAAGCCAGTTGACCAAATCCCTCGACGCGGCCCTGTCTCAGCGGTCGTTCGGGAAGAAATGGAAAGCCTCCCTCGCCAAAGCGAACCTCAAGATCACCGTTGCCGAGTACGCCGCATTGCATGTCATTAGCGTCATCGGCTTTTTCCTGCTCGGCACATTCATCCTGTTCCGCGATCCTATCATGGGCATTGTTTCGGGGGTTGTCGGATTCTTTGCCCCGCGTATTTACGTCAACCGTGCCCAGAAAAAGCGGCTGCAACAGTTTGAGAGCCAGCTTCCCGACACTATTAGCCTGTGGGTGAACTCTCTGCGTTCTGGGTACAGTGTGCTCCAGGCGATGGAGGCGATTTCCAGGGAAGCGCCGGAACCGACCTCGACCGAGTTCCAGCGCGTGGTGCAGGAAGTGCAGTTGGGCGTTGCGATGGAAGATGCGCTTCAGCACATGCTGGACCGTGTCGTCAGCGAGGACCTGGACCTGATCGTCACTGCCGTGAACATCCAGCGCGAGGTCGGTGGTAATCTGGCGGAAATCCTGGAGGTCATCGGCCATACCATCCGCGAGCGCATTAAGCTCAAGGGCGAGATCCGTGTGCTCACCTCACAGGGCCGCGTGACTGGCTACCTGATCAGTGGCCTGCCGATTGTGCTGGCCCTGTTCCTGATGGCGATCAACCCGAACTACATGGGCGGGTTGTTCGAGAACCGCATGTGCGGCTGGCCAATGATCGGCATCGGTTTGGGCCTGATCGGTCTTGGCACGGCGGCGATCCAGCGGATCGTGGACATCAAGTACTAGAGTGCAGAGGTTACAGGAGAACAGCAATGCCCGATCCGATTATTGGTATTGTCATCGTTGTGGCTTTCGCCCTGCTGGTGCTGGCCGGGCTGGTTTACTATGGCATGAGGGATGACGGCGACCGCGACCCCCTCCAGGCTCGCCTGGCCGAGTATGGCGACCGTGACCTGCCCTCTTCGTTGGAAGAACTGGAACTCTCGCTGCCGTTCCAGGAGCGTGTGCTCAGGCCGCTGTTCCGCAAACTGGCCGACATCGTCACGCGCTTCACACCGGAACGTCAGTTGGAATCGACGCGGCGGCAGCTTGAGCTGGCGGGCAACCCCAACAACCTGGATGCGGCCACCTTCCTGGGATTGCGGGTCGGTGCAACTATCGGCCTTGGCGTGGTCGCATTCCTGCTGTTCGTCATCATCTCGCCGCAGCCGAACGGGTTGCTCTACACGGTCGGTGGGGCGGCGCTGGGCTTTTTCTTTCCTGCGCTGTGGCTCAAGAGCAAAATCACCAAGCGGCAAGATGGTATCGTCAAGGCGCTGCCTGATGCCCTGGACCTGCTGACCATCTGCGTTGAAGCCGGGTTGGGCTTCGACGCCGCCATGGGGAAGGTGTATGAAAAATGGGATAACGACCTGGCAGTGGCGTTCGGGCGTGTCCTTCAAGAAATTCAGTTCGGCAAACTGCGCCGCGAAGCCTTGCGTGACATGTCGAACCGGATGGACGTACCCGACGTGACCAGCTTTGTCGCTGCAATCATCCAGGCGGACCAACTCGGCGTGAGTATGGCGAAAATCCTGCGCGTCCAGTCGGACCAGATGCGCGTCAAGCGCCGCCAGCGCGCCCAAGAAAAAGCACAGCAGGCGCCCGTCAAAATGATGATCCCGATGGTGCTGCTGATCTTCCCGTCGATCTGGATCGTGCTGCTTGGCCCGTCCGTGATCATTCTGATGGAGTCGGGCATCGGCGGTATGTTTTGAGCGCCTATCCGAAAAGCAACAGGCAACTGCTTGGGTACAAGGGGCGCACAGCCCCTTGTTTGGATAGGACGACAAGGCTTGACACGACAACCACATGCCGTCGGGCAGACAGCCGGGGGAACACACTTCATCCACATGGGGTGGCAATTTGTGGAGCGCCGTGTGATTGTCCCGGCGCTGGACCTGCTTTTTCCACCTGTGTGTGTGGCCTGTGAACGGGTTGGAACACTCCTATGTGAACATTGTGTGGCCGATTTTATTCCTCTGACTGCCGAATTAAGCCGCGTCGCTCCTCCTCTGAGCGATAAAGTGGCTTTGGGCGTTTTCGGCGGTCCACTTCAGACAGCCATTCACGCGCTGAAATATGATCGGCTGACAGCCCTGGCTATTCCGCTTGGCGATCTGATGGCCGGGCGCATCCGTGAGGCTGCCTGGCCCGTCAGCTTGCTGATCCCGATTCCGCTACATGCCAGCCGACAGCGCGAGCGCGGCTATAACCAGGCGGCGCTGCTGGGTACGATCATTGCCGACCGCCTGGGCTGGGTGCAAGAACCAGATCTGCTGGTTCGGGTGCGCCAGACGCGCACCCAGGTCGGGCTGGGATACCGGGAACGGCAGGAGAACGTTGCCGGGGCGTTTGCAGTGGCGACCCCGGACCGGGTGAAAGGCTGCGACGTGATCCTGGTGGATGACGTATACACCACCGGCGCGACGATGCGCGCGTGCGCCCTTGTGCTGCTACAGGCTGGGGCGCGTTCGGTTCGGGCAGCGGTTGCCGGGCAGGCTGGCGCAGCCATCTAGGCTGCCGTGCCACTGTCGTGGCTTGTGTGTCCTTTTCGCATCGAGCTATCGGAAAGGAGTTTGTCATGGAGGTCCAGACTCGCACAAAGAATGTGAACGTCACACCTCGCCTGCAGGACTACATCGATAAGAAAGTGAGCAAACTGGACCGCTATCTGCCAGGCATCATGGATGTGAAGCTCGATCTGGCAACCGAACATCGCAAGCAGGGCGGCGATAGGGCGGTTGCTCAACTGACGGTGCGCAACCGTCGCGGTATCATCTTGCGGGCTGAAGACAAGAGCCAGGATGATGTGTTTGCCGCTATCGACCTGGTGTTAGACAAGATGTACCGCCAGATTCGCAGTTACAAAGGCAAACGTCGCCGTCGTGGTGGCGAAAAGTTTGCCGAGTTGGAACCTGAACTGGCGGCTGCCGAACCGGTTCCTGGGGAGGAGGCGGCCGATCAGCTCGAGCCGAAAATGGAGATCGTCCGGCGCAAGTCTATCCAACTTCTGCCGATGAGCGAAGAAGAGGCCATTGAGCAGATGGAGCTGTTGGGACACGATTTCTTTGTGTTCTTCGATGCGGAAACGAGCCTGGTCAGTGTGCTCTACCGCCGCGAAGATGGTAACTACGGTATTCTAGAGCCGGAGGTCGTCGCCGTGCCGCGTTAGACGGGGCGGTGTAGCCTGGTTTGAATACCCTGGCGCCGGGGGCTGCGGCCCTCGGCGCATTGCTTCAGCCGGGATTCCTATGTATCAACCCATGGTCGGCGCAGTAATGATGCTTGGCAGCGGCGGAGATAGCCCGCAGGAGCAACTCGTCTTGCGGGGCCAACGTGCTGCTGCCCTGGACTTGATCGATGTTTTGCAGGCAGAGGCCATCGCGCCGGTGGTCGTGGCAGCTCCCTCGCTTGACTGGCTGCCCGCCGCCCTGGATGTGATCCGTGAGACGGACGAACCGGGCGAGCCGTTCCATTTTGGCAGGCGGTTGGCCGCGTTGATCGACAGATACAACCTGTCCCCGGCCATGTATTTCGGTGGCGGCAGCGCGCCACTGGTGGATCGCAGTATGGTCAATGTGATCGCCGGGATGCTTTGCCGTGCCGGCGCCGGCGGGCCGAACGGCATTCCTTCCCACATCGCGCTGACCAACAATCTGCATTCCAGTGACTGGCTGGCGTTGACCGATCTGGCGGATGCCCTGCCAATCATCCGAGGGGCAGACCGCGATAACAGCCTGGCCTGGCTGCTGCACAACAGCGGGGAATTTGAGGTGCGCGTGATCGCCGGGATGCGTCCCGCCACATCGCTCGACCTGGATACGCCTTCTGACCTGGCACTGATGGCGCATCATCCTGACTGTCTGCCGCACCTGGCCGATGTGGTGCAGAACGAGCAGCTGCTGCGCGCCGTGCCAGTCGAAGAAATTGCCGCGATTACCGCCACGCCCGAAAGCCACCTGGCGCTGATCGGGCGCGTCTCTCCGGCGGCATGGCAGGCGCTCAACCGGGCGACCCAGTGTTGGGTGCGCGTCTACGCTGAGGAGCGCGGTATGGTCGCCAGCGGGCGGATCGAGCGCGGCGAGGTGCAGTCGCTTCTGGGGGTGATGATCCGGCAGCAGGGCGCGCGGACCTTTTTTCATGCGCTGGCAGAGATGTGCGACGCGGCGATCATCGACAGCCGCCCGATCATGGCCTCTCGGGGTGTGTGGCCTGGCGACGCGGACCGCTTCGCCTCCGACCTATTCCTGGTCGATGCGATTCAAGACCCCTGGCTGCGCGAGTTCACCGCTGCCGCTGCCGAAGCGCCGATCCCGGTGATTCTGGGCGGGCACAGCGTCGTGGCGGGCGGGCTGTATGCGCTGATTGAAATTATCGAGAAGGCGCAATCCTAAGCTGCCCTCCATTTCGGCAGGTAGCGCATCTTTATTCGGCGGGCTGTTCGTCAGGGATTTCTTGGGGCGTCTTCCAGCGCACGCCCAGGTTGCGATACTTGAGCCACTCATACCACGCCATCAGCACGCTCAATCGCAGGCCGTGCAGACCGTCTTGATACCCTTTCAGGGTGACGAAGCGCCAGCGGAACTGCCGCAGCGGTTGCAGGACGAAGTCGCGGGCGCGGGGACGGACGCCCTCGGCGTAGAGAATCCCGGCGTCGATGTCGGCATAAGCGCGCTGTTTGGCGATAAACTGCCCCAGGTCTCGGTAATTATAGTGAATGAAGGCGCTTTGCAGGTGGCCTTTTTCGCCGTCCAGCATGGCGACCTCATGTACCGGGCGGGCCGGATCGTAGAAGGCGCGGCCTCGGCGCAACAGACGGGTCTGGTAGTCAGGATACCAGCCCGCGTGACGGGTTAACCTGCCGAAGATGTAGTTGTCGCGCGGAACGCCATAGCCCACTGCATTCCCACTTGCGATCACACGGCGTGTTTCCTCGGCCAGTTCCGGCGTCACACGCTCGTCGGCGTCTACGAACAACACCCAGTCCGTCTGGACGGCTTCCAACGCTGCATTGCGCTGCGCGGCGTAGTTGTCGAAGACTCGGCGCTGTGTGCGTGCCCCGGCGGATTCGGCCAGCCGGGCGATCTCATCGGCGATTGGGCTGCGCGCGTCGATGAAGACGAGCGCGTCGTCGGCGAACAGGATGCTTTTCACGCAGTCCTGAATGTGCTCGACCTCGTTGTGGCAGAGGATGATGCAGGCAAGCGTCGTCACAGCGCCGCCACCTTTCGATAGGCGGTGATCAGCGCGTCCCGCTGATCCGCCGTGATCGCGCCGCACGCGGCCTCCCGCCGCGCCTGTGTGATCTTGCGGCGCATCCCCAGCCGCACGACCTGCCGCAGCAGCGCGACCTTGAGCGGCGCATAGTGCTTTTGATACAGCCGAAAGCGGCTCTGCCACAGGTTGAAGAAACTCTCCGGGCGGACCTGCGACGTGCTTTTCCCGGCCAGGTGGGTGATTTGGGCGGTGGGGACGCAGCGAATATCCCAGCCGGCCCGCCGCACGCGCATACACCAGTCGATCTCTTCGCAGTACATGAAGAACTGCTCGTCGAACATCCCCGTCTGCCGGATCACCTCCTGCCGGATCATCATCGTCGCGCCGAGCACCTGTTCGACCGGGAAGGGGGCGTCGCCATTGTACAGGTAGCGCGGATAGCGCCCGTTGAGCGGTGTTTCGTAGAACCGGGCAGGCAGCGGGAACAGGTCGTAGCACGCCTGGATCACGCCGGGAAAATGAAATGCGCTGTGCTGGAACGACCCGTCCTCATAAGCCAGCCGCGCCCCCACGATTCCTACCTGCGGATCGGCCATCAGCGCATCGTAGAGCGTCCGCACCGCGTGGGGCTGGATCAGCGTGTCGGGGTTCAGCAGAAAGACCGCGTGCGGCAACGAGTCGACGGGGGCGTCTACGCCGAATCCGATGGTTCGCATTCCCAGGTTGTTTCCCCCGGCAAAACCGAGGTTGACGGTGCTGGCGATGACCTTCACCTGGGGGAACTGCACCCGGATCGCCTCCACCGTGCCGTCGGCGGAGGCATTGTCTACCACCCAGGTTTCCGCTGTCGGGCCGTAGGCTTCCAGATCGGCCTGGAGTGTACGCAGCGCCGCCAGAACCAGGTTGCGCACGTTCCAGGTGACGATAACGACGGCAAGGTCCATGCTCACTGCCCCAGCGCCGCGAAGTTGAGGCCTGTCGAAGCCATGAAGGCGTTGAAGGCGGCGAAATCAGTGCGGTCCACGCGCTCCAGGCGATCCTGGTTCAGGATAATCGCCAATGTCCGGGCACTGCGCCGTTCCGCCGCGATCTGCATGAAGGCATCGTTCAGGGGAATGCGCACGTTCAGCGGCACGGTCTGTGGATAAACCAGGATGTCGTAGGGGATTTCCGGCGACACGTCCAGCACCAGTACGCGCTCACTCAAGTCTTCCAGGGCAGCGACTTCTTCCCCTACATCGTCCAGGTAGCCGTGCGGCACACCGCCTGCCTGACAATCCTCGTTATAGATGGCCGTTACCAATGCGTCATAACTGTCCACATCGACGACCGCTTCCAGGTCATAGAGGGGATTCACGCCGTTGGCGCGCAGCATCAGGCCCGGCACGAGCCAACTTGCCACATCCTGACTGTTCAAACGGCAGAGGGTTTGGTCGGCCAGGGCAGCAATTCTTTGGGCCCGCAGTTCGGCGGAAACGAGCAAATCCACCTGGAAACCGGTCTGGCCGTCGCGTTCGACGCGCATTTCCGGGTCGCCGCAGCCCTGCGCCCCGGCCACAATGTATGAGAAGCCATCTACCCAGCCAACCACCGGCGTCGCGCCGCACAACTGGGCCACGATCTCGCCGTAGCTGTTGACGAGCTGGATATCCACCGTCAGGCCATACAGGTTGAGGATTTGCTCTTCCAGGGTGTTGGCAGCCTCGCGGGCATTGGTACGATTTCCCTGCGGCAGCATCAGGATCGTCAGTGGGTTGTCTTCTGTTGCCAGAGGGATGGGGGTCGGCACTTCGGGCAGCGGGGTGGAACGCGGGGTTGGCGTGGCTGTCGGCAGACGGGTCGGTGTCGGGAGTGCTGGACCACTGCCGCAGGCGGAGAACAGCATGACTGCCAGGACGACCAGAATCAGACCTGCCATCAGACGTGGAAACGAGCGGCGTTCCATGCGACCTCCTGGGTGGCTGAACGGACCCACTTAAAGGTTAAGCCTCTCGAATTCTTCCCGCAACATGCCGTAAATAAAATCACCGCTGAACGCACCATCGTCGCGCTTCAGGTGCTTTTTTGTTTGTCGGAGGTAGCCCTCGTGCACGAAGCCACAGCGTTCGGCCACGCGCCAGCTCCGCACATTGGTTTCGTTGCATTCCAGCCGCACGCGGTGCGCGCCCAGATGCTCAAAAGCGAACTTGAGCGCCACCCGTACCGCTTCTGTAACGTATCCCTGGCCTTCGTGAGCCTGGTCCACGAAGTAACCGATCTCGAATTCGGGCAGTTCCCAGTCTACAACGCCGACGTAGATTTGCGCCACGAACGCGCCGGTTAGGCGTTCCCATGCGCCGAGAAAAAAGGCGTCGCGCGCTGCCCAGGCGACGGCGAACTGTCGCATCAGGATTTCGGCATCCTCGACGGTATGTACCGATAGCGCGGGGTTGCCCGCTTCAAAGGGCAGCAGATGCCCCCTGTTGTTATGGCAGACCTGGTAATAAGCCAGCCCGTCTCCCGCCCGGTAGGGCCGCAGGATCAGGCGCGCCGTCTCGAAGTGGTCCGGCAGGTCAAGCAGCAGTTTGTGCATGGCTTTCCGTCATTCTGTTTCTGGGCCGGGCATGATTTCGATCTGTCGGGCGTCGATGCGTGCATCGCGCACTTCCACATCCTCATGGATCAGCCCGACCCAGCAGTATTGTGGGTTGCGCGACGGCACGATGTCGGTCAGCCGCACCGCGCCCCACACGACCGCCTGTGCCCCCGGCGGCAAATAGCGGTAAGTGATGCCGTCTTCCTCAGCAATTTCGAGATCGTCGGGCGTCCCCACGGCCCAACGCCAGGGATAGTCGCTGGTGGCTGTGTCGCAGTCTAGCCCGACGCGCCACGCACCGGACTCGTCATACCAGCCGAGGGAACTGGCCCGCTGTTCCTGCTGATAAACCGTGCCGGGATACGGCCCGGTAGTGCGCATTCCCACCGTCCCATCGTTCACGACGATCAGGCGGAAGACGAGCAGATTACCCTGCACGATGCTCAGGCTGCTAATCTCTGCCTGCACGCCCTGCGGCATAGGGATTAAAGCGCCTGCTGTCTCCGCATCGGTGTAATAGCGATCCTCGTAGGGCATGGTCCCATAGAAGACCGTCGTTCCGGTCGGCTGCGGGTAGATCGCGCCGATGGGCGTGCCGCCATTGTGCAATGTTAGCATCCCTGTGCGGCTGACGCGCTGGCCTTCGGCATCTTCGGCGCGCAGCACGACGGTGTAATCTCCGTCCTCGGGTGGCTCCAGCCCGGCATCGATGCCGCCATCGTAGTCGAACCAGTGTGGCCCTGCTGCGCCAGCCAGGACACCCATATTGTATTCGGCGACGTAAATCCGTGCGCCGTCTGCCCCTTCTAGGTACATCGTCAAGTTGGCTTCGGCAGTGAGATAGGTATAGAGCATGACGCGGTCGGCCACGCCGTCCTGATTCGGGCTGAAGGCGGCAGGAGAAATAGTCAACGCCGTCAGATCGGGCAGGACGGGATTGGCTTCTGCAATAACCAGGCTGCCGGTTGCCTGCTCGGTGACGCCATCTTCGCCGATGGCGCTGAGCGTCCAGGTGTATTCGCCATTGGGCAGCAGACGCGCTTCAACCTGCCCCTGGATTTCCTCACCGGGCAGGGTGTAGCCGCGCACCACGCCGCTGAATTGTACGCGGTAATCGCCGGCGATGCGTGGCTGCGCTTCCCGAAAGACGAATTCGCGCCCGGCAGAATCAGCAAAGGTCAGCGTCACGGCAGCGTTGCGCGTCAGGGTGTAGTGCAAGGTTGTCACGTCACCATCGCCGTCGGCGTTCGGCGTGATCTGCGTGTGGTCAAACGTAGCATCGGCGATCAGGGGGCGCGCCGGCTGTACGACCTGCATGCCGACGAAAACGATCACCGCCAGGGCGACGACCGCGATCAGCAGTGTCAGCAAGCGGGGGATGTGCATGGGAATTTTCCTGCCTCCAGACACACATAGCGAACTGTTCGGGCTGCCGATGCAATAGCCTGTGCATCCGCGGCGCAATTATGGTGCGCCGCCAACCCAGCCCAGGATACGAATCTGGCCTTGCAGTCCGGTCGAAAGGTTCACGGCGCTGAAGCCATTGGCATTGGCCTGATAGAGGTCCAGGCGACCGTCGATGCGGGGATTAATTCCGGCGAAGGCGATCATGCTGCCGTCTGGTGAAAACACCGGATCGCAGGCCGTCGGCGGCGGCGTGGTGTTGGCGATGATTTGCAGCGTGTCTGTCAGCACGATCAGGCCGTAGGGACACTGGCCGTTGTGTCCACCGAACGCCAGACGCCTTCCATCCGGCGACCAGGCTGCATGAAAGGCATAGCGGGCGAAGTTGAACTGGTTCGTGCGCGCCAGGGCGTTTCCGTGTGCGTCCATGAGTACCAGTTCGGTTGTCTGGCCTGCCTGCTGAAAGATGACCCGTTCCCCATCTGGCGACCAGCTTTCTGCCAGATAGAGCGTGGAATCCGCCGCGCCTGCCAGGGAGACCTGCTCCGCTGCTTCCCCGTTGATGTCTACCCGCCAGAGCGTGCGCGCGGTCCCGCCTGCTGTCGTGCCGCTCGTCGCATAAGCCAGCCATCGGTTGGTTATCCAGTGCGGTGGCTCGGTGAGCCATTCTTCGGAAAGACGTCGAATCTGACCGTCTGCTAGCTGTAGCACGAATAGGTGCCCGCCACCCGGCCCATTCGGATACTGCTCGAAGCAGCCATCGCCTGGCGCCCAACTGGGACAGACATCCCGGTCGGAGACAAAGGCGATATATTGTCCATCCGGCGACCAGCTCGGCCACAAATCAAAGCCGCCGCCCGTCACGCTGCGCAGATTGGTGCCGTCGGCGTTCATCAAGTAGATATCGGTGTCGTATCCGGCCTCACCCACCAGGGCGATTTGTAGCCCGTCCGGCGACCAAACCGGCGGGCTGAAGAAGCCACGCTGGCTGAGGCTGTCTATCCGCAGGATGCGCGAGGTAATGCCAATGGTCAGGTCCAGGACGTATAGGCCGGTGGTATCGGGGGTATCCCCATAGCGGAAGTAAGCCACGCGCTCCCCGGTCGGAGACCAGTAGACCTGGTTATCGGTGCTGGCAGGCATACTCGTGACCGCTACACGCTGTCCGTTGCGCGGGTTAACCAGGTAGAGCGTCTGTACATCGGTCATCGGCTGCGGCGTGCGTGGGTCGCCGATGCCGTCCCGGTCGTTGATGTTGACAAAGGAAAGCCAGGGGATAACCAGCGGTTCGCCCAACGGATCGGGCGGTTCGGCCATTTGCCAGTTGTCTCCAGCGAAGGACAGTGTTGCCAGCGGCGTCGCCGTCGGTAACGGTGTCAGGGTTGCTGTTGGCGTGATGCTCGGCGTGAAGGTTGCCGTCGGCGTCAGGGTTGCTGTTGCTGTCAGAGTCGGGGTTGCTTCCGGCGTGTTGGTGGCTGCTGGCGTTGGCGTCGCGCTGGGGGTTGCCGTTGGCGGCGCGCCCAAGCCGGTACAGGCAGCAGACAACAAAAGGCACAGGGCACAAGGCCCAAAGAAGTGGAGCAGACGCATCGGAGTTTATTTCTTTAATACATAATAGGAGCCGCGTTTCTCGCCCATCTTGATCAGGATACCCTTGCTGACCAAGTCGGCCAGGTCGCGGCGGATCGTCTCTGCGTGAACGCCAGGACACAGCTCTTGCAGGTCTTTGTTGGTAATCCGGGCGTGCGAGCGGTTGAGTAAAAAGTCAATGGCTTGTTCCTGGCGCGGGTTCACTTCTTGCCCCCGGAACATCCCGCTGGGCCTCGATTCTGCCTCCAATGCCGGCAGGTCAAGAGGGGTGTTGCGCAGCGTTACGCGCACGCCGCCTGCGGTCTCCTCGAATTCGGGCGGCGGGAGATTTTGCTGTTTCATCAGGGCAATTACACGATCCACGCCGTAGCCCAGCCGCTCAATAAACCCCATGTCCGAGAGCACCTGAACGATGATCGGGTTGCGCGAGAAACGCTCCTCGACAATGTTATCCACCGTCACCGGGCCGGGCAACCCGCCGGGACTGGTCACTTCCATGCGATCGGCGAACAGGTACAGGCGTACACCATCGCCCTGGATGCTGTAATCGCGGTGCGCGACGGCATTCACCACCAGTTCGCGGGCGGCTTCCATCGGATATTCGTATTGTTCTTCGCGGGCCATTGTCTGCCCGATCTGCACCTGCTTGCGCAGGTGATCGGCCAAAAAGGTCTGCGCACGGCGGAGCTGCTCCGGCAGTGTGCCTGTGATGTCTTGCCGGGTGAAAATATCCCCCATCTCTACACCGCCAAAGCGCGCTGCCGTGATCTCGGACCCCCGGAGGAACTGTTGCGGGTCCTTGCCAAAGAGTAAAATGCCGGCGCGCGTAGGGCGCAGCGGCCCATCGGGGTGTTTGACCAGACAGCCGCGCTTAATCAGCACATCTTGTGCCGAAAGGCCGCTCAGACCGCTCAGGCTGGCGGCATATGCTTCTGCCTGCGACCAGTTCAGGTCTTCGAGCGCCGCGCCAGGCTGAGCCTCTTCCTCGAAACTCACATCCCCGCGCTCGATCAGCATCCGGCGCAAGGTATGGGCATCGACCGGCAGATTAGCCGTTCCCTGGCGGCCCAGAAAGCGTCCCTCGTAGGCGTAGACGTGTGGAAGTCCTCTGGGGACGTTAACGACCATCACTTGCAGGTCGCCAACTTGCACCGTCTCCGGCAGGGGGATAATCAGCGGCGGTGTGGCGGAGAGAGTCGCCCGCAGCACGCGCTCGGTCGCGCCTGCAACGTCGTCAACGCCGGCGATCTTGTCTGTACGTGGGGCCACACCCAGCAATAGAGTGCCGCCGCCGCTGTTCGCCATTGCCACGAGCGTTGCGGCCAGGTCCTCAATAGGGGCGCGGCCCGGCAGCCAGTCTAGACCGGCACCACGACCGTCTTCCAGCAGTTTGCGAATATCTGCCTCATCCATCGGTTACTCTACAGCGGCTAGTCCTGCGCCAGAGACTCTTGACCGGTTTTTTCTATGTCACCAGGGGTGGCTGCCGGGGCGAGCAGGACCTTTTCCAGCACTTCGTCGATGTGGCTGACACGCACAATGTTGACCTCGCGCAGCACACGGCGGGGAATTTCGCTCAGGTCCTTATCGTTCTTAGCCGGCAGGATAAACGTAGAGATACCTGCCCGATGCGCCGCCAGGACTTTTTCCTTAATGCCACCAACTGGTAGCACGCGCCCCCGCAGCGTGATTTCCCCGGTCATTGCCACGTCTCGCCGGACAGGGCGGCGGCTGAGCGCCGAAATTAAGGCGACGGCCATCGTCACGCCGGCGGAGGGACCATCTTTGGGGATCGCCCCTTCGGGGATATGGATGTGGATGTCGGTTTCGTCGAAGAGTTCTGGGTTGATCCCCAACGTTTCGGCGCGAGAACGGGCGAAGCTGAGTGCCGCTTGCCCCGATTCGCGCATGATCTCACCCAGGTGGCCCGTCAGTTGCAGATCGCCCTTTCCAGACATCAGGGCCGCCTCGACCAGCATGATGTCGCCCCCGGCTTCCGTCCAGGCGACGCCCGTCGCCACGCCGATGGCGTCTGTCTCTTCCCGGAAGGTGCGGCTGATCTGCGGCGGTCCCAGGTAGTGATGCAGCATGTCTGCACGGATACGGTGAGGATAAGGCTTGCACTCGGCCACACGGCGCGCGATCTTGCGGCAGATATTGGCGATCTCGCGTTCCAGGTTGCGCACCCCAGCCTCGTAGGTGTACTCGCTGATGATGGTCCGTAGCGCATCGTTTTCAAAGCGCACCCTGGCGTCGGTGAGGCCGTGCGCCTCTAACTGACGCGGCACAAGAAACTGCCGCGCAACAGACATCTTTTCTTCCTCGATGTATCCTGCGAACTCGATCACCTCCAGACGGTCCAGTAAGGCGGGAGGAACCGGCTCCAGGTAGTTGGCGGTGGTGATGAACAGTACCTTCGAGAGGTCGTAAGCCACTTCCAGGTAGTGATCGCTGTAGGCGTAGTTCTGTTCCGGGTCGAGCACTTCTAGCAGGGCCGAGGCCGGGTCGCCCCGGAAATCCAGGCCGAGCTTATCGATCTCGTCCAGCATAAAGACCGGGTTGATCGTCCCCGCGCGGCGCATGGTTTGGATGATGCGGCCCGGCAGCGCGCCGATGTAGGTGCGGCGATGACCGCGAATCTCGGCCTCGTCGCGCACTCCGCCCAGGCTGACGCGCACAAATTCTCGCCCCAGGGCTTTGGCGATGCTGCGGCCTAGTGAGGTTTTGCCGGTGCCCGGCGGGCCGACGAAGCACAGAATGGGACTCTTCATCTTGTCCGGCGCGAGCTTGCGCACAGCGATGTGTTCTAGGATGCGCTCTTTAGCTTTCGGCAGGCCGAAGTGCTCGGCGTCTAGCACCTTTGCCGCGTGAGCGATGTCCAGATTGTCTTCGCTGGCGCGCTGCCAGGGCAACCCGATCAGCCAGTCGAGGTAGGTACGGATAACGCCGACCTCAGGGGCCATCGGCGGCATCATCGCCAGGCGATTAAGTTCCTTGAAGGCTTTGTCGGCAACCTCGTCCGGCATCCGCGCCTCGGTGATCTGGTCGTGCAGATCGTTGATCTCCTGCTGGAACGGATCGAGTTCGCCCAATTCGGTCTGGATGACGCGCATTTGCTCGCGCAAGAACATCTCGCGCTGGCCCCGATCGACCTCGGATTGCACCTGGGCCTGGATTTCATCCTCCAGTTTGAGCACATCCAGTTCCCGGCCCAAGAAGACGCCCACCTTGCGCAGCCGTTCTGCTGCGCTGGTCGTTTCCAACAGCATCTGGCGGTCGGCCAGGGGCAGTTCCAGCGTTGAGGCGATGGCATCGGCCAGCCAGCCTGGCTCATCGATGTTCATGGCGTAAATATACGCCTCTTCTGGGATGTTGTGGTTGAGCTGGACGCACTTTTCAAACAGGGCCAGCACGGCGCGCATGTGCGCTTCGGTCTGGCGCGAGCGGGTAAATTCGTCTGCCAGCGGGCGGGCGCGCACGCGCATGTAAGGCTTGACCGCCAGAAATTCGACGATCTCCACGCGCCGCCGTCCCTGCGCCAGGACGCTGGACGTTCCGTCAGGCATCCGCATAATCCGTCCCGTTGCCATTTCGCTGCCGAAGACGTAGAGGTCTTCCGGTTTGGGATCAGGCACGCTGGGATCAAGCTGCGCCGCTCCGATCACCGTCTGTCCGCCCATCTGGGCCGCCTGGATTGCCAGCAGCGACGGCTCACGCCCGACAAACAGCGGCGTCACCATGTTCGGATAGACTACCAGATCGCGTAGTGGGATGAGGGGAGCGTCGATCAGACCGTCCTTATCCGGTTCAGCATCTCTGACGTTGTAGAAGTCGTTTGCCCCGTAACTCATAAACATATCTCTGCCGTTTTGTTCCATTCCACCCCAAGCCGGGGTTATCGCACTGGTAGCTGTTGGATCACTGCTGTATCGCAGTACACGGCGCGGCCCGGCGTTAGACCGAATATATCGCGGGCCTCGCCCACCAGGGCAACAGACCCTGTGATCAGAATCAGGCTCTCCGCATCCATCTCTTCCTGTGCCCGCGCGACGGCATCCGCCATCGCCGGGATTTCTTCCACCACGCCAGAGTAGCCCACCTCCTGCGCCAGGGCAGCCAGCTCGCCGACTGCTCTGGCGCGCGGGTGTGCGGCCTGCGTGACGATCAGGTGATCGAAATGCGGGAGCAAAATCGTAAACATGCTGTGCACATCTTTGTCGGCCATTGCGCCGAAGATCATCACCCGTTTGCTCACGTCCGCAAACAAGGCTTCGAGCGCCTGGCTGAGCCACCGGGCCGATTCGCCGTTGTGTGCCGCGTCCAGGATTATCCAGGGCTGCTGCCGGACGATCTCGAAGCGTCCCGGCCAGTTAACCGCGCGTAACCCGGCGACAGCAGCGTCGGCAGGCAGGTTCAACCCGTACCGGCGGGTTACGTCTAGAGCCGCCAGAGCCACCGTCGCGTTGATGACCTGGTGCTTGCCGATCAGAGGTGTCCAGTAATCGCGCAGCGGCCCTGCTGCCGGGCCTGCCCGGAATGACTGCCCGCAGCGCGTGGTTTCGCCGTTTTCGTACACCCAGTCGCGCCCAACCACGATCAACGGCGCGCCGCGCTCGGCGGCGATGTGTTCCAGCACGGCGGCGGCTTCCGATGGTTGTGGCGCACTCACCACCGGCACGTCCGGCTTGATGATCCCGGCTTTCTCTTTGGCGATCTCGGCCAGAGTATCGCCCAGCAGGTAGGTGTGATCGTAGCTCAGACTGGTGATCACCGACACCAGCGGGCGCACGACGTTGGTCGCGTCCAGCCGCCCGCCCAGGCCGACCTCGCATACCACTGCGTCCACGTTTTGCCGGGCGAAATAGAGAAAACCCAGCGCCGTCGTGAGTTCAAACCACGTCAGCCCTGCAATGCCATCTGCGACCGGTTTGATTTCGGCCAGCAATGCCGTCAGGGTTTCTGGGTCGATCATGGCGTCGTTGACGCGGAACCGTTCGCGGAATTCCTGCAAATGCGGCGACGAATACAGCCCGGTCCGCAGGCCCGCCGCCTGGAGCGTCGCCTGGCAAAAGGCCCCCACCGATCCTTTGCCTTTGGTTCCGGCGATGTGAATGATCGGATACTGTCGATGGGGAGCGCCTAACCCTGCCAGCAGAGCCACCGGGCGGTCGAGATTCATCACTTCAGGAGCGTACCGCACCTCGCGGCGCACTTCGTAGTTGATAAAGCTGTAAAGGTAGTCGAGAGCTGCTTGGTAGCTCCAGGTCATTGCGGACGGCTCCGTGTGACAGAAAGAGTGCAGTTGATAGATACTACCTTTCCCGCCACCGATAGACAAATTAGAAGCATCATAGAGTCGCGTTGGGAGTATGTCGGCTGAGTTGACGAGCCGCGCATTGAAGTTATGATAGGAGGCAGTTCAGACCGCGTGAAAAGGACCTCAATTTGACTCCCGGTGATAATTCTTCCTCATTTGATGCTGTCGAAGCAGTCATTCGGCAGGGGCTTGAAGATACTGCCCCGGCGGTGGCATTAGCAGTGCTGTATCGGGGTAGGCTGATTGCTGAACGATCTTATGGCTATCTCGACCCAGAGACGCGCCGACGCCCGACCCTGTGCTGCACGCGCTTTGACCTGGCCTCTGTGACCAAGTTGTACACGGCGACGGCTTTCCTGATGCAGCTTGGCGAAGGCAAAGTCGCGCTGGACGATCCGGTTGTGCAGGTGATTCCCGAATTCGGCAGGTACGGCCCCCGGCCTGTCGAAGGAGGACAAAATCCGCACACCCTGGAACGTCTGCCTGCCGAAGTCCAGGCGGACGCCGTCGATCCTGCTGTTGTGACCTTTCGCCACTTATTGACCCACACATCTGGCCTGGCTCCCTGGCGCGACGTGTTTCTCAACGTCGGCCCGGTTCCGCCGCCGCCGGGCCAACCCGATCCCGTGTCGCGCGCGGAACGGATCGCCAGGGCCATCGACCTGATCGCTGGCTATCCGTTTGTGGACCTGCCGGGCCGCATGATACGTTACAGCGATCTGGGACTGATCTTGCTTGGCGAGGCTATCGCCCGTCTGGACGACGCGGACACGGCGGCAGATGTGATCGCCGCGCGCGTGCTCACGCCGTTGCACCTCGAACAAACTGGTTTTAACCCGCCCGATCCAGCCTGCTGTGCGCCGACCGAGTTCGATGCCCGCTGGCGCAATCGGCGCTGCCTGGGCGAGGTTCACGACGAAAACGCCGCCGCGCTGGGGGGCATTGCCGGGCACGCCGGGCTGTTCAGCACGGCGGCAGAAGTCGCTCGCTTCGGCCAGTGGTGGCTGGACGCTGTACGTGGGCCAGGGGCAAATGTCGTGCTGTGTGAAGCCGTCCGTGAGCAGGTGCGCTCCGGTGAGGAACGGCGGGGGCTGGGCTGGGCGCGTAAAGCAGTGGAAGGCTCGTCGGCGGGGGCGTTGTTCGGCGAAAACAGCTTCGGGCATACCGGGTTTACCGGCACGTCGCTGTGGATCGATCCCGAACGCGAACTGGTCGTGGCGCTGCTGACCAACCGGGTTTATCACGGACGGGATGCAGAGGCGATCATGGCGTTTCGACCGGCGGTGCACGACACCATCTGTCGCTGGGTGGACGGCCTATGATTACCGAAACGCGCAACCCGCGCAGCATGAACCTGGACCGGCTTGCGATCCTGGACATGTTGCGCCTGATGAACGAAGAGGATGCCCTGGTGCCGCTGGCCGTGCGAGATGCATTGCCGGCCATTGCGCAGGCAGTCGAGCGTGTGGCGGCGGCGCTTGCGGCTGGCGGACGGCTGATCTACGTCGGCGCGGGGACAAGCGGGCGACTGGCCGTGCTTGATGCCTCCGAATGCCCGCCGACTTTTAATACCTTGCCGGAGCAGGTGCAGGGAGTGATTGCGGGAGGGCCGGACGCGCTGACGCGCGCCGTCGAAGGGGCCGAAGATGATCGCCCTCAGGCTGTCGCCGATATTGCCGCCCTGGAAGTCTCGGCCCGTGATGTGGTGATGGGGATTGCCGCCAGCGGCGGGACGCCTTACGTCCTGGCCGCGCTGGAGGAGGCACAGCGGCGCGGTGCTGTTACGGTCGGGCTGGCTTGCAACGCGCCCGCACCTCTGTTGGACCTGGCAGACATCCCAATTGCGGTGATTGTCGGACCGGAGGTGCTCACCGGTTCGACCCGCCTTAAAGCCGGGACGGCTCAGAAGATGGTTCTGAACATGATCACGACGGCCAGCATGGTCCGGCTCGGCAAGGTCTACGAAAACCTGATGATCGATGTTCAGCCGACCAATGCTAAACTGCGCGCGCGCGCGCGTCGCATCGTCGCTGCTGCCGCCGGGATCGCCGAGTCTGAAGCGGCCACGCTGCTGGAACAGGCCGGACAGGAAGTCAAAACGGCGATCTTCATGGCGCGCACCAGCGCCGACGCCGTCACTGCTCGCGCGAAACTGGCCGCCGCCAGCGGGCACCTTCGCCGCGCATTGGAAACGGGTTGACGGGCGTCAGTCTTCGATGAAGAAGGCGCGCAGGCGTAGATTTCCCAGGCGGATCTCACTGGCATTGTGTAGAAGGTGTTGCTCGTTGGGCGGGAGTAGGGTCTCGTTGATCCATGTCCCGTTGCTGCTGCCCAGGTCTTCGATGTAAAACCCATCGTCCTTGCGATAAATGGCAGCGTGCATCCGCGAGACGCCTGCATCGAATGCGCCGTAGCGATCCAGATCGACGTGAGGACGTGGAGCAGTGTTGCCGCTGCGCCGCCCGATGGTGATCCGCTTGGGCACCACGACGGCAATTGGTTCCTGATGGCCGGCCACGAAGAGCACCAGCGCGTCACGTCGAACGTCCGTCGGGATGGCTTCCAGGGCTGCCGAGCCGTTCAACTGTTTGGTTTGCAGCAAGAGCGGTTTCTGCATCTCGTGCCAGTGAATCAGAGTAGCTACAGTCTGTTCCAGTTCCCGCAGGCTGACCGGCTTGCCCAGGAAGAAATTGGCGCCGGCTTCCATCGCGTGGGTGATATTTGCCGCCGTCGGCAGGGCGCTGACGACCACAATCGGGATGTCGCGCTGTTCGATGTCGCGCCGAACGTAGCGGCATAGTTCCAGGCCGTGTACATCCGGCAGCATCAGGTCCAGCACGATGAGACAGGGCGATTCTGTTGCCAGGGCGCGAATGGCGCTGACGACCTCGCGGCAGATGTGTGTGGAAAATCCGGCGCGTTCCAGCGCCAGCTTGAAGACCTCAGCAGTTTCGGGATCGTCCTCGACGATCAACACCCGCTGGCCTCTGCCGCCTGCCGGCGCATCGGGAAGCTGCAAGTCTGGCTGGCGGTGAACCACGCTGCCCTTATCCGGCGTGGCGATGATCCGCACCTGGAAGCGCAATGCACCCAGTTGCAGTTCGTCTTTGTGCTCCAGGGGATGGGCCTCTTCGGGTTCCAGGCGGATGCCGTTGAGTAGGGTTGGTTTGCCGCTGCCCAGGTCCACCACATTTAGGGAGTGGTCTTCGACGAAAATAGCAACATGTTCCGGGGCGATGTCCAGTTCCGCCGCGCCGTATGGAGTCAGGTCCAGGTCCGGGATGATGCCCAATGTGCGCTCGGTGCGCCCGATGGTGGCCCGGTCCCGGATGCGCAGTTTTAAACCGACGCTCGTTTTGGGAATTTGCAGCTCGATGACCCAGGGAAAAACAAACGACTCACTCATCATATCCCCCCCGGATTTGTTGCTCGTATTTGTAGCATACCACACAACCAAAATAGATGAGTATTAAGCCTTGCATAGCCAGATGAACTGGTAAGGGGCCAGGAACAGGGTATCCCCGATCACTTTTTCCCGACCGATCACCAGATCGGTGCTTGTCTGGGGGATAGGCCATTGTTCCTGAAGGACGCTGCGCTCGACGGCCTGTTCCGCCTCTGAGAAGTTGCCCAGCACCAGCACCTGCCCATTGCGCACGTAGCCGAGCACGTGTTCGTTGCCTGTGTTGAAAAACGTCGTCTGCCCATTCGCCAGTGCAGGAGTCTGCTTGCGAATGCGGATCAGCCGCCGCAGCGATTGGAAGATGCGCCCCTCGACGGTCGCTTCGTCCGTCCGGCGGGCCGCCCGCGCCCAGTCGAAACGGGGGCGGTGCACCCAGCGGCTGTCGCCTGCTTTGGCCGGGTCCGCTTCATAGCTGTAATCATTGCATGTGGCGATCTCGTCGCCCAGGTAAATCAGTGGAATCCCCCCCACACTCAAGATGACGCTGTGGATCAGCACCAGGCGGCGCAGGGCATTCTCCCGATAAAGCTCGTCGTCCAGGTCGAGCGCCTGCTCCAGCCCGGCCAGCGAAGCAGCAGTCCCGCAGATGCGCATGTCCTGGGTACGCGGGTTGAAGTTGAAGGGCAGCCCTTTGGCGAAGCTGCCCGGAAAGCGCCCCGTGTAAAACTGGTTAAGGAACTGACGGTGATCGAACCCGTTAATGCCGACTTGCGCGGCGTCTTCGTTGGCAAAGCTCCAACCGATGTCGTCGTGGCAACGCACGTAATTCACCCAGGCGCAGTCCGCCGGAATGGCAAAGCGTTTGCGCATGGCGTGGGTCAGATGCGTGATCTGCCGGGTGGCAAGTGCCTCCCACAGCAGGGCCATCAGCGTGGGATGATACGAGAGCGGGCATTCCTGCCAGCCGATATAACTGGCGACATCGTCCGGGTGGACGATGGCCTCCGATTTGAAGATCATGGCCGGCGCGGCGATCTTCACCAGGGCGTTGAACGCCTGGATGATCAAGTGTGCTTCCGGCAGGCTTTCGCACATCGTGCCCATGCGCTTCCAGATGAAAGCCACCGCGTCCAGCCGCAGCACTTCGACGCCCTGGTTTGCCAGGAACAGCATTTCCTGCAACATGGCGTTGAAGACGGCAGGGTTGGCGTAGTTGAGGTCCCACTGGAAGCGGTTGAAGGTCGTCCACACCCACCTGCCCATCTCCGGGCGATAGGTGAAGCTGCCGGGCGCCTGTTCCGGGAAAATTTCCCGCAAGGTGCGCTCGTACTGGTCAGGCAGAGTGCGGTCGTCGAACATCAGGTAGTAGTTCTGATATTCCTCCTCACCCGCCAATGCTCGCAGCGCCCAGCTATGCTCGTCGGAGGTGTGGTTAAACACAAAGTCCAGCACCAGGCTGATGCCGGCGCGCCGCAGGTCGGCGGCGAGTTCGGCCAGTTCTTCCATCGTCCCCAGTGCCGGGTTGACCTCGCGGTAGCTGCTAACGGCGTAGCCGCCGTCGTTATGCGCTTCTGGCGCTTTGAACAACGGCATCAGGTGTAGATAGGTGAGGCCGAGTTCTTCAAAGTAGGCGATCTTCTCGCGCACGGCCTGGAGATTGCCCGCGAACAGGTCCACATAGCACACCCCGCCTATCATCTGCTCACTTTGAAACCACAGTGGCGCGGCCTCGCGGCGTTCGTCCAGCGCCTTGAGGTCCGCCGGGCGCGCAGCGTACATCCGGGCGGCGGCGCAAACGATCTGTTCCAGGTGGTAGAAAAAGTCATACTGCCCGCCGTACAGTGTGTGAAGCAGGCCGAAGGCACGCGGGAAGTGCCGCTCCAGCCGCGTCGTGAATTGCCGGCGGTCGGTCGGGTCGGTCAAGATCGATTCCAGGCGTGGCAGCAAACGCGCCAGCGATACCTGCGCCTGTTTAGATAACCATAGGGGATCGGGATTCATGGTCTTTTCCGGGTCAGCCGCAAAGTTACGCCCTACCCAACAGGCGTTCAGCCTCGGTGCGGGTTGGCAATGCCGGGATCGCGCCGCGTTGCGTGGTCGTGAGCGCCCCGACGGCGTTGGCGAAACGTAGCGTCCCTGTCAGGTCGTCGAAGCCTTTTTCCAGCAGACGGACCAGCAGCCCGGCTACGAAGCCATCTCCGGCGCCGGTGGTATCGACGGCTTGTACCTTAAAGCCAGGTACATGATAGGACTCCCGGCGTGTGTGGGCAGTGCTGCCGCCCGCCCCGTAAGTCACGACGATCAGGCGGATGTTGTCGCGCCATAGGGCCGCCACGTCCTGGCCGCCGGTTAAAAATTCGAGTTCCTCATCGCTGATCTTCACGACCTGGGCATAGTCGAACCCAATCAGCATCCCCTCGCGGGCGGCTTCTGCCGATGGCCACAGCGACAGGCGCAGGTTCGGATCGTAGGAGATCAACAGACCGCGTTCTTGAGCGCGGCGCACCGCGGCCAATGTGGCCGAGCGGCTCGGCTCCCCGATCATCGTGATTGAGCCGAAATGGAACACCTTTGCCCGGTCAATCACGTCCAGCGCCACGTCTGCGGGGGTCATCAGCATGTCGGCGCTGGGATGACGGTAGAACATGAAACTGCGTTCGCCGTCGGCCCGCAGCGAGACAAAGGCTAGTGCCGTCCGTGCTTGGTCGGAAAAGCGCAGCCCTGAAACGTCCACGCCTTCCCTGCGCAGCACATCCGCCAGAAAATGGCCGAAGGGGTCATCCCCGACCTGGCCCAAAAAGGCGCTTGGCATTCCCAGCCTGGCAACGGCGACGGCCACGTTCGCCGGCGCGCCGCCGGGCGCTTTGACAAAACCGGACGCTTCCCCTACTGTGACACCGGACTCCAGCGCCACGAAGTCGATCAGCAGTTCGCCAAGAGAAACAATGCTCATGAGGAACCTCCCACGCAGAGGCGGCGAGTACATCCAGGTGTAAATGTACATGTGAACCACACGGCGCGCAAAGGTTTTCCTTGACACTCCCCGTACCCGGTGCTAGAGTTGGCTTTAGAAAAAGCATATTCTTGACTCCAGCCGAGGTGTCCCCAGGTCCCTAAAGGCCGTGCCCCGGATGGCAGGACGTAATGGCGAAGTCGGTGCAAGTCCGACGCTGCCCCGCAACGGTAACTCAGATTTGCTGAGAAGCCCGGTCGCCCGCCCCGGCTTGAGTTCCAACCTTCGCGGCGTGGGGTTTGGGACTGTGGCCGGGCAATAGCGGCCACGAGGCTACGTCCTCAAGAGTTTCCTTTCCCCCCGGCTCAGCTTGGCCGGGGGTTTGTTTGGGGGAAAGCCGGTTCCACCCCGTTTTGCGCGCGGCTTGTTCGGTGGGGTGGATATTGCTGGCACACGGTCTCAGTTCCCGGTCTTTTGTCCTGGCAGATCGCCCAGTTAAGACGCGGCTGGCGCTGATCAGCGGCGTTCTGCTGCTGGCGCTGATCGGGGCCATTATTTTCTCCGTCTCCAACGGCTCCTCTGACATTTCCTATGGCGATGTGGCGCGCATCCTGCTTAAGGGGATGGGTGTGCCGGGCATGGGTGAGTTTCCTGATGCCCAGATGCGGATCGTTCACATGGTCCGGCTGCCGCGTGCGTTAATCGGGGCGCTGGTCGGTGCGGCGCTGGCAGTGGCGGGCGCGACCATGCAAGGTATTTTCCGCAACCCGCTGGCCGATCCCGGTATTATCGGCGTGAGTGCGGGCGGGGCATTGGGCGCGGTGCTCGCCGTAACGAGCGGCCTGGCCGTCGCCAGCCTGTGGACGCTGCCGCTGTGCGCCTTCGGCGGGGCAATGGCTGCTGCCACCGTCGTCTATCTGCTGTCGTTGGTGAACGGACGAACGCAGGTCGCCACTTTGTTGCTGGGCGGTGTGGCTTTGAACTCGTTCCTCAGCGCGGGCACGTCGGCAGTGTTGCTCCTGGCAGCAGATTACGGCGAAGTCCAGGCGATTTTGGCCTGGATTATCGGCGGGCTGCGTGGGCGGGGCCAGCCGCACCTGGATGTAATCGTCCTGCCGATCTTGCTGTGTATCGTGTTGCTCTACGCCTTCAGCCGCGACCTGAACCTGCTGCTGCTCGGCGAGGAGACGGCGCAGGGCCTGGGGGTCAATGTGGGCCGGACGCGCTTTGCCCTGCTGGCCCTGGCGACGCTGGTCGCTGCCACTGCCGTGAGCGTCGCGGGGGGGATCGGCTTCATTGGCCTGATCGTGCCACACGCCGTGCGTTTGGTTGTCGGGCCGGACCACCGTGTGCTACTGCCCGCCAGCGCCCTCGGCGGAGCAGTATTTCTCGTGATCTGTGACACCGTTGCCCGGTTGGTGCTCCGACCTGCTGAACTCCAGGTCGGGTTAATCACTGCCATGCTGGGCGGGCCGTTCTTTCTGTTTTTGCTCTGGCGCAGCCGTCGCCAGATGTTTTCGCTTTGAACCGCAAAGACGCCAGGAGCGTCAGGTTCTTGGAAAGGAGAGAGCTGTGAACACTCGCCGACTGTTCGTGTTTTTGCTGCCGATCCTGATTCTCGCCCTGGTCGCAGCCCCTATTGGCATCTCTGAGCGCGTCCTTGCGCAAGGGGAGGGAACGTGGCCGCGCACGATTGTGGACGGCGGCGGGAACGAAGTCACAATCGCCGCCCCACCGCAGCGTATCGCCAGCGTAACCCTGGCTTCGGATGAGATGCTGTTTTCGCTGGTTGAACCGGAACGGCTGATCGGTGTCACGACGATGGCCGTCGATCCTGGCATCAGCAACGTCGCGGCGCGGGCAGCGCAAATCCCGAATCGCCTGACTGCCGATCCCGAATTGCTGATCAGCCTGGAGCCAGACCTGGTGATCGTCGCTACTTGGACTGACCCAGCGGTGGTCGAACAGCTTCGCGGGGCAGGACTGACCGTCTTCATGATGCCGCAGCCCGTCGGACTCCAGCCGATTCGGGACGCCGTGACTCTGCTGGGGCAGGTGATGGGCGAGGAAGACCGCGCGGCGGAACTGGTGGCCGAGATGGACGCCCGTTTGCAGGCAGTGACGCGGGCTGTGATCACCGTCGAAACGCCCCAGCGCGTCCTCTACCTGACACCGGGTAACTATACCAGCGGGTTACCCTCGACCATCGCCGAGGTGATCGGGGCGGCGGGCGGCGTGGACATCGCTGCTGAGGCAGGCGTGTCGCAGTTTGATCCACTGAGCGACGAGTTCATCCTGGAACAGGACCCGGACGTGATCCTGCTCAGCGGGTGGACGCCCTGGGACCCGGCATTCGTGGAGACCTTCCGCAGCAATCCCGTTTATCAGGGCCTCACTGCCGTGCAGAACGGGCGTGTGTATGTGGTCAACGATGCGCACCTGAGCACCACCAGCCAGTACATCGTCGAGGGTGTGGAGGATGTGGCTGCGCTGCTCTACCCAGGTCACTATCCGGCCTACCCCATGACGATTACCGATGGGGCTGGCAACACCGTTACCCTGGATAGCCGCCCGGAGACGCTTGCCAGCCTGACGTTGGGCACGGACGAAATTCTGGCCGGCCTGTTGATCGACGAACCAGAGCGCATCGTTGGTCTGACGTACCTGGTTGATGACCCGGCGATCAGTTCGCTGGCCGGGGAAGGCGTCCTGGACGCTTTTACCACCACGCGCGTTGAGGCCGACCCGGAGCAAATCATCGCCCTCGACCCCGATCTGCTCTTTGCGGCCACCTTTACCGACGCGGCGGTGTTGAGCCAGCTCCGTGAGGCGGGTGTGACCATCGTCCAGGTGGGGGACTTTACCAGCGTCGCGGCCATGCTGGACAATATTGCCTTTGTGGGCAACCTGATCGGCGAGCGCACGGCGGCGCAAACCCTGATTGGCCAGCTTACCGACCGGCTCGAAGCGGTGACGGCTGTTGTCTCAGCAGTAGAGGAACCGCGTACCGTGATCTATCTTTCGACCGACAACTGGATCGCCGGCTGCGCCACCACACTTGATGACGTGATTCGGCTGGCCGGCGGGATCAACGCGGCCTGTGCGATGGCAGGCTTGAACGACTGGCAGCAGGTAGACGCCGAAACACTGATCGCGCTCGACCCGGACGTGATTGTGCTGTCATCCTGGGTGGATGCGAATGCCTTTGTCGCCGATCCGGCTCTGGTCGGCCTGACGGCAATCCGGGAAGAGAATGTTGTTGTGGGGAATGACGCGCACCTCAGCGCCGTCAGCCAGTACATCGTGACCGGCGTCGAGGACATGGCCCGCTATCTGTACCCGGACCTGTTCCCGGCGGAGTAAGTGTGAAGTAGAAATAGTAGCGGCGGCTTCAAGCCGCCGCTACGGTTTGATGTATAATATCCCCCAATTCTTCAGATGCTCACATGGAGCGAACGACGATGGCCCAGGTCCGCATCACGGTGCTCGGCAGTTACAACACCGATCTTGTCACCTTCACGCCCCGGCTGCCGCAGCCGGGCGAAACGATCCTGGGGCGGGGGTTCAAGATCGGACCTGGTGGCAAGGGGTCAAACCAGGCTGTCGCGGCGGCGCGGTTAGGTGCAGCTGTCAGCTTTATTGGGCGTGTCGGGCAGGACATGTTCGGCGAGATGGCGCTTGACCTGTGGCGGCAGGAGGGCATCAACACGGCCTGTGTGGTCCGCGACCCGGATCATCACACGGGCGAGGCAACCATCCTGGTGGATGATGCGGCGGAGAACATCATCGTCGTCGCTTCCGGCGCAAACTTCGCCATCACCCCGACGGACGTGGACCGCGCCGAGGCAGTGATTGCCGCATCGGATATTCTCCTCACGCAGCACGAAGTTCCGCTCCCAGCAGTGAGCCGCGCGCTGGAACTGGCGCGCAAACACGGCGTGCGGACCATTCTTAACCCGGCCCCGGCGCAGCAGCTTACCTCCGAAATTCTGGCCCTGGTGGACGTCATCACGCCGAATCAGACCGAGGCGACGATCATCACCGGGCGGCCTGCCGACGACGCCGAGAGCGCGGCCCGCGCGCTGTGTGAAAAGGGTGCGCAAACGGTGGTGCTGACGCTGGGCAGCCGGGGCGTATTGCTGCTGGACAGCGGCGGCGTGCAGCAGTTCCCGATCTTCAAGGTCGAGCCGGTGGATACGACCGGCGCAGGCGACGCCTTCAACGGCGGGTTGGCGGTGGCCCTGGCAGAAGGGCAGCCGATGGCCGACGCGATCCGCTTCGCCAGCGCAACTGCCGCGATCAGCGTCACCCGCCCCGGCGCAACCGATTCCATGCCGAAGCGGGCCGAGGTCGAGTCGCTGCTGCGGCAGGCGTAAACGACACACCGCAAAGGACGCAAAGCGTGCAAAGCCTGAATGTGCTTTTGCGTCCTCTGCGACGAGCAACTCAAAACTCAAAACTTTGAACTCAACACTTTGCTCATGACACGAGCGGCCCGGCGGCCTTGATGCCCTCGGAAGCGCCGTTGGCGTACTTGGCGAAGTTCTCGTGAAACAGCCGCGCGACCTTCGTCGCCTGCGCGTCATAGGTGTCCGGATCGGCCCATAGGCTGCGTGCATCCAGCGCCTCGGCGGGCACGTCCGGCACATATTCCGGGATGTGAAGACCGAAGATGGGATCGGGGTGGGTGGGTACGTTGTCAAGCTGGCCACTCAGGGCTGCCCGGACCATCGCCCGCGAATAGGCAATCTTGATCCGCTCGCCCACGCCATAAGGCCCGCCGATCCAGCCGGTGTTGATCAGCCAGACATTCGGCTGGTGCCGCGCCAGTCGTTCGCCGAGCAGTTCGGCGTAGCGGTGTGGGAAGTGCACCATGAACGGCGCGCCGAAGCACGTGCTGAAGACGGCGCTCGGCTCGGAACTCATGCCCTTTTCCGTCCCGGCAACGCGGGCCGTGTAGCCGGACAGAAAGTGGTACATGGCCTGCTCGTGCGTCAGGCGGCTGATCGGCGGCATCACGCCGAAAGCGTCGGCAGTGAGAAAGAAGATGTTGCGGGGGTGTCCGCCCAGGCCGCTGCGTGAGGCGTTGGGGATGAAGTTGATCGGGTAGGAGGCACGGGTGTTTTCTGTATGCATGGCATCGTTCAGGTTAATCCGGCGGTTGGTGCCATCAATGACCACATTTTCCAGGATCGTGCCGAAGCGCCGGGTGGTCGCGTAGATTTCTGGCTCGGCCTGTGGGTCCAGGCGGATCACTTTGGCATAGCAGCCGCCCTCGAAGTTGAACACCCCCCGGTCGCTCCAGCCGTGCTCGTCATCCCCGATCAGGGTGCGCGTCGAGTCGGCGGATAGGCTGGTCTTGCCTGTGCCAGAGAGACCAAAGAACAACGCCACGTCGTCGGTATCGCGGCCATAGTTGGCGGCGCAGTGCATTGGAAAGACGTTTCGCAGCGGCAACAAGTAGTTGAGGATGGTGAAAATCGACTTCTTGATCTCCCCGGCGTAGCTTGTGCCGCCGATCAGAATCAGCTTTTCCGCAAAGTTAACCAAGATAAACGCCGAGGAGTTGACCTTATCCAGTTGGGGCAGGGCGTGGAACGACGGCGCAGAGATCACCGTGTACTCCGGCACGTGATCGACTAGGTCCTCCGGTTCGGGGACGATGAACATGTTGCGGGCGAACAGGCTGTGCCAGGCTGTCTCGGTGATCACCCGGATCGGCACCCGATAGGCTGGGTCGGCGCCGGCGTAGCAATCCTGCACGAAGACCGCGCGGTTCTGGAAGTAGGCCAGCAGACGACGATATAGGCCGTCGAAGTGTTGCTGGTCGATGGGACGGTTTACGTCGCCCCACCAGATGTTGTCTTGATTGGTCGATTCGCGCACAATGAATTTGTCGCGCGGGGAGCGCCCGGTGTGTTGCCCGGTATGTACGACGACCGGCCCCATGTGCGCAACGATGCCCTCGCGGAAACGCACGATCTGCTCATAAAGCGCGGGGGTCGATAAATTCCAGTATTCGCGCTCCAGGTTGGTGAAGCCATGATTCTCTAACCCGTAATGGCTCTGGTAGATTTGAACGCTCATGGGGCATACCTCTCCACAAAGGGTAACAAATCATTGGAGGAATTATAAAAGCAAATGCGGGAGAATCCCACACAGGGATTCCCCCGCATTAATTGTGCAAACTGCCGTACCAGTTGCGGCTACTTGCTATCGACGTAACGGTTGGTCATGGCTGCATGGGCAGCTGCCAGGCGAGCCACCGGCACGCGGAACGGTGAGCAGCTCACGTAGTTCAGCCCGGCGCGGTGACACAGGTCGATGCTCTCTGGATCGCCGCCATGTTCGCCGCAGATACCCACTTCCAGGCTGGGGCGCGCCTTGCGGCCCTTCTCGACAGCCATAAAGATCAGTTGCCCGACGCCGCTTTCGTCTAGCGTCTGGAAGGGGTTCTTGGGCAGGATGCCCTTTTCGACGTACTGGAGCAGGAACTTGCGCTCGGCGTCGTCCCGGCTGATGCCAAAGGTCATCTGCGTCAGGTCGTTGGTGCCGAAGCTAAAGAACTGCGCGACGCTTGCGATCTCGTCGGCGGTGAGGGCCGCGCGCGGGATCTCGATCATCGTGCCGAACTTGTAGTCAATCTTGCGCCCCTTTTCCTGCATGACCTGCTGGGCGACCTCTTCCAGCAACGGCTGGATGGTCTTGAGTTCGTTGACGTGCGCGGTCAGCGGGATCATGACCTCCGGGTGTACATCGATGCCATCTTTGGCGGCGTCGCAGGCAGCCTCGAAGATGGCACGCACCTGCATCTTGTTCAGGTCGGGCATCATCAGGCCCAGGCGGCAGCCGCGCAGCCCCAGCATCGGGTTGAACTCATATTCGTCCTGCACTGCTGCCAGCAGTTTTTGCTTGGCGGCAAGCTCCGGCCCGGTCTGGCCTTTGGCCTTCATCTCGGCGATCTCGACCATCAGTTCCTCGCGCGGCGGCAGGAATTCGTGCAGCGGCGGGTCGAGCAGGCGGATGATGACGGGCAGGCCATCCATTTCTTTGAACAGGCCATAGAAGTCGCCGCGCTGGAGCGGGAGCATCTTGGCGATGGCGTTGTCCTTCTCGGCCTGGCTTTCGGCCAGAATGTATTGTTGGAAGATGGCTGTGCGGTCACCCAGGAACATGTGCTCAGTGCGGCACAGGCCGATACCCTGCGCGCCGTACTTGCGTGCCGTGCGCGCCTGGTCGGGCAGGTCGGCGTTGGCCCACACCTGCAGGCGGCGGATTTCGTCTGCCCAGCTGAGGATGGTCTTGAGATCGGTCTGTTCGTCAAAGGCCGGGGCGACGGTGGGGATAGCGCCCAGGTACACTTCGCCCTTCGCGCCATCGACCGAGATCGTGTCACCTTCTTTGACGACCGTGCCATCGACCACGAACTGACGCTTGACGACATCGACCTTGAGTTCTTCGCAGCCGGCGACGCACGGCTTGCCAAGCTGGCGGGCCACCACTGCCGCGTGGCTGGTCGCGCCGCCGTGCTGGGTCAAGATACCTTTGGCAGCCAGCATCCCGTGCACGTCATCGGGATTGGTCTCAGGCCGGACCAGGATAACCGCTTTGCCCTCTTTCTTAGCGAGTTCCTCGGCGGTGTCAGCATCAAATACGGCGATGCCTACTGCCGCGCCGGGGGAGGCGTTGAGGCCCTTTGCCAGCCGCTTGGCCTTCTTGCGGGCTTCTTCGTCGAAGCGCGGGTGCAGCAGTTGGTCGATATGCTCGGCGTTGATGCGCCCGACGGCTTCTTCCTTGCTGATCAGGCCCTCATTAACCATGTCCACTGCGATCTTGACGGCGGCGGCAGCGGTGCGTTTGCCGGCGCGGGTCTGGAGCATCCAGAGCTTGCCGTTCTCGATGGTGAATTCCATGTCCTGGATGTCGCGGTAGTGCTTTTCCAGCTTTTCCGAGACGTCCAGCAGGGCCTTCCAGGCTTCGGGGGCCTCTTCGGCCAGCTTGTGGACTTCAGTTGGTGTGCGCGCGCCAGAGACCACATCTTCGCCCTGCGCGTTGAACAGGTACTCGCCGTAGAAGTCTTTCTCGCCGGTGGAGGGGTTGCGGGTAAAGGCCACGCCGGAGCCGGAATCCCAGCCGATGTTGCCGAAGACCATCGTTACAATGTTGACCGCCGTGCCCAGGTTGTGGGGGATGCCGGTCGCATTGCGATAGTCCACTGCGCGCTTGCCGTTCCACGAATGGAACACCGCTTCGACGGCCAGTTCAAGTTGTTTCCAGGGGTCCTGAGGGAATTCGCGGCCCGTCTCGCGCTTGATGAGTTCCTTGAACTCGCGCACGGCGCGCTGCCAGCCTTCAGGGGACACTTCAGGGTCATTGGCGACGCCCTGGTCGGCCTTGATTTGCTTGATGATTTCTTCAAACTTCGCCCCATCAACATCCATCACCACCTTGCCGAACATCTGCACCAGGCGGCGGTAGGCATCCCAGGCGAAGCGGTCGCCGGCTTTGGCGGCCAGGGCCTTGACCGATTCGTCGTTGAGGCCGAGGTTGAGAATGGTGTCCATCATGCCGGGCATGGAGTACTTCGCACCGGAGCGGACGGAAACCAGCAGCGGGTCCTTGGGGTCCGCGAACTGGCGACCCATCTTCGCGCTGAGTTTCTTCATCCCTTCGACCGTCTGATCCCACATTCCCTCAGGGAAGGTATTGTTGTTGCCGAGGTAAGCCAGGCACGCTTCGGTAGTGATAGTGAAGCCCGGCGGGACGGGCAGGCCAATACTGGTCATTTCGGCCAGGCCGGCGCCTTTGCCGCCCAACAGATCGCGCATCCCGGCGCTGCCTTCTTCAAAGAAATACACCCACTTCTTTGGCATGGTCTATCCTTTCCTCTGGTCAGGAGTGGAGTTCGCTCAAATTTGTCCCAATCCGGGAATTAGAGAGCGACCACGATCAACCTGCGAGTGCTGAACGTCAGTGATTCGACAGACAATCGTAGCTTGTCCGGCGGAGTCCCCTGTTACAGCCGCGCAAAAACAGGGGTTATTATACCACGACCTGACGGAAAATCATGCCGATTTTGGGGGAACCCGTGCTTAATTCAGCGGGGTCGCCCGCAGCGGCGTCAGGCGAGGCGCGCCAGTCTGTGAGTCGCGTTCAACCCATATTTCAACGCCGAAGACCCGCCTCAGTGTGTCAGCAGTCAATACATCGGCAGGCTGTCCTTCTGCTACGACCTCGCCCTGCGCCAACAGCACCAGCCGGTCACAGAAACGCGCCGCCGAGTCCAGGTCATGAATCGCGGCCAAGACACCCAACCCCTGATCGTGCGCCAGCACGCGGATCAGTTCCAGCACGCCCAGTTGATGCCGGATGTCCAGGTTGCTGGTCGGCTCGTCCAACAATAGGATTTGAGGTTGCTGCGCCAGCGCCCGCGCGATCAACACGCGCTGCCGTTCGCCACCGCTGAGGGTGTTCACGAACCGCCCGGCCAGGTCGAGCGTGTTGGTGATCCGCATGGCCCGGTCGGCAATGGCGCGGTCGCGGGGGCCTTCCAGTTGGAAGCGCCCCAGATGTGGGCTGCGACCCATCAGCACAACTTCCCGCACGGTGAAAGCGAAGTCCAGCAGGGTGAACTGCGGCACATGAGCGATGATTTGCGCGGCCTCTTTGGGCTGATAATCGTGCAGGGGACGGCCCAGCAGTTCGAGTGTGCCATCTGCGCCGCGCCACAGGCCGCTGATCACCTTGAGCAAGGTGGATTTGCCTGCGCCGTTCGGCCCGATCAGGCCCACGAATTCGCCCGGCTGTAGTGCCAGGGAGACGCGCCGCAGGATTTTCGTCCCGTTGATGCCAAACGTGATATCGCCAGCGCGCAACAGTGGGAATGTGGTTGTCGTCGCCATCAGAATTGGCTCTGCCTCAGCAAACAAAAATGCCGACGCCAGGAGAGAGCAGAGGCATCGGCAGGGGATAACCTGCAGAACAGCATACCCGGAGGGTCAAACTCCAGCTCCCTGCCTCCCTCCACGAAGGCTGGAACTCGATTGGGGCGGGCGTCCGGGCTTTTCAGGGAAAGCTGAATTACCGTTGCGGGGCAGCGCCGGACTCGAACCGGCTTCGCCATTACGTCCTGCCATCCGGGGCGAGGACACCCCAACCGGAGTCGGTTTGTTGGTGTTGTTGAATCGAGCGTAACAGAGGTCCGGCAGCGTGTCAAGAAGACGCTTGCCTGTAACAGAGGTAATCACCTCAGGGACCTGGTTGCCGCCCGAATCAGGGTTGTTTAACAGTGGGTTTCGGGTACAATTATCCACATGGCGATGCAAGAAACGTTACTCAACAACCGCTACCGCCTGCTTTCTCAACAGGGTTCCGGCGGGATGGCGGTCATCTATAAGGCTATCGACCAGGAGTTGGGGCGCACCGTCGCGGTGAAAATCCTGCGTCCCAGCCTGATCACCGATCCGGCCTTTCTTCAGCGTTTCCGTAACGAAGCGCGCAGCGTCGCCAACCTCAACCACCCCAACATCGTGACCCTCTACGACTTCCGGCAGGATAACAACACCTACTACATCATCATGGAATTCGTGGAGGGGCAGGACCTCAAGAAGCTGATCCGATCCCAGGCGCCGTTCACGGTGGATCGCGCGCTCAACATCGCCATTCAAATCTGCGCCGGCATCGGCTATGCCCATCGCGCCGGGCTGGTCCATGCGGATGTGAAACCGCAGAACGTGTTGGTGACGGAAGAGGATCAGGTCAAAGTGACTGACTTCGGCATCGCCCAGGCACTTTCTGACGCAGCGACCAACGAGGAACGGCAAAAGGTGGTGTGGGGTAGCCCCCACTATTTCTCGCCGGAGCAAGCTCAGGGCGAACGGCCTACGCCTGCCTCAGACGTGTATTCTGTCGGCATTGTGCTCTTCGAGATGCTCACCGGGCGGATGCCGTTTGTCGGCACTGACCAGCAGGAACTTGCCCTGGCGCATATCCGTGATGCGCCTCCCCGGGTGACCGACCTGAACCCCGCCGTCCCGGTTCAACTGGAACAGATTATCCTCAAGGTCATGTCCAAAGAACCGGCTTCGCGTTACCGCACGGCGGATCAGTTGGGCCGCATCCTGATCAGCTACCGTGATCAGGGGCATCAGGCGACCAGTGGGTTTGTTGCCCCGGTTGGACCTCGAAGTGGAGAAATGCGCCCAGCCGCCAGTTCGCCTACCCAGCCGTCATTGCGTCCTTACACGACCGCCGCTGCTCCGGCGCAGACGGCCTCGCCTGCGCTCCCAACCCCATCTGGCTCGGCGCCGGTTTTGCCGCCGCCCTATGCTGCGCCGTCTCGCCAGCCAATGATGCAACCGGACTACGGTCTACCCGAAGCCGGTGTGCGCGATTTTGATGCCGTGACGTTCCTCCTGGGCCTGATCGCGGTGGCGGCAGTGGTCGGCCTGATTTTGCTTTGGCTGCAAGTTTATTGGTTGTGGTTTGCGGCCTAAACGTTAAAGTCGCGTGAGGATTCTCCATTCTGGAACGCGGCGTCTGGATTTTCACTGAAGCGCCTGTATAATATTTTTAGAGATGCAATGTAAAGAATGGTTTCCTGTGCCGCTTGTACCGCGTGAGAGCAGGTATCAAGTCGGAAGTTGGATCAGTGGCCGGAGGATTCTGTAAGTGACTAACCCACGATACCGTAATTTCTTTGTTTATGCCCTCGTCGGGATCGCGGTGGTGTTGATCCTGCTGAGTTTTCGCGGCAGTGGTAGCAGTGCGATGGAAATATCCCTGAGCCGGCTGGTCGAAGACATCAACGCTGGGCGGGTTCAAAGCATCGAAGTCGTCGAAGATGAACTCACCATCGAGTATCGAGACAGCAATCGCACGGCCATTTCTCGCAAAGACCCCAGCGCCCCCGTGACGGAACAACTCCTGAACCTGGGCGTCGAGCCGGCTCAACTTCAACAGGTGGAAATCAAAAACGGTCCACCAAGCAACCTCTCGACCTGGCTGAGCCTCGTTGTCAGTGTGCTTCCGCTTCTGCTGTTAGGAATTTTTATCTACCTGATGTTGCGGCAGGCCCAGGGATCGAACAACCAGGCGCTTTCCTTCGGTAAGAGCCGCGCCCGCATGTTCACCGGCGACCAGCCGACCGTTACGTTTGAGGATGTGGCAGGGGTTGAGGAAGCCAAAGAGGAACTGCGGGAAGTTGTGGAATTTCTCAAAGAGCCGGAAAAGTTTATGCAGCTTGGCGCTCGCATCCCGAAGGGGGTGCTGCTGGTCGGCAGCCCCGGCACGGGCAAGACTCTGCTGGCAAAAGCCGTCGCCGGTGAGGCGGGCGTGCCGTTCTTCAGCATTTCTGGCTCGGAATTTGTGGAGATGTTCGTCGGTGTGGGCGCGTCGCGCGTGCGCGACCTGTTTGATCAGGCCAAGCGGCATAGCCCGTGTATCGTCTTTGTAGACGAAATCGACGCGGTGGGCCGTCATCGCGGCGCGGGACTGGGCGGTAGCCATGACGAACGTGAGCAGACGCTCAACCAGATTCTGGTCGAGATGGACGGCTTTGACACCGATACCAATGTCATCGTCGTTGCGGCTACCAACCGCCCGGACATTCTCGACCCGGCCCTGATGCGTCCGGGCCGCTTCGACCGACAGGTGGTGCTGGACCGGCCCGATCTGCGTGGGCGCGAGGCCATTCTCAAGGTGCACGTCAAGGGGAAGCCGCTGGCCAGCGATGTAGACCTGAAGACACTGGCGAAAGCGACGCCTGGTTTTGTCGGCGCGGACCTGGAAAACCTGGTCAACGAAGCGGCTATCGTGGCGGCGCGCAAGAACAAGAAGCGCATCGCCCAGCGCGACTTTGAGGAAGCCATCGAGCGCGTCGTCCTCGGACCGGAGCGCAAGAGCCGCATTATTACCGAAAAAGAACGCCGCCTGATTGCTTACCACGAGGCAGGCCATGCCGTTGCCATGCACCTGCTGCCAGGCTGCGACCCGGTGCAAAAGGTGACGATTGTCGCGCGTGGGATGGCGGGAGGCGTCACCTGGAGTATGCCGGAAGAGGACATCAACTTCGTCAGTGCCAGCCGGCTACGCGGCCAGATCGCCGGGGCGCTGGGCGGGCGTGCGGCCGAGGAAATCGTCTTTGGCGAAGTTACGACTGGCGCAATGAGCGATCTGGACCGTGTGACCAAGCTGGCCCGATCGATGGTCACCCGTTTCGGGATGAGCGAAAAACTTGGCCCGATGATCTTCGGCCAAAAAGAAGAACTGGTCTTTCTGGGCCGCGAGATCGGTGAGCAGCGCGATTACAGCGAGCACGTGGCCGAGGAAATCGATGCCGAGGTGCGTAAGATCATCAGCATGGCTTACGATCAGGCCAGAACTATCCTGACGGAAAACCGGGATAAACTCGATCTGGTGGCGTCGCGCCTATTGGAAGCAGAAACCCTGACGCGCGAGGAATTCCTGGCGCTGATGGGGGAGCCGGTGGTGCAAGCCGCCACACCAGACAGCGACCTGGCAGCGCAACGGGCGTCTACGCCGTTGCGCGAGGAGTCGGGGGCAGGGGAAGGCGACGAACGGCCCTCCAAGCTGGGGGCGGCGCCGACCCCGGCGTGATCGCTCTGGGACATTGTGCCTGGACAGGGACTCGGCGCGCCGAGTCCCTGTTGTGTTATCCGACCTTCTTTACGCCCAGCGTCAGGTCTTCTCCATCGATGGAGAATTCCTGTGTGAACGCGCCGCTCTGGGGCTTGCCGGCCTCCAACGTGTCGGCCAGCGTCTCCCCGGCGATATAGGCGGCATGTGTCTGAATCGCCTGCGCCAGCCGATCTGAGGCCTGGTAGGTGACAGTGATGCGGTCGCTGATGTCGAAGTCGGCGTCCTTGCGCATGGTCTGGATGCGGCGGACGACTTCACGCGCCAATCCTTCCAGGATCAGTTCATCACTCAGGCTGATGTTCAGCACGGCCAGGTAGCCTGCTTCCTCGGCGACGGCGTAGCCCTCTGCCGCGCTTTGCTGGACCTCGCATTCGTCCGGCCCGATCTGGAACGTCTGCCCGTCGAGCGTTACTTCGACCACCTGTCCGGCCAGCAGTGTTTTTGCCCAGGTGCGCACATCTGCCGGGTTGCCTTCGCGCAGCGCCTTCTGCACGCGCGGGAAGTCTTTGCCGAACTTCTTGCCGAGTTTTGCAGGCAGGGGATTCAGGCGGTATTGCACCACCTCCCCTGCGCTTTCGAGCACCAGCACGCGCTTGACGTTCAACTCGGCGGCGATCAGGTCGTTCAACTTTTCGACGGCGGCCCGTTCTGCCGGGAAGCGCACGGCGAACGCGGCTTCTGCCAGCGGCTGGCGCACGCGCAGATCGGCGCTCTCGCGTGCGGCGCGCCCCAAGCTGACCAACCGCTGCGCCAGGGCCATGTCGTCCATTTCGCGCTGGTCGATCAGCGACTCGTCGTAGTCCGGCCATTGCGAGAGATGCACGCTGTCCGGGGCGGTGGGGTCAACGCGGCCAACCAGATTGCGATATATGGCCTCGCTCAAGAACGGCATGGCTGGGGCCAGCAGACGCGCCACCATCACCAGGCATTCGTACAGGGTGGCGTAGGCAGCGCGCTTGTCGCCGTCGTCGGCGCTCTTCCAGAATCGCCGCCGTGACAGGCGCAGATACCAGTTGCTCAACTGCTCCACGAACGCCTGAATGGGCCGGGTTGCGTCCGGTACATTGTAAGTCTCATAGGCATCTGTCACCCGCCGGATCAGGTGTTGCAGTTCACTCAGAATCCAGCGATCCAGCTCATCGCGTTCGGCGACAGGCGGGGCAGCGCGTTCCGGCGTCCAGCCGTCCAGGTTGGCATAGGTGACGAAGAAACTGTAGGTGTTCCACAGCGTCAGCCAGAACTTTGTGACCACCTCGCCGACCAAGTCCATACTGAAGCGGCGTGGCTCGCCCGGCGGCCCGGAGGTATACATATACCAGCGGAAGGCGTCTGCCCCATATTTGTTGAACACCTGCCAGGGTTCAACGAACGTCTCCGGGCGACTCTTCGACATCTTCTGCCCATTGGCATCCAGGATGTGCCCCAGGCAGATCACATTCTTGAAGGCCACACTGTCGAACAGCAGGCCGGAGATGGCGTGTAGACTGTAAAACCAGCCGCGCGTCTGATCCACCGCCTCGCAGATGTAGTCTGCTGGGTACTGGTCCTCGAACATCTCCTGGCCGCTGTAGGGATAGCCCCACTGCGCTACTGGCATCGCGCCAGAGTCGAACCAGACATCGATCAATTCCGGCACACGGGTCATGGTCCCCTGTCCGCACTGCGGGCAGGGCCACGTGATCGCGTCTACATAAGGACGATGTAGGTCCAGGTTGCTCTGGTCGCTGCCGCTCAGTCGGCTGAGTTCTTCGACACCGCCGATGCACAGCGCGTGTTTGCAGTCCGGGTTGTTGCACTTCCAGACCGGTAGGGGGGTGCCCCAGTACCGTTCGCGGCCCAGCGCCCAGTCCTTGAGGTCTTCCAGCCAGTTGCCGAAGCGGCCATCACGGATGTGCGCCGGCACCCAGTTGATGGTGTTATTGAGGGCGATCAGCTTCTCTTTTTCGCGCGTTGTGGCGATGAACCAGGTGTCGCGCGCATAGTAAAGCAGCGGCGTGTGGCAACGCCAGCAGAACGGATAGCTGTGCTCGTATCGTTCGGCGCGGTAGAGTAGCCCTCGGTCACGTAGTTCGCGTGTGATCAACGGGTCGGCATCTTTGACCCACATGCCACGCCAGGGCGTCACTGCATCGATAAAGGTGCCGTCCGGTGCGACGGTTTGCAACACCGGCAGCCTGAAGGCCCGGCCTACCTCCATGTCGTCTGCGCCGTATGCTGGCGCGATGTGCACCAGCCCCGACCCGTCCTCGGTGCTCACGAAGTCGCCGGGGATGACGTAAGCGTAGTCTTGCTCGACCGGCAGGAAGGTGTATAGGGGCCGGTAGTGCCTGCCCAACAGGTCTGCCCCTTTGTAGCGCGCCAGGACCGTGTAGTTTTCCGGGTGATGAAGCGCCTGGCTCAGGCGCGCTTCGGCCAGGATCAGCCGCTCGGTTGAGCCATCCCCTTCCGGCGAAGGCCCTTCGACCAGCACGTAATCCACGTTTTTGCCTACGGCCACCGCCACATTGCCGGGCAACGTCCAGGGGGTGGTCGTCCATACCAGGAAGTACGTTCCTGGCTCGTCGCGCAGCGGAAAGCGCACGTAGATGCTGGGATCGGCCACATCCTCATAGCCCTGGGCGACCTCGTGGCTGCTCAGCGGTGTGCCGCAGCGCGCGCAGTAGGGCACCACCTTGAGACCTTCGTAGAGCAGGCCCTTGTCCCAGAACTGACGCAGAATCCACCATACCGACTGAATGTAGTCGTTGGTGAAGGTCACATAGGCGTCATCCAGGCTGACCCAGAAGCCCATCCGCTCGGTGAGTTTTTCCCACTCGGTGATATAGCGGAAGACGCTCTGGCGGCACTTCTCGTTGAAGGCGGCGATGCCGTAAGCCTCGATCTCGTGCTTGTGGTTGAGGCCGAGTTCCTTTTCGACCTCGATCTCGACCGGTAGGCCGTGTGTATCCCAGCCGCCTTTACGCAAGCAGTAGTAACCGCGCATGGTCTTGTAGCGCGGGAACATGTCTTTGAAGGCGCGCGCTTCGATGTGGTGTGTGCCCGGACGCCCATTAGCCGTCGGCGGCCCCTCGTAAAAGACGTAGCGCGGCGCGTCCCGGCGCTCCTCCATCGTGCGTTCAAAGACGCGCTGCTGCCGCCAGAATTCGATCTGGGCCTTTTCCAGTTCCGGGATGTCTACTTTGGCAGAAACAGGTTCAAACATCGGGTTCTCCGTTGGTCAGGTCTGGGTCAAACAGGCGTCAAGTCAGGCTGAACGACGTATTCCCAGACCACCAATCGTGCCCGGCGCGGGCCGCCGCCACGTCGCCATGCGTGCACCTCCTTCGACTTCAACTGCCTGTGCGATGGGGCATACCGTTGCCCCCCGTCAGGATCCACCCATCCAATCGATCTCACGCGCGATCAAAAAGCGCGTGCGGCCATCTTCTCCAGTATACCCATCAGAGATGTAAATTTCCCAATTTGTGGCAAAGTTGCCAAATGGCACGCTGCCCTGGCAGTAGCCGATACTTTGCTCAGAACCTGCCGCGCTAGCGGTCGCCCGGCTCATAGCCGCATCGCAGTTGCTTTCGGGCGCGAGGCGGCAATACTCTGCTCGTTCGGCATACCACAGGTAAACGTCACAGCCTGTTGCATTGGAGGCGTATAGCCACTCTTCCTCGCCGTCGCCCAGGTCACGGTGTTCGATCAGCGCCGCCGGTTGAAAGAAAGGGGGGGCGGCAGGGGCGATCAGCCCGGCCAGCGGCGCAGCGACGTTGGAAATGACGACAACCGCAAAAATAAGGGCAGCGCTCCCTGCTGCAATGGCGACCCCTAAGGGGAGAGCGCGCTTTCGCTCCGGTGTTTCTTCCGATTCAGGGGTTGGCTCGACTGTATCGGTCATGCATCACTGCCCCCAGGTGCGTTCCATGTCGATCAGTGTCTGTCCCGCGTATTCGCCCACGCCCGGCTGAATCGTGATGATTGTCACTTGCGTGACGAACAGCGAGGAGCGGTCCACATAGCAGCGGTATTGGAACGTGGGCTGGTTGGCATCCTGGGCGCTATTTTCAAAGCGGCGGCAGCTTTCCTCGCCCAGTTCCCGCTGATAAAACGTGCCGACTTCCTCCGCCGGGCTGGGGCTGATGTAGCGCACCCGGTCATGTCCTTCGCCTAGCGGAGCGGTAGCGACCAGTTGTGCGTCAGGATAGGTGACGACAGACAGCGGGGCGTTCCGCGTAGCGCGGTCTGCCATATAGACGATCACGGCTACGACGATCAGCAGCACGCCGATCCCGGCCATGATTAACCCCAAGCGAAGGACCCAACTGGTCTCCCGACGACCGGGTGCGGCTTTGGTAGACATTTCTCCCGCCTTTCTAAGACTCGCTTTCCTGGTCCTGGCCAACAGCAACGGCCACAAAGTCGATTTCCAGGCGCACCTCTTCAGAGACGTTGGCGACGTTTGGCACGTTTGGAATGGTCAGCTCGAAACTGGAACGCTGGACGGTTGCCGCCGCCGAGCCTTCTAGCCGCGTTTCTGAAACCGGCGTCACGGTGACATCGAATGTGACCGAGCTGGTGATGTTGCGCACGGTCAAGTCGCCGGTAATCTGGAACGTGACTGCCTGTCCCAGCGCCAGGTTCGTCACGCTCTCTGGCAGGCCCTGAATCGCCGTCGGCGTGAACTGCGAAAACTCGAATTCGTCCCGCGCCGATTCTAAAATATATGTCCGAATGGCCCGGTTGCGAAACTCATTATCCGTCGTCAGCGTGCGCGCGTTAACGATAATGGTGCCGACCTGCGAATTGGACGGGTTAACCGTATCGACCGCGATTTCACCCGTTACCTGGTTTGTGCTGCCGATAACGGTCGTTGGCTGACCAAACAGGTCTTCGGTCAGGATGAACCGAACTTCCGATTCCTCCGGCACGATCTGGAACACGGTCGCCCCGACGCTTTGCGGCGTCAGGTCTGGCGCGGAGATCGGCGCGCTGGCTTCGCCGGAGCCGCCGGCCAATAGCGGATAAACGACAACGACAGCCACAACCACTAAGCCGATGACGACAACACCTGCTCCGAACAACATTACACGGCGGTTCATTTTATCTGCTCCTGTAAGTATAGGCTTAAACTATTTTTGGAGTATATCACCACAAAAAGGTGGATATGGTTAGCCTTCGATTAGTTTTTCTATCAAAGCAACGTCTTCTGCCAGGGCCGCGCCATAGGGAGTGGTGTGCAGACGCTTGGCCTCTGCCCGCCAGGTTTCCAGGCCGTGATCGTAGCGCCGAAGCCGTTTGCGCAGGTCTTCGTCGGCAGGCTGGCCACTCAGCCGCCAGCGCAGATAGCAGGTGAGCAGCGCCCGGTGCGGTTCCAATTCCAGGGCATCCGCCCGCGCCAGCGATTCTTGGGCTGCGGCGCTCATGCCGGCGCGGTACTGGGCGTGCCCCAGATCGGCCAGGATGGTGGCTGGGCCGCGTCGCTTCAGGGCGTGGGCGATCAGTGCGGCAGCTTCTTCGTAACGCCCCTGCGCCAGCAGAGTCCGTCCCAGACCATAGGCGGCGAACGGCGAGTCCGGGTCGGCCTCGTGCGCCGCGCGGAGGGCGCGCTCGCTTTCGTCCAGGCGGCTTAGCTGCCGGTAGGCATTGCCGAGCAGCGTTTCGCCTGCCGGATCGAGCTTCCCGGCGGCGCGGCTGTCTTCCAGCAGGCGGACGGCTTCCTCAAAATCGCCCTGCAAGATAGCCCGTCGCGCCTGCCGAAATGCCGGGTTGTGCCGCCACAGCCGCCACAGGATGATGGCCTGCACTGCCAGGAACAGTCCTATCAGCCCGGCGACGGCGAGAAGCTGCACCTCGCGCGGGCCAACAAACGCCAACGCAACCAGGCCCAGCCCGGCCAGCAGTGCGCCGATCAGCAGGCGGCGCAGCTCCGCAGGCAGATCTTGCCAGGCAGTTTGTAAGCGAGGCAGCCAGGTCATGGCATCTTATCCTGTGTGTGCGGCGTCGGCGTCTTGCAACGCCTGTTCGATCTCTTCTAATTCGCGGGCCAGTCGCTGCCCGTAAGCGGTGCCTGTCAGCGCCGCCAGTCCAGATTGCCAGCTCGCCAGCCCATCGCGCGCGCTGACCATCTTTGCGGCGGCGCGGGCGGCCTGTCGGGCGTTCCCGTCTTCGGCGTAGGCGTTTGCCAGATGATAGTAGACGCGAACGGCGTACATAGCGGGCATGGCATACCCGGCGGCCCGTTCAAACACTTCCCGTGCGGCGGGCGCGTTGCCGGCATATTGCTGCATAAACCCCAATTCCGCCCAGATGACCGGCGAGTCCGGTTCCAGTTTCAGTGCACGACTCAGCACATCTGCCGCCGCGTCGTAGGCCGCTTCTAGCCGGTAGACGCTGCTCAGCGTGACGTAGGCCGCCGACTCCTGGGGATAGAGTTCAATGGCGCGGTCGGCGATATGCTGCGCCTGAGCCAGCCGCCCGGTATGGGCATAGGCGTTTGCCAGCAGCATCAACACATCCACTGTATCCTTGCCTTCGGCGACGGACTGTTCCAGTAGCGGAATGGCTTCTTCAAACTTGAAGGCTTCCATCAGCCGGTACGCCTTGCCGTAACCGGAACCGAACCGCCGTGTTTGGATGCCCAGCAGCAGGCCGACCGAGACAAACCAGATCAGGAACATCGTCGCGGCGACGGTCAGCCCGCCCCAGGCCAGCCCGGTAAAGCGCCCCGGCAGATCGTTCAGCGGATCGCCCCGGTTAGACAGGTAGGCCGCCCCGATACCGGCAACGAATGCCAGCAGTCCCATAACCGCCAGCACCAGTGGAATTTGAGCCACGACGGCCAGTAAACGGCGTGTCATTGCTTCGCCTCGCCTGAAACGGCCACGCTGTCGAATGCTTCCACCCCTGCCCCTTCAAATAGGCGCTGTGCTAGATCGATGTCTCCGGCCAACACATGACGTAGCGTGCGGGACTGTTCGCTGTCCAGAATGGCCCGCCACTCATTTAGCCCGCGTTTCTGCCGCCGCAGTCTGGTCAGCATCTGCCCGGCTTCAGTCATCTGCCCCGACCGGGCGTAGGCGCGCGCCAGCCAGAGATAGATCAGCAGCAGATGGCGGCTGGGTAGCCCACCAGTCTGTAACGCTGCCTGTAAATGTATGATCACGTCCGGCGCGCGTTTCAGGCGATCTTCGATCATGCCCAGATTGTAGAGCGTGGCCCAGTGGCTTGGTTCATGCGCATACGCCTGCTGCGCGAAACGCAATGCCTGCTCGAAATCGCCTTCCTGCAAGTACACTTCTGCCAGTCCGTTGTAGCCGACGCCTGATTCCGGTTCCAGTTCAACAATGCGCTGGTAATCTTGCACAGCGCGCCTAAACTGGCCTTTCAGACGATAAAGTTCGGCGCGAAAGCGATAATGGGCGTTGTCTTTGGGTTCAGCTCGGATCAACTCGTTCATCACGTCGATAGCCTGATCGTACTCATTCCGCCGCAGATGGCGTATCGCCTGTTGGTACTCTCGTCGCACATTGCGGCGCAGCAGTATACGTGAGACGATCAACCAGCCAATGCCCGCGCCGATAAACCAGATCGTTGCGGCGGGGAATAATATGCCCAATCCCAGTCCAAATAGCAGCGGCCCCACAGAAATGATCAACGGCGTGCGATCTTCGGGCGGCAACCGTCCCACGATCACCAGCGCCGTCCCGACCAGCCAGAGCAGGATCAGGCCATTTTGCGTCGGGATGACCCAGGGCGTTTCTGCCCCAACCGCCTGGAGCATCAGGCTCATCGCGCCAGTTGCGCCGAACAGAAAGAATAATCCCCAGGACCGCTGCGGCCCCAACCATCGGATCAACCGTCGGATCGCCGTCATCCTGATCCTTATCCTGTGCGTGTGTATTCCGCCAGCACGGCGGAGAGATGTTCAGCCGGCAGCGCCCACTTGAGTGGCACGCCAAAATCATCCACATGCAGATATTGCAGCCCGACGCCTGGTTGCTGTAAGGCGAACACGGCCACTTTGCGCGGGCCGTCGTTCCCCGGCGCAATCTGCATCTGTTCCAGGCGGGCCTCCAAGGTGATCACACCGGGCCATAGGGTATCGTCCTGGATGTTCGGGCTGACTAAGTTAAACTGCTGTACGCCGCGCGCAGCCTGATCGTAGCCCATCCAGACAAAGTTCTCTGTGATCGTGTGCCAGCAGTAGATCTCGTAGCGGGCAGGCAGGAGCATTTCCTGGGACTGCTCCTGGTAAAAGGTGGTTACGTAGCCCGGCATAAAGCGGTATTCCGCCACGTCTTCGCGTCCATCTGCCCAGCGCCAGAAGAAGATCAACTGGACCGGGTGGCTCTGTGGGTCGCGCAAGAGGTAGCAGGCCGAAAGCGGCGTTGTGCCATGCGAAAGCTGACTGCGCCAGATCAGCGCGCCGTCTGGCAGAGTGTGCACGGTCCAATGCTCCTGGATCGGGGTAGGGCGCTCCTGTCGAAGTTGTTGGTAGCGCCCATAGGCGACCAGCGTTTCGTCCGGTTCAATCGGTGGCAGCAAGGCAATCGACTTTCTGACCGTAAAAAGGCGTGTTAAGGGTCGAGCCGGATGTAGATGCGCTTGTTGATGCCGCCCTTGCTCTTGTAGTCCGCGATGTGAATGTGCCCGACTTCAGAGGTGTTGGCGACGTGCGTGCCGCCGTCCGCCTGCAAATCCAGTCCTTCGATCTCGACGGTGCGGACTTCGGTGATCCCTTCTGGCAGCAGGCTGATTTTGGTGCGGATCAGGTCGGGAATCTGGAACGCCTCGGCGCGCGGCAAGATGGCGACCCTGATCTGGCGCGCGGCGGCAACTTCGGCGTTGATTTTTTCCTCGATCTCGCGCACCAGCTCGCCCTGAAGCCGTTCAAACTCGAAATCCATCCGCCCATTGAGCGGTTCCATGTTGCCCCCGGTGACACTGGCCCTGTAGTCGCGCCAGACGACGCCGCACAGGATGTGCAGCGCCGTGTGTGTACGCATCAGCGCGTAGCGATGGTCCCAGTCGATTTCCCCGTGTACCGCCGCGCCGACGGCAGGCAGATCGTCGCCTTCGACGAAATGCAGCACGTCGGCGCCGACCTTTTTTGCCCCGCTGACGGCATAGATTCGGTCGCCGGCAATCAGGCGACCCCGATCTGGCGGCTGGCCTCCCCCACCAGGATAAAAGATGGTCTGGCTCAAGACAACGGCTCTTTGCCCGGCCTCCACGGTCGCCACGACGCCCTCGCATTGGCGCAGGTAACTATCGGTCTGGTAAAGCAGTTCGGTCATGCCCTGTCCTCGAATGTTCCCCGATCCAGGGATGTTTATACCCATCCTGAACCGCAGGCCGCCCGAATTCTAAGCAAAAAAAGGCGTAACCTATAGTATACTCAAAATTGTCGAAGAATCATTGCTTGTGGCGGCACTCTTTCGCATAATCGTTGCAAATCCATCGCAAGAGATTCGACACATGGCTCAACAATCTCTATCTCACTCTTCCGAAACTGCCGAAGAGTTGATCCGCCTGTCGGGCTATCGCCTGACTTCCCAGCGCCAACTGTTGCTGGACCTCCTGCGCAGGCAGCGGACGTTCATCGACGCCGAACAGCTTTTTGCCCTGGCCGAGCAACATCAGATCGACACCAGTCTGGCGACGGTGTATCGCACGCTCCAGTTGTTTGTGGAACTGGGGCTGGTCGAGGCTCATTATCTGGACCCGGAACACAAACGTGAATACTACCGCATTGTTGGAGGATTGGAATACCATTATCTGACCTGCCGGGGATGTGGAACTATGGTCCCGGTAGACCCACATCTTATTGAAGAGATCGCACAGCAATGGGCCAGCGAAAACGGCGTTACCCTGCTGTCGGCCCACGCCTGTTATACCGGCTACTGCGCGGAATGCACGCGAAAACGCCAGCAGTCTCAGACGGGCGATTAAGCGTGTGCGCTGCCCCTCAGAGCGCAGGCTCGACCTGCGCACCGGTCCTAGACCGGTGGAGCAGCGCCGGGAAGGGAGATCATGAGTGAAGACCCGCGTGCGCTGCGGCTGAAGGTATTGCCGTTTCTTTCTCCCTTCTTCCTCGGTGTTGCCCCCTTGTTCGGTAAGCTGGCTTACCGGGCAGGGGCCGATCCTTTTACGGTTGCAGCATCCCGCACCGTGATCGCCGCGCTGATCCTCTGGGCGCTGTACCTGATCTTCTGGCGCCAGTACATCTACATTTATCCTGCAGGCTTGTTAGGTTGTGTGGTAGTCGGGACGGTCAACGGCATCGGCTCGCTGATGTATTATGCTGGCCTTAACCTGTTGGACGCCAGTCTGGCCCAATTGCTCAATGGGATGTATATCGTATTTGCCGCCTTGCTGGTCCGATTTGGCGGACAGCAGATCACCTGGCGAACCAAACTACGAATCACGCTGACGCTGTTGGCGCTTATTTTGCTGACCGGTGCAGGCCTGGGCGGTGTGAACTGGTTGGGTGTGGGATTGATGCTCGGCAATGCGCTGATGTTCGCCGGAACGGTGGTCTTGAGCCAGCGTGTGCTGTTTGAGATGCCCGCACGCACGGTGACACTGTATTCCATCAGCACGATGGCCGTCGTGGTCACGATGATGCGGATGGGCTACGGCCTCTATGCAACAGCCAGAGAGGTGGATACGGTTGGCGCATTGGGGCCTATCGTTGCGCTGGCGATCAGCACGGCCCTGGCCCGGCTGACCATGTTCATCGGCGTCAAAAAGTTGGGCAGTTTGCAAACCGCTTTGATCAATATGATGGAGATCGGCGTGGCGCTGCTGTTGGCTTTTGCCTTTTTGGGCGAACGGCTGACCTCGATCCAGTGGGTTGGCGTCGGCTTTTTGGTGGCCAGCATTTTGTTGATGCGGCACGAGGAGAACCCGAAGGGCGTCCAACCAGACGCCACACCGCTGCCCACGATGGCAGGCATCACGCTCTTTCAGCAGATGGCCTTTGACGCGGCCTTTCGCAACGGCCAGGGGTCCTTAAAGCCAGAGGAACTGGAAGCGATTCGGCGCATGATGGGTATGTCTGCCGACCGGCCTCCTCCATCTGTGCCTCAGGCCGGGGAGAAGTTGCCGACCTCCCCCCAAAGCCTTGAGGAGCAATCGGCAGAGGCAGCACAACCTGCTGCCGAGGTGACAACGGACCCCGGCGCTGATCACCCGCAATCCGACTAGCGGACGCGGATCATCGTTAACTGCGCTGCCTGCCCCTCGGCGGTCCGATTTTCGCCGGAGACCACCTGGTTCTCTCCCGTCTGCCAGGCGTACACTTTCACCCACAGCGCGTAGGTCCCCGGTGAAAGATCGGCGGGCAGCAGCAGGGCATGGTTGTCACGGACGGTTTCTCCCGGCTGCCAGGTGTTCATCGGGCGGAAGGTAGCCTGCGGTGGGCTGTCGCGCTGGGCCACCACCACCCCATCTGCGTTGACCACGTAAACGCCCACGTTGTAATCGCTGGACGGGGTTTCCAACGCGCGCCATAGCAGCGACACGGCGATGACTTCACCGGGAGCGTAATCCGTCCGCCGGGGATCGGGGCCTGCAAACGGGCCGACGCGCACGCGCGGCGTGGGCAGGTCGTAGCCAACCAGTTCGACCGCCGTTCCGAACTGCGCATCTGTCAGATGTTCTGGCCAGCGCATAGCCTGATCAGGTGGCGCGTCGTGATTCACGTCGAACAGCAGTAGCCGCACCGACTGATCCGGCTCGAATGACGCCAGCGGAAAGTAGTGGCGCGCCATGAACCATTCTACCGGGCGGACGGTGAAGCCAGTGAACGGGCCGCTGCTCTCCAATACCCACACGCGGTCGGTGTATTCCGGCAGGTTGGTGAGAAAGGTGCTGTAGCGCGGCTCGATCAGCAGGTCCGGGTTGTTGCTTTCTACCAGCGGAGGTTGTTCCGGGCTGGGGCGCTCCCCAACCGACATCGGCAGGGTGTATACCAGTACATCCCGATTACGGTAGTAGTTGTAGAAAAAACCCTGGTAGACCTCGCTGCTCAGGACCAAGATGTCTTCTGGGCGGGCCTGTTGGTCCAGTTCCGCGACGGCCTGACGCAGCGCCGCAAAACCGCCCAGATAGCGCGGGTCGTTGTCGATGCTGCGCAGCCCCACATAGAACGCGCCCGTTGTGCCCAGGGCGAAACCCAGCGCGATCAACGCCAGCCGCCGCCCGCTGGGTGGATCGCGGCGCAGCCAGCGCCGCAGCGTGATTCCCGCGCTGGCTGCCAGCAGGATCGCTGCCAGGGGCAACCAGAGGCCGGCCCCTTCTGCACGCAACCAGGCCAGATCAAGGGGATAGCGGTTCAGCAACGTGACGTTAACGAACAGTGGCGATTGAGTTGGGTCCCATGTCCCCCCTTGCCAGGGGATGACTCCGCGCCGTCCCAGTTCTTCAAAGTAATCCGGCGGGTGCAGCAGAATCCCGTTCACCTGCACAAGAACGCTGGCGACGATCACACCGACGACGGCGATCCGCACCCACCGCGCTGCGCCGGGCGACGCAGCCTTCTGCAAGACGGGCAGCACGGCCAGCATGGCGAACGGTGTCACGGGCACCAGAAAGCGCGGCCCCCAGGCCTGCCCGCCGAACCACTGGTCGTTGCGCACGACGGCGTAGCCGACCACGAACGCCCCGATCATCAGCAGTGGTGTCAGGGCCTCACGCCAGCGCCGTGCACGGAGCATCAGCCCCAGGCCGGGCAGCGCCAGCAGTAACACTGGCGAGAAGGCGAACAGGCTGCGTCCGGGGCTGACCAGGTAGCCTAACAGGGCATAACCGATGAAATCGGCCTTTTCCCCCAGCGTTTGCAGGTAGTGCAGCGGGTTATAACTGCGCAGGACGGGTACAGCCTCCATGACGAGCTGGATCGCCGCCGCCGCGATCACGGTGAACCCGGCAGCTGCCGCCAGAATGGTCGCCAGCCGCCGCCAGCCGCCTGCGGTGGAGACGCGCGGAAAGACAATTGCCAGCAGGGCAGGTGCAACCAGCAGGGCAGCCTCTTTGGTAAACAGCGCCAGTAGATAGCAGGCGCCGAAGCCGATCAACCAGAGCCAGTTCCGCCGCTGCCCCCAGCGTTCGCGCCAGGCGTTGAGGCATAGCGCCGCGCCAAACAACAACAGCGCCGCCAGCGGTTCGCGGAAGAAGGTCTTGCTATACGGCCAGAGGATCGTCCCTAGAGCGTAGACCAGCGTCCCCAGGACCGCGATCCGCTCCGAATAGCCCAGCAACCGGGCATACAGGAAGAACACCGCCCCTGTCAGGGCGCAGACGATCACATTGAGCAGCCAGACGGTGTGCAGCAGGCCGATGTTCGGCGTGGCATCGGCCAGAGCAAAGAGCAGCGCCCCGGCCAGGATTTGCAAGGGTTCGGCGTTCGCAAAGGTGACGTGCGGCTGATCCCCGACGGGGTATTCTGTGAAGATGTGGAAGTTCGAGACGATGTCCAGTTCGCTGTTGCCGCGCCGGGCCAGGCTTTCGGCGGCGTCGAACATGAACAGTTCATCCTGGCTGATCACCTTGCCGCTGTAAGTGAACCAGTAAACCCCGGCCAGCAACACGGTCAGGCACAGCATGATCGCGGTGTGCCGTCGGGTCAGCAGCGGCGGGGGGTAGAGAGGGTCGGTCTGCATGGCGGATTGAGGGCGGTTCTTGGGGTAGGGTGCAGGTCGGCGTCAGGCGCGCCTGCCCAGCCGTGCCAGTTGGAAGCCTGCTGCCATTAGTAAGACCAGCATCGCGCCGAAGGCCAACTGGATGCGCAGCGATTCGGTGTCACGGATTGGGGCGGGGGGATGCAGCACGCGCTCTGTAACTCCCATCAGGAAAACCATCACTAACACCAGCAGGATATTTCCGGCGCTGCCGACCGACGGGCGCGCGTCGAAAACCTGTATAGCTTGCACCAGTAACGCCAGCGCCATCACCTGGAAAGCCATCTGGAAACGCGGCTCCATCAGAAAGGTAAGATTCCAGGAATTATTGGCCCAAGTCGCGTTGGCTGCCAGGATGCTGACCGGGATATACAGCCCCCACCACAGCAGCCCCACACGTCCCAGCGCCCGGCTGAGCCGATGCCATCCTTCATTGCGGCGCAGAAAGGCCAGCGCGCCTACGCCCGCCGCGATAAACCAGGTCAGGATTGCTGCCCACACCAGCGCGCCGTGAAAATACACCAGCCGGGCGTTCGGCCCGCCAAGTGTGCGTTCGGCAGGCGCCGTGACGGCGATCAGGGCCGTTACGGCACCCAAAAGAGCTACACTTGGCCAGATGAAGCGGCGGCCCAAGATAGCGCGTAGTGAGTTTGTCGGGTTGAGTGTTGTCAAGAACGCCTCCGTCGAGAACATCAGGACACCAGCTGGATCACGAGGACGATCAACGCGGCAGCGATGCCGATTCCCACGACCATCAGGCCGATCAGCACGCCGCGCGGATAGAGCGACCCTGCGCCGGGGAGGTGGGTCGCCCTGATCTCTGCTGGGATCGAGTCAAAATAGCGAATCAGGTCGTCCGCTACCTGAACTCCTTCGTCAAAGTCACCGAAGGGGCTGGCGCTGCTGTATTCCCCCGTCACGCCGGCGAACGGATCGGTTTCGTCTTCATCTGGGTACATGGGCACGTAAGACGGCGCGCTCGCCTGCGACAGGTCGAACGGGTCCAGGCGCGCGCCGCCGGCATAAGCCTCGGCCTCTTCTTCTTCGTAGCCAGGGCTGACCATGTTGGCAAAGGGTGACACTACCGGGGCATTCTCATCGCCGGGAAAATCGGCATTCTGCCGGAATGGCCCGGTGCTGAGTTCAAAGGGATCGCTGGCAGGCTGCCTGCCGCGTTCCAATTTCAGGCCGTCGAGCCAGTTATCGTATTCGGCAGCGGATGGCAGCTCCACCTGCTTGCCACTACCATGATAGCCACCTTCGGCATCTTTCGGCGACGGGCTGTAGGGGACGTCTATAGGGGGCGCAGGTATACTCATGTCGAATGGGGAGACGTGCGGCGAAGCGGCAGGTGAGGGGGGCGGCGTCGGTTTGGCGGCCTGACTTTGCTGCTGTCTGGCGAGTTTTTTAGTGACCGCCTCCAGGCCCTTCAGCGCGCGTGTATTGTTGGGGTTGAGCGCCAGCACGTTTTCCAGGCAGATCTGTTGGTTTTCGAGCGAATCGACGACCGCACTCAGCCAGAGCCAGGCGTTTTCGTTTCGCTCATCCAGTTCGGTGGCGCGGGTAAGCAGTTGACGCGCCTCGTCTTTGCGTCCGGCTTTAAAAGCGGCAATCCCTTCTTGTAACAACCTGGCTGCTTCTGTGCTCATCCCTGTTACTCCCTCGTTCTCAGCCGGTGTTGCTGCTCGTATGATGATGATACCACACCTCGCGCGACCGTGATGATCACGGCGCAGCCTGCCTGCCGTTTCTGGCAGGCATCCCGGCGCTGTGATAATGTTTACTGGCCGTTTTCTGGGTGCATCTGATAGGACGTCGGCCTGATGACTGCACGAATGACCATGCTTCTATTCTGTACGGCGATTCTGGGGCTGGCGCTGCTGACAGGTTGTGGCGTCGAGACACAGGCCGGGGTTCTCCTGGCGACGGTCGCCGTCACACCGACTACTACTCCTGTGCCGACCGCGACTCCTGATCCATTGGCGATGAACCTGCCTCACGTCGTCACGCGCGAGTTCATGGGTACGGTCGTTGCCTTCCGTTGTCCGCAGGGGTGGGATACGGAGGAACGCGGGCAGTATGCCATCGCCTTCGACGCTGCCGCTGCGACGGGCGTCGAGACTCCGCCGAGTCTGGCCGTCTTCATCCAGTTGAGCCGCCGTTTTGGCCTGGACGAGAGCATGGAGGCGATGTCTCCTTATGCCCTCAGCGCGCAGAATCAGGGCATGATCGAGTATGGCGTTTTGCCGCCTGAAGCTGCTTTGTCGCCGGATGATGCACATCGGTTTCTGTGGGGAGCGCACGACGCTGCTTTGATCCGATGGCGCGCCGCCGATAACGCGGGGGCGGGTGTAAGCCTGGTGGTGATGAACACGAACCGCGACCGCTTTGTCTGGCTTCAGGGGACGGCAGGGGGCAGTCGATGGGAGGATTTCCAGCCGACGCTGGCGGCTATTCTCTCTTCCGTTACGCTGGACGGGGAGGCGCTCCCGCCGGCGGATGTGCTGGCTGCGATCACCAGCGAATAGGGGTACGGGGCATCCCGTACCCCTGTGGCGTTGCCCGGCTGATGAGAGAAGCTACAGGGCAATCGGCTTGGCGAGGATTTCCACCAGCAGGTCCACGCTGGCGGTGACGTCGCGCATGTCGATGGTTTCGCTAACGGTGTGGGCATAGCGCGTGGGGATGCTGATACAGCCGCTTGGCGCGCCTGCTCCGCTGATGCTGATCCCTGCCGCATCGGTCGATCCGGCCTGGAGCAGTTCCAACTGGTAGGGAATGCTCGCCTCTTCGGCGCGGGCGATCATGAGTTTCTTGACGGCAGGCGGCACAATCAGGCCAGCATCCTGAACCTTGATCGCTGTGCCTTTGCCCAACGCCACTTCCATACGCTCCATCGCGCGCGGTGTGTCGCCGCTGGTGGTGATGTCTACTGCGATTCCCAGGTCTGGGGCCAGGCCGAACGCCGCCGGACGCGCGCCACGTAGCCCGACCTCTTCCTGTACCGTGAAGACGAAGTAGACTTCGTGCGGCGTGCTGCGGCCATTGTGCAGACGGCGCATCGTCTCAATGGCGATGGCACAGCCGATGCGGTCGTCGAAGCTCTTGGCGATCAGGCGGTTGCCGCGCTCTTCCAGGGGGCGATGGAAACCTGCGGCATCGCCCACCTGCACCCCCGCCGAACCATCGTTCCCGTCGTGCAGGTCTACGTAAAAGGCGTCCAGTGCAGGCACGCTGTCTGGCCAGAAGCGGCCCTCGCGCCCGATTACACCGATAGCGCCGTTTTCAAAGCGGATGCGGTTGCCCAGCAGTGTGTCTGGCCGCAGGCCGCCCAGGTTGCTGAAACGGAAGAAGCCCCGGTCGTCCTGATAGGTTAACATCAGGCCGATCTCGTCCATATGGGCGGCGATCATGACTTTGGTGCCGCCGCTGCCCATCCGGCAGATCAGGTTGCCCACCGGGTCGGTGCGCACCTCGTCGGCCAGCCCGGCGATTTCCTCCTGGATCAGGGCGCGGACGTGATGCTCAAAGCCGCTTGGTCCCCAGGCTTCGACCAGCTTCTTGATCGTATCTTTCATGGTTATCCTCGCTAACGCGCCAGTACTGCGGGCGTGAGACGCTCCAGCGCCGCCCGCATCAGCTTCAGAACATTGTCCGCGTCGTCCAGGTTGCACAGCGCCGCTGGGCCGTGAATATAGCGGCAAGGGGTGGAGACGACGGCGCTCGGCACACCCGCATTGGCGACGTATACGGCCCCGGCATCGGTGCCTCCGGCGCTGGTCCGTCGGTACTGAAACGGAATACCTTCGGCGATGGCAGTATCGCGTAAATGGTTCAGCAGGCGGCGATCCACGATCACCGAACGGTCGATCAGCGTCAGAGCCGGGCCTTTGCCCAGCTCCGTCGCCGGTGAGACCTGCGGCGCTTCGGGATCAGGACGCGGCGGCGGCACGTCGTTGGCAGTGGTTGACTCCAAAATAAATGCCACGTCTGGCTGAATGGCCTGCGCCGCGACCTGCGCCCCTCGCAGCCCGACTTCTTCCTGCACGGTGAAGGCCACATGCAGGTCGAAGGGAAATGGTTCGCCCCGGATGAGTTCGATCAGAATGGCGCAGCCGATCCGGTCGTCGAAGGCCTTGCCCCGCGCGATGCGCCCTTTTTCGGTGTAGATGGTATCGAATGTCGCCATGTCGCCGAGTTTGGCCTTGCCGTTGGCCTCTTCCCGCGAATTTGCCCCCATGTCCAGGCGCAAGTGGTCTAGTTTGACCACATGATTGTCTTGGTTGAGGTGAATCGGTTTCCAGTCGATCACGGCGGGGGTTTTCGATTTACCCACAACCACTCGCAGACCGGGCAAAATGCGGTCATCGAAGCCGCCGACGGCCCCTATGCGCAGTGTGCCATCGCTCTCGATGCCCGTCACCATAAAGCCCACTTCGTCCATGTGCGCAGCGACCAGCACACGCAGGGGATTCTCGTGGGGATGGCGCCCGCGCTTGACCGCCAGGACGTTGCCCAGCGGGTCGATGCGGATGTCCTCGACGTGATCCTTGATCGCCTTGAGGATGATCGCGCGGACTTCGTCTTCTGCCCCGGAAACGCCCATTGCTTCGGAGAGTTCTTTGATCAGCATTTGGCGCTTCCTTTCCCTTCCTGATCGGTCTCTTCGGCCAGTGGATCGTCCCAGGCAATCGTCGTCAGAAAATCGTCTTCCAAGCTACTGATAAACTCGGCCAGCAGCCGCCCAGCGCGCCTGATGTCGTCCAGGTCTACGATTTCGACCGGGCTGTGCATGTTGCGCAGCGGGAGGCCGATCAGCGCGGTGGGCACGCCGCTGCGGGCGACCTGGATGTCCCAGGCGTCGGTTCCGCTGCGTCCGGGGATGGGGTCGATGTTAACCGACATTTCAAGCCGTTTGGCCGTTTCCTGGAGTTTTTCATACAGCTTGGGGTGAAAGTTTGGCCCCAGGCTGAGAGCTGGACCGCTTCCCAGGGCAAAGGCCCCTTCGCCATCACCGACACCGGGCTGTTTGGCAAAGGTCACGTCGAGTGCAATGGCAATATCCGGGTGCAGATGATGGGCTGCCGTTCGCGCGCCGCGATGTCCGACCTCCTCCTGGACGGTTGCCACTGCCAGCACATCCCATCGGTGCTGGCGTTTTTGCAGTTCTTCCAGGCAGACCGTGATCACCGCAACACAGGCCCGGTCGTCCATGGCCTTACCGGCCACACGGTTGCCTTGCAGTGCGAGCAGCGGCACATCGACCGTGACCGGGTCGCCGATCTGGACCAGACGGGCAAGTTCCTCTGCGCCGAGGCCCACATCAATCACCAGATCGTCAACGTCGGGATAGGCGTTGCGTTGATCGGCGGGCAGCACGTGCGGCGGCGTGGCAGCAACCACGCCCGGCAGGGTCTCTTTGCCGTGCACAAGCACAGGCTGGGCCAGCATCACACGCCCGTCCACGCCCCACAGGTTGCGCACGCGCAAAAACGCGCCATCAATCTGGCGGACGATCATGCCGACTTCGTCCATGTGTGCCGCCAACATGATCCTGCGCCGAGGTTCGGCTTCCGCAGAACCACGTTTGAGGCCGATGAAGTTTCCCAGGGCATCCGTCTTGAATTCGTCTGCCAGGCCGGCCCAGTCTGTTAGTAAAACATCCCGCACCGGCCCTTCGTAACCGGACGGGCCGTGTGCCTGGCACAATCGTGTGAGGTGCTCTTTCAGGTCCAAAGGCACATCCTTTGCAATAGCTGCGGATATAGAGTTGAACTGCAAATACAGCGGTGAGACTGCCGGGTGACAGACCTACTATAACAACGCCACCCTTAAAACTCAATACGTTCGCTCTTAGGGGCCGCTGGCGGGCAAATTTTCCTGAGTGGGAGTGGCAAAGGGATCTATTGTTGGAATCTCGACAGTCGGAGCTTGGGGCGGCGTTTCGGTGGGCGTTTCGGTGGGCGTCTCGGTGAGGGTTGGCGTCAGCGTCGGCATATCAGTATTGGTGGGTGGTTGGGTGAACGTTAATGTCGGCGTGGGTGTCAGGGTGATGACGATCACCGGCGGCGTGGAGGTGGGAAACGGCGTCGAGGTCGGGATCGGGATAAAGGTGAAGGTCAGCGTCGCCGTCGGCGGCAAGATCAAAGGCGTCGAAGTCGGCACGAACTGACCCGGTGTGAGGAGTGGTCCGCTCTGGGAAGGTGTCCAGGTTGGCGGCGGGCCACTCGGCAGCGGCGTGACACCCTGGAAGGGCGTATATGTCATTCCCGGAAACTGAGATGTCACGGTGACCTGGCTGGGAACAGCCTGCGCGGTGAGCGTGGCCGGAGAGGTACGGTTTGGCCGCGCCAACCCTAACATGATCGCGCCCAGGCAGTAACAGGGTAAGGTGGCGACGATGATCGCCAGCAAGATAGAGCGGGTAACACGCCGCCGACGAAGCCGGGCCTGGTTCATCCGTTCCACGAGCAATCGCTTTCTATCGGGCTGGGGCGAAAGAAGGTCAGTAAAGGCCGTTTCATCGAGGCAAGCATAGCACGGTTTTTCGCCTGATGCTAGAATGGCCCTGCACCGGTTATCCTCATATTCGACCCGATATGACCCTGATCTACCTGTCTCTCGCCTGGATCGCCGGCATCATCGTGGGACAGAATGCTGCCGACATGCCTGGAGTCGTATGGCTCGCGGTGGCGGCGTTGTCTGCGGCTGGCGCGGTGCTTTTCCGAAGGAACCGAACGCGGCGGCTGATCCTGGTCTGCGTTGCGGCGGGCGCGCTGGGGGCGCTGCGGATCGGCTTGGCCAACGCGCCGCCCGGTCCCGGCGCCCTGGCGAGTTACAACGGCCAGGGCTGGCGCGTCTTTGAAGGCATCATCGTGGCCGAGCCGGATGTGCGGGATCAGCAGGTGAATCTGCGTGTGGCGATGGATTCGATGACCGATGGTGCGGATGCCGTTGTTGTGCGTGGGACGGCGCTCGTCCAGGCCCCCCGCTACGGCGACTACGCCTACGGCGATCGGGTGCGCGTCGCGGGCACGCCCCTCACGCCGCCGGAGTTCGACGATTTTTCCTACCGGGACTACCTGGCCCGCCAGGGCGTCTATACCCTGATCCCCAATGCCGGGGTCGAAATCCTGAGCCGGGGACACGGCGATGCCTTCACGGAGGTCATGCTCTCACTCAAGCGGCGGGCACAGCAGACGATTGCCGCTGCCCTGCCAGAGCCGCAGGCGTCCCTGCTGACCGGTATCTTGCTTGGCGTGGAGACGGGCATCGCACCGGACGTGCGTGAGGCGTTCAACCTGACCGGCGCGGCGCACGTCATTGCGATTTCCGGCTTCAACATGACTCTGCTGGCGAGTCTGCTCAGCCGGTCGCTGAAGCTGGTTCTGCCCCGGCGGCGGGGTACGGCGACGGCGATCAGCGCAGCGGCGATCCTGGTCTACACACTTTTTGTGGGAGCAGGTCCGTCGGTCGTGCGTGCAGCGATCATGAGCATTTTGCTGATCGTTGCGCCACTGTTCCGTCGGCGGGTGTATACCCCGGCTTCGCTGGCCTTCGCCGCCCTGGTGATGAGCGCGCTGGATCCGTTCGTGCTGTGGGACGTGGGCTTTCAACTGAGCTTTGCTGCCGTGCTCGGCCTGGCGCTGTTCACGTCGCCGCTTGAGGACGGCTTCCGCCGCCTGTTCTCCCGACTGTTCCGTGCGGAAACGGCGGAGCGCCTGTTGCGCCTGCTCAGCGAGCCGCTGATCGTCTCTCTGGCGGCGCAGATCACCACACTGCCGCTGATCATGCTCTATTTTGGGAGGGTGTCGCTGGTATCGCTGATCGTCAACCTGCTGATCCTGCCTGTCCAGCCGCCGATCTTGGTCTTGGGCGGGCTGGCGACGCTGATCGGGCTGGTCGTTGCGCCGCTGGCCCTGCCGGTCTACTGGGTAAGCTGGCTGTTCCTGGCCTGGACAGTGGAGGTGGTGCGCGTTTTTGCCCGGCTGCCCGGCGCATCGCTTTCGACAGGGGTAGATGAGCGTCTGGTAGCTCTGTTTTTCGTGGGCGTGGCGCTGTGGGCCATCCTGCGTGGGACGCGCCCTGCCTGGCTGAGGAAGGTCCGGCCACTGCTGCAAAGTCGCGGCGCGGCGCTGGCGGTGCTGGCGGCGGGTGCAGCGACGGCGGCTCTGCTGTGGATCGCAGCCTTCCAATTGCCGGATGGCTTGCTGCATGTGAGCTTTCTCGACTCCGGGCACAGCAACGCCGTCTTGATCGAGACACCACACGGCACCACCATTCTGATCGATGGCGGGCGCTATCCCACGCGCCTGCTGACCGCACTGGGCGATCACTTGCCGTTCTGGGAGCGCGAGATCGATTTGCTGGTTCTGACACAGCCCAAAGATGCACAGTTTGCCGCCGTCCCGGCAGTGTTGGAACGCTATGTTGTGCGGCAGGTGTTGGCGAACGGACAGGCTTCGGACACGGAGAACTTCATCGCCTTGCAGCAGGCAATCACCGGGCGCGGTATTCCCGTGCTAACGGTGACAGCGGGATATGCGGTGGAAACGTCCGACGGGGTCCGTCTGGACGTGCTGCACCCACAGCTCGCGCCCGGCCCTGGCGACGAGCCGGAATCGGCGGGGTTGGTGCTGCGGGTGAGTTATGGGCAGGCATCTTTTCTGCTGATGCCCGACCTGAACGAAGCGGCGGAGGCGGCGTTGCTGGCAAGCGGGCGGGACTTGCACGGCACGGTGTTGCAATTGCCCTCGCACGGCGCGAATCGTGTTTCCGGCGCGGCGTTTCTGGCCGCTGCCGTCCCGCAGGTCGCGGTCGTGCAGGTCGATCCGGGCAACCGCTTTGGCCACCCCGCCGCCGACGTGGTGGCCCGCCTGGGCGACACACCCTTGTACCGCACCGACGAGCAGGGCGCGGTCGAATTCGCCACCGACGGGCAGATGCTCTGGATTTCGACTTCGCGGAATTAGGACGCACCGCAAAGATTGCCAAGCGCGCAAAAAGGGCAAGTCTTTGCGCGCTTGTGATGAACCCTTTTACTTTCGGGAAGAGCGACGACTGGTCTGCCAGTTGATCGCCAGGCGCATCGAGGCCGCGCCGAGCAGGAACGACACCACCGCCACCGCTGCCGTGATCAGGATTTCGGTCTGCCCGAACGCGCTGTTCTGCTCGGCGGCGGGCGCGCTGCCTGACGTTGCCGTGTTCCCGCTCGATTGGAGCGCGCTGAGCAGGTCTGCCGTCAGCCCGTCTTCACTGCGCGTATATTGTATCTGAATAGTAAAGGTCTCCCCAGCAGCCAAGGGGCCGAATGTGCCTGTATGATAGGTTAGGTTGTCACTGGAACTGACTCGCGCCTGGGGCAGTTGTGGCGTGATCGAGAGGCTGTCGGTGTGGGGCGGCTGCTGAAGCTGGATCAGCAGGCTGTCCACCGCGTAATCCCCCGGCCAGGTAAACGACGGCGCACGCGCGTCGCCCTGGCGCGCCAGCGAGTCGTAATATTCGAGTTGGAAGCGCGGCCCGCCCGCCTGAAACGTGATCGTGCGCCATTCGCCTGCCGCCGCATTCTCGTACTCGACCTCATCGATGGCTGTCGAGGTCGGAGCCGGTAGCGCGGCGACGACAAACGGCGCAGGCACACGCGCCGGGATGCGCAGGCTGAGCGTGACGGGGAAAGAGGCCGTGTTCGCTAGTGTTCCCTCCAGAATAACTAGCAACGCTGCCCGGTCATATTCCGGCCATAGCCGCACCTGTAGCTCTTGCAGGCGCAGGTTTTCCTGCGCGGCGATGGGGGAGTTCCACGCCAGAATAGCCGGGAAAAACACGCACAGCGTGAGCCAAGCCAGCTTTTTGAGCATCGAATACTCCTTGCGGTCTGCGATGAACAGGACGCGACGCTTTCAAGTATACCCATGCTAACGACAACCGTCGCCTGGGTGTTTTCGTATATGGCGTGGGGTATACTCGCCATTCAAATGCGGCGTAGAGCGCAACCTTTGAGCGTAAGAGGTGTTTTTAACGATGACAATGCCACCTGGACGAGATTATGGGCAGGCAGAGGATGCCCAACTGGTGGCCTGGGCGCGGCACGACCCGGAGGCGTTTGGTGAACTCTACCGGCGGTACGTTAAAAAGATTTACAACTACGTCTACTACCGCACCAACAATCACCACGACGCTGAAGACCTGACCGCGCGGGTGTTTTATCGCGCGATGGCGCATATCGACTCATATACCGATCGTGGCATCCCGTTTTCGGCTTGGTTGTACCGGATTGCGCACAACCTGGTCGCCAACTGGCACCGCGATCATGGCCGCCGCCAGATTATTTCTTTGGAAGAGTATATCGGCAACGAGTTACCCGGCGAAGCGCCGGAACACAGCGCCGAATCTGGGGAAGAGCGAGAAGCCTTGTTAGCGGCCATCCGCAGTTTGCCGGAGGACCGACAGCAGTTGTTGATCTTGAAGTATGTCGAGCATCTCTCCAACGCGGAGATCGGCGAGATCATGAATCGAACCGAGGGCGCAGTCAAGTCGTTGTATCACCGCACGCTGCTTGCTCTGCGCGATGAATTGAGTCAGTTGCAACAGAAAGTCACTATCTCGGATCGCGGGTCGCGGCGTCATCGCCAGAAGTCACTCAGGTAAGGTGCTCCACTCATGCCCCAAACGTTTATCCCGGAAGATTATCGGATCGCCGATCTGCTCAACGATTACGCCAGTGGCGTCGCCCCACTGGATGTGCTGCTGGCCCGCTATGGCGTCGCGGCGGAGCAGGCGCGCGACCTGGCCGCGCTGGCTGATCAACTCCACGAAGTGCTGGTGACGGTGTCGCCGGCAGCGTCCTTTGTTGATGATCTGTACCGCGAACTGGTCGGACATAAGCGTGCGACGCGCACGCTGTGGGGGCGGGTGCAGAACATGCCGCCGCGTGTCAAGCTGGCTGCCGGAATCGGCGGGCTGACCCTGACGGCGGGCGTGTTGCTGATCACGGCGCGGTCGCTGTCTCACCTCCTGGAAACGTTGGCGAGTCGGGCGGAGGCTGCGGGCGAGAGCGCCGCGTAAGTCTGGCGGCAGCCCAAGATTCGACATGCGGCGGCGTCCCGACGATCCCTCAGCCTGAGGCGCGGGACGCTTTTCGTTGGGGGAGACAAGCCATGCGCAACGGAAGCGATGCCCTGGTGATCCTGAGCGTGCTATTGCTGGCGTTCGGCCTGCGGGTGGGCAGCCTGCCGGGGCGTGACCTGTGGGGCGACGAGGCGTTCAGCGTGGCGGTGATGCAGCTTCCCGTTGCGGAGATGATCCGGCCCAACATCGATACCCACCCGCCGTTATATCATCTGTGGATGACGTTGTGGCTTCGCCTGGCCGGGCTGACGATCCCGGTGCAGGGCATCGATCCCTTCCCGATCCGCTTTGGATCGCTTATCCTGGGGATGCTGGCCATGCCGGTCACGTATGCCCTGGCGCGGCGGCTGGCTGGCAGGGCGGTGGCGTTGCTGGTGTTGTTGCTCATGGCCGTCTCGCCCTTGCAGGTTTACTACGCCGGCGAACTGCGCATGTATAGCCTGCTGGTCCTGACCAGCGCCCTCAGCGTGCTCGCTTTTGTCGCTCTGACGCAAAAGCCGGGCCGCGCCGTCTGGCTGTTTTACCTGGGCATCACGCTGGCGGCGATGTGCGCCCACTACAACGCCTTCTGGGTGATCGCCGCGCAGAACGTGGTGGCCCTGTTCGGCGCACCCTGGCGTGGACGCCGCCTCCGCTGGATCGGCGGACAGGCGCTTCTGGCGCTCCTTTACCTGCCCTGGGTTGTCGTCCAGGCGCCGTTTATCCTGGAACGCGGCGGATCGCGGGGCGGTTATGCCCTGTTGCCGGAACGGGTTGTGGACATCTGGGGGCAAAGCCTGCGCTCGTGGACTGCCGGCGAGTCGGATATGGCGGGTTTCCTGCCAGTGCTGGCGCTGTTGGCTGGGCTGATCGCTGCGGGCATCGGCCTGTGGGCGGCGTGGCGTTCTGCCCGTTGGCAGGGGATGCTGCTGGGCGGCTGGGTCGGGTTGACCTTGCTGCTGGTCGCGTTGATGGACCCGCTGATGCCGTTCTTTCACGAGCGGTTCGCCATTGCCGGGAGTGCGGCCTTTCTCTTTCTGGTGGCCTGGGGAATCTACCGTGGCGCTCGAAGGTGCTTCCTGGCTGGCTTGATGCTGGGCGGGCTGTTCGTCGTCGGAGGGCTGGCAGGCAATCTCCGCCTGGCTGTCGGCCTATCGGAAGCACAGATCACTTATGCCGGTGCGATGCGCATGATTGCAGCGGAGGCCGCGCCGGGCGATCTGATTCTTTTCAGCAATGAACAACAGATGGCGCTGCGTGGTTATTATGCGCCGCCGGCTGTGCCCAACAGCGTCCTCAGCACGGCGGAAATCAACAGCCCGCGCACCGACGCCTACCTGGCGCAGGTGGTGGGAGAGGCGACGCGCATCTGGCTGGTGGAATATGGCGACCCCATCGGTTATGACTCGATGCGCCTGGTTCCCACCTGGCTGGCGGAACACGGCTTCCGGCAGCGTTTTTTCTCCTATGACGGCGGTACGGTGTCGTTGTATGTACTGGGCGAGGATGCCGCGCCGTTAATCCCCATGAATACGCAGTTCGGCGAGAGCATCCGACTGACGGGCTATCGTCTGGCGCCGGACCACGCGCTGCCGGGCGATGTGCTGCGCCTGTCGCTGCGGTGGGAAGCGTTGGCAGTTCCACCTGCCCGCTACACGGTGGGTAACTATGTCCTCAACGATGCCGGGCAGTTGGTCGCCCAGACGGACGCCGAACCGCGTGGTGGGGCCTCTCCGACCAATTCCTGGCGTGCGGGCGATGTGATCGAGGATCGCTATGCTATTCCCTTGCCGCCCGATCTGTCACCGGGAACCTATACACTGGCCGTTGGGCTATACGCCTGGCCGGATACCACCCGCCTCCCCGTGCAGGGCGATTCCCAGATCGACGGCGCGTTGCTCCTGACGACATTCACTGTTGGAGCGCGGTGATCGGCGCTTTTCCTGCCTGCTGCCGCTGCCGTCTGTGGGATTTGGAGCAATCCAGGGCAAAATGTTATACTGACACCGACTGTTCCCCTTAATACAGGTGCCCACTTTGCCCACGTTAACCGGAGAGGCAACCGTTGAATCTACACGAATACCAATCCAAGTTCCGTTTTGAGGAGTTCGGGATTCCCATCCCGCATGGCAGTGTGGCAACAACGCCCCTGGAAGCTCGCCAAATTGCAGAAGAAATCGGCGGTCCTGTCGTCGTCAAAGCGCAGGTGCTCACCGGCGGACGCGGCAAGGCAGGCGGTGTCAGACTGGCGAAAACACCGCCGGAAGCCGAGCAGTGCGCCCAGGCCATTCTGGGTCTGAATATCCGGGGGCATATTGTTCGCCGGGTGCTGGTCGATCCCGCTTCCAACATCCGGCAAGAAATTTACCTGGGCATTACCAACGACCGCGCCGCCCGCAAGCCGGTCATCATGTGCAGCGCCGAAGGCGGCATGGACATCGAGGAGGTCAACCGCGTCAAGCCAGAGGCAATCATCCGCGAGTGGATCGATCCTCTGCTGGGCCTGCGCGATTATCAGGTCAACAACATCGCCGGTGGGATCGTGTTGCCTCGGTCGTTGTGGCGGCAGTTCGGCAAAATCGCTCAGGGACTCTATCGCTGTTATCTGGAGAGCGACGCGACTCTGTGTGAGATCAATCCCCTGATCATTACCCAGGAAGGCCAGTTGCTCGCTGTTGACGGCAAAATGAGTATTGACGACAACGCGCTGTTCCGCCACCCCGACCTGGCTGCCCTGCGCGATACGTCTGCTGAGCCACCGGAGGAAACCCGCGCCCGCGAGGCCGATCTCAGCTACGTCAAGCTGGATGGGCAGATCGGCTGCATGGTCAATGGCGCGGGGCTGGCTATGGCGACGATGGATATGACCGCTTTATACGGCCAGGCAGACGGTATCGGCCCGGCCAATTTTCTTGACATCGGCGGTGGGGCAGATGCAGAAAAAGTCGCGGCGGCGCTGCGCATCATCCTGGCCGATCCGAAAGTGAAGGCGGTTCTGCTAAACATCTTCGGCGGCATCACACGCGCCGACGAGGTGGCGAAAGGCGTCATTGAGGCGTTCAGCGGAATTCAGACGGATATTCCCAAAATCGTCCGGCTGGTGGGCACGAATGAGGAAGAAGGCCGCCGTTTGTTGCAGGAAGCCGATATTCCCAACATGATCACGGCAGCTACCCTGTCTGAGGCAGCACAGAAGGCCGTTGCTGCGGTGAAGGAGGCGCGCTAGATGGCTATCCTGATCGATAAGAACACGCGCCTGATCGTCCAGGGCATTACCGGGCAGCAGGGGCTTTTTCACACCCGCCAAATGCTCGGCTACGGGACGAATATTGTGGGCGGCGTCACGCCGGGCAAGGGCGGCGAATGGGTCGAGGGTAAGCCCGTGTTCGACACGCTGCGCGCGGCCAAAGCTGCGACGGATGCCAATGCAACGGTGATCTTCGTTCCTGCGCCGTTCGCCGCAGATGCAATCCTGGAAGCCATTGATGCAGAAATACCGCTCATCGTCGCTATCACCGAGGGAATTCCGGTGATGGATATGATGAAAGTACGCGCTGTGTTGGATCGCAGCAGCAGCCGCCTGATCGGGCCGAACTGCCCCGGCCTGATGACGCCCGGCCAGTGTAAAGTGGGGATCATGCCGGGGCACATCGCTATGCCGGGGCCGGTGGGGGTCGTCTCTCGTAGCGGCACGCTGACCTACGAGGCGATCTATGCCCTGACCCAACGCGGGATCGGCCAGACGACTTGCGTGGGCATCGGCGGTGATCCGGTCAACGGGACGAGCTTTATCGACGTATTGCAACTGTTTGAAGATGACCCGGAGACCGAAAAGGTGGTCCTGATCGGCGAGATCGGCGGCACGGACGAGCAGCGGGCAGCGGAATTCATTGCGCAGCGCATGAGCAAACCGGTGGTTGCCTTCATTGCCGGACGCAATGCCCCGCCGGGACGCCGCATGGGGCACGCGGGCGCGATTGTTGAGGGCGGCGTGGGCACGGCGGCGGAAAAGATCGCGCTTCTGCAAGACGTGGGCGTGCGTGTGGCAGAAACGCCGGACCAGATTGCCGATCTGGTGGCATGAGCTGCCATCAAAGAGGGCTTTCCGCGCTCCCCAAATCTGTTTTCTGTAGCGAGCATCAAAGCGTGGAACCACGAACCGATCTCGCCTTGCCGCCGGGTCTTGACCCTGACGACCTGCCGACCTGGATGCGCCATCCGCGCCGCCGGATCGATTGGGGTATCCTGCTGGCGTTGGTGTTGGGCTTGCTGAGCGTCTGGCCGTTTATCACGCGCGGCGGATTGCCGCGCGGTACGGCGCTGGAATTTCACGTTTACCGCGCGGCAGAAATGGCCGACGCCCTGCGGGGCGGGGCGGTTTATCCACGTTGGGCCTCCGATGCCCTCTACGGTTACGGCCTCCCACTATTCAACTATACGGCGCCTGCTGCTCCATACCTGGCGGCGTTGTTTCAGTTGATTACCGAGAACAGCGCCGTCGATGGGGTGCGTTTTGTCCTGATCATGGGGGCGCTGGCAGGCGCGGCGGGAATGTTCACGTTTGTTCGGCGGCGCTGGGGGCCGCTGGCTGGGTTGGTCGCCGTCGAGACCTATACGCTCAGCCCACCCCTGCTGCATCTGCTGCCGCACGGGTACGGCGACCTGCCTTTTTTGCTGGGGCTGCAATTGCTGCCCGGCGCGTTCTGGGCCATCGACCGCCTGCTCATCTACAACCGTGCGCGTGACCTGTGGATATCCGCTGGGATAATTGCGCTGCTGGCTCTGTCCGACGAGCAAAGCGCACCCTGGCTGTTGCTTGTCGTTGTTGGGTGGCTGATCTGGCTTGGCCTGATGGAGCGCGGGGGCAGTTACCGTCTGGCCTGGGGCGCTCTGCTCCTGGGGATCGGGTTGGCGGCAATCTTCTGGCTGCCAGCTCTGGTAGAGCAGCAGCAGGTTTTCTGGTTTGGTCTGGAACCGACGGTCGTGGAGTCGCCGCCGACTCTTGGCGAACTGTTGGCCCCTGCCCGTAGCGCCGACCAGAGCCTGTTTAACCCGGTCGTGCAACGCAATTTGGGTCTGGCAACGTGGACGCTCGCCCTGGGTGCGGTTGGAGGGGTGCTGTGTGTCCGGTCTCGCCATGGCAGGCGCTTCTCTTTACCGCTCCAGGATCGTTGTTGGCTCTATGTAGTGTTGCTGGCAGGGCTGCTGCTCATCCTTGCGCTTAACCCGACCGAGCTTGTTGAACCACAGCTTGTTCTGGGGGTGTTGGCGTTTCTCTTGGCGGTGATGGCCGGGCGCGCGACAATCTGGCTGGACGTGTTGCGCCGACTGTCGAAGGGGATCGGGCTGGCGCTGTTGGTGGCTTTGCCGCTGATGAGCGCCCTGCCACTGCTCAACCCGGCGTTTTGGCCGTCGGACTTTGGTGGTACAGATGCTATGGCACGGCTCCAGTTCGAGTTGAACGATTACGGCCTGGCGACGGTACCGCCGGGTCGAGCGGTTCCGCTGCCGATGCCTACACTGCCCCAGCCGTCGCGCCTGTTGGTGGAGTCTTATATTAGCGAATCAGTCGATAGGGTGAACCGAACCGTCCTGGATGCGGGACAGGTAAACGTGATTGAGCAACGTGGAGCATGGGTGCATTTGTTGGTCAGCGCAGCAGTCCCTTTGCGGATTCCGTTCTACATTAGTGCTTTTCCTGGCTGGCGCGTCGTGCTGGACGGGCACGATACCCCGCTCGATCTTTCTGACGCCAATGGCCTGCTCTACGTAGAGACGCCCGCCGGCGTGCACGACGTGCAGATCTATTTCGGTTCCACTCCTGCGCGCGATGTAGGGTGGGGGCTTAGCTTGGTTTCGCTGCTCACCGCCGTCGCGCTCGGCTTAGCTCTTGTCAGGGGACAGGCAGGAAAAGCATCTGTTGCCGAGCTGCCGCTGTTGTCTTTCCACCAGGCATTGGTCGCCGCAGGAACGCTGGGCGCATTCCTGGTGGTGTTGGTGCTGCTGACTGGACAGTCCGGTCTGATCTGGCCCCGGTCGCTGCGCGGTTTGGTGCAGGAGGCTTCTGCACCGTTTCGACGCTATGTCCAGACCGGATTCGACTTGCTGGCCTATCGTCTGGAGCGTACCGTCTTGGCACCGGGCGACGCCGTTGACCTGACGTTATACTGGGGCGCCGTGCGGCCCATCCACGACAATTTCCAGATCACCGTCAGCCTGGTCGATGCAAATAATGGACTGCGCGCCGTGCAGTCGTACCGGCGGCATATCGGCGGTTATCCGACTTCGCGCTGGCCTAGGGATCGCTATGTGCGCGACGCGCATCGACTTCAGATTCCCCCATCCCTGAGGCCAGGAACATATCTATTGGTAGTGGAATTATGGCAATGCCAGGTCGCCGGGATTGGCACATGTCAGCCGGCTCGACGGCTGGCGTTTTTCGATGAGCGCGGCGCGCCGTTGGGGGATAGCCTGGCACTGCCGGTCATCATGACCATCACGCCCTGACTTTGCCTGCCGGATCGGGCAGGATATAATGCCCTTTAAATTCAGCAGCGTTTTGGCAGCCATGTGTATCCGTGCTCATCGAAGGAGGCTTCCGTGACCAAGCAATCGTCGAGTCCTGCCGCTGAGCGTTACAGTAGCCCGCTAGGACAGGCGTGGACTTATCACGTACAAGGGAAGGATGACCTGGCTATTGCAGAATTCAATAAGCTGTTGGAGCAACGGCCTGACGACATCGATACCCTCTACGGCCTGGCCCTGTCGCAGAAAAGCGCCGGGCAATCGCAGGCGGCCCTGGAAAACTTCCAACGTGTGCTTGATCTGCTTGCGCGCGTCGATGTCAGCATGGAAGACGCGGCAAACCGCGTGACAATCATGTCCCGGATGGTTAACCAGCAGATTGTCGCGCTTCAGGAAATCCTGGGATGACATCCAAACGAGAGCGCCTGGAACGGGCGATTGCCGGCGAAGCTGTTGATCGTGTGCCGGTGGCCCTGTGGCGGCACTGGCCCGGCGATGACCAGCGCCCGGCGGACCTGGCCGAATCGACCCTGGAGTTTCAACGCCGCTATGACTTCGATTTCGTCAAGATCACCCCGGCCAGCAGCTTTTGTATCAGTGACTATGGGGTGCAGGATCAGTGGGTCGGGTCGCTGGAGGGCACCCGCGAGTATACCCGCCGCGCCGTCGAACGATCGCTAGACTGGACGCGCCTGCGCGTGCTGGAACCGGCGCGTGGTGCATTGGGTCGGCAGTTGGAGTGTGTGCGGCTGATCGTCGAAGGCTTGCAGGGCGGAACCCCCGTCCTGCAAACGATCTTCAGTCCGCTGGCTCAGGCCAAAAATATCGCCGGCGGCGCGCGCCTGATCAATCACCTCCGCACCGCGCCGGAGCGCCTCCATACGGGCCTGAATACCATCACGGAAAGCACGCTCCGCTTCCTCGAAGAACTACAGCGTACCGGCATCGACGGCATCTTTTACGCCATCCAGCACGCCAGTTATGACCTGCTTAGCGAGGATGAGTACCGGGCCTTTGGACGACCCTATGACCTGCGTATTCTGGAGGCGTTGAGCAGCCGATGGTGGCTGAACATGGTGCATCTGCATGGCGAGTCGCCGATGTTCGACCTGGTAGCCGATTACCCCGTACAGGCGCTTAACTGGCATGATCGTGAGACTGACCCTGACCTGGCGCTGGGCAAAACGAAATTTCCCGGCGCGGTGTGTGGGGGACTGGCGCGCTGGAACCCGGTGCACAATGGCACCCCCGCCGAGGTCCGCGAGCAGGCGCGCAATGCCATCGAGCAGACCGGTGGTCGCCGTTTTATTCTCTCTACGGGCTGCGTCATCATGACCACGACGCCGCTGTCGAATATTCGCGCCATCCGCGCGGTGGTCGATCAAATGGCCTGAGCGCCACAGAAAGGGGCCTCGACGGCGGTGTCTATCCGCGTGATTGCTGGCAAAGCCAAAGGGCGACGGTTGAAGATGGTGCCAGGAGAAGGCACGCGCCCGGTGATGGATCGCGTCAAAGAGGCGCTATTCAACATTCTCTCGCCAGTGGTGCATGACAGTGTCTGGCTGGACCTGTTCGCCGGGACGGGGAGCGTGGGCATCGAGGCGCTCAGCCGGGGTGCGGCTCGCGCCGTGTTTGTAGACAATGCGCGGCTGGCCGTGCAGACCATTCACGCGAACCTGGCCCTGACTGGCCTGGCGGAGGATGCCGAGGTCGTGCGCGCCGATGTGTTTGAATACCTCGCGCGCGGACCGGCGCAGCCGTTCGATGTGGTGTACATTGCCCCGCCGCAGTATCAGGGATTATGGAAGAAGGCGCTCGTTCAACTAGACGAGCAGCCGGATTGGTTGAATCCCGACGGCATCGTGGTGGTGCAGATCGATCCAAACGAGCAGGAGACGGTTCCGTTGGACGTGTTAGAAAGCTATGATGAGCGTATCTATGGTAATACGCTGTTGTGGTTTTTTGAGCGGCCAGGGGAATGATCGTCGTTTGGCGTAGCCTTTGCCCGAGGGAGCGTTCCCGGCGGCGTTTTGGCTTGCGTGGATTGGCGAATCGTATATAGTCTGTTTATATCCCGTTTTTTTGCGGCATTTGTGCCCGCTTTGGGCCGTCTTGTACAATAAGGCGAACGATAGTTGCCCTGGATAACCTGGGGACCGCGCCGCGCCGCCTGATGAGAAAGGTCAAAGGGTATGTCCTTGCTATCACCGGAACAGTGGAGAGTGATCATCGGCAACTCCCGGTCCCGCTTGATCGGGCTGGGACTGATTCTCATCGGTCTGATCATCGGCCTGATCTGGGCCTACGGGGTCGCGCCGACTATCTGGCTAAACGCCGAGCCGGTCCACCTGGAACGGAGTTATCAGGACGAATGGGTCAAAATGGTCGCGGCCCAGTTTGCCCAGACCAACGACCGGATTAACGCCGGGCGGCAACTGGCGATGGTCGGTGACGCCGTCAGTATCATTGATCGGCTCATCAGCGAAAACGCCGGAGATGCCCAGTTGGTCGGACGCCTTAACGCCATCCGCCCGATTGCCGAAGGGTCAGGCGCAACCTCCACGAATATCGTATTGGACAAACTCAAGCCGGGTTTTCTCCAGCAGATGAGTCCCATCGTGCTGGTGTTGATCATTGCGCTGGTCGGCGCGGTGGCGATCATCTTCTGGGGCATGTACGGCAACACGCTCAAGGGCATGATCAAGCTGTTCAATCCCTTCAAGCGCCGCCGCCGGGACGAGAGCGTGAGCACGGCGGCTAGTTCGGCGGAAATTCGCCAGGCGCGCGAGGAAGCTATTCGCCAGCGTGAGGCTGAGGCTGCTGCGGTCGTGCAGGCCGGCGGCGCGCCGCCAGTTGCCCAATTCCTCTCGGTGTATCGTCAGGGCGACGATTTCTTCGATGACTCGTTCAGCATTGAGGATGCCAACAACCAGTTCCTGGGAGAGTGTGGCGCAGGCATTTCGGAGACTATCGGCGTCGGCTCACCGAAGAAGGTCACAGCAGCCGAGGTCTGGCTGTTCGACAAGAATGACATCCGCACCGTGACAAAAGTGATCATGTCTCAGCACGCCTATAACGACGAGGGCATTCGCGCCAAACTCGCCCCCAAAGGCGAGCCGGTGCTGGCCCAGCCCGGCGCCCAGGTGGTCTTGGAGACGCAAACGCTGCGCGTTGTGGCAACCATCCGGGATATGGAATACGGTACAGGGGCATTGCCGCCCAACAGCTTCTTTGAACGCCTGACCCTCGATCTGGCGGCCTATTCCAGGGAAGATGTGGCCTATCCGGTGTAGTGCGCGGCTCGTTCCTCAGGCAGGCCTGCTCGCCGAATCGAAAAGCCCCGCCGCGTGGCGGGGCTTTGGTTTTCTTGACCCGTGCTATCGGATCGCTTTGATCCTGAAGGTCAGTTTACCTGCCGGGGCATCGATGGACACTCTGTCGCCGACCTTGCGGCCCATCAGCGCCGCGCCAAGTGGGCTTTCGTGGGAAATTTTGCCTTCCCTGGGGTTGGCCTCTGCGGCGCCGACAATGGTATACGTCTCGTCCGGCTCATCCTTCGACTCAAGCGTGACCTGCATACCAACGCGCACCGTCCCATCAGGACCGTCGCTGCTGCCGTCGATGATTGTCGCCGTGCGGAGCGTGGTTTCCAGATAGCGAATACGGCCTTCTAGAAACGCCTGCTGCTCTTTGGCATCGTGATAATCGGCATTTTCAGACAGATCGCCCTGCGCAATCGCTTCTTTGAGCCGTTGCGCCAGCGCAGGCCGCTTGACCCGGATCAGTTCGTCCAGTTCGCGGCGCAGTTCTTCTGCGCCTTCTCTGGTCAGGTATCGTTCATCCGCCATTGCTACTGTCCTCGACATCCGTCCCGTTAAAGACAGCGTTAGCGTACACCGGGATCGCTCTCCGGTCAAGGCAGACCCTAAAATTCCGCCGGGACGCGGTATAATCATCCCCTCAAAACCAGAGTGAGGACGCGCATGAAGCCCAAGCCCTACGAATTTTATCTGGACGAAGTGCTGATTGACGAGCAGACATTGCAGGCCCGTATCGCTGAGCTGGGGCGGCAGATTTCCGCCGACTATGCGGGGACGGAAAACCTGTTGTTGGTATGTGTGCTCAAGGGGGGGATGCTCTTTCTGGCGGACCTGATGCGGCACATCACCCTGCCCCATTGCATTGACTTTATGGCCGTTTCGAGCTATGGCAGAGCTGCACGCGAAACCACCGGCGCTGTGCGCATCGATATGGACCTGCATACCAACATCGCCAACCGTCACTTGCTGATCATCGAAGACATCATCGACAGCGGCAATACGCTTGACTACATTCTCCGTTTGCTCCAGGCTCGCCAGCCTGCCAGTATCAAGATATGCACGCTGCTGAGCAAGCCAGAACGTCGGGAAGTGCCCATCCTGGTCGATTACGTGGGTTTTGAAATTCCCAATAAGTTTGTCTTCGGCTATGGCCTGGACTTGGACGAGTTCTACCGCAACCTGCCGTTCATCGGTGTGGTGCGGCAAGGCGCTTATGCCGTGCCCGACGAAACGCCGTGATCATGCAAACTCAGCCGCCGCTGCGTCCGCTCTATTGGACGCCTGTCGTCAATACCCTGCAGCGCATTCTGAGCGAGGACGCGGCATCCGTTTACCTGGTCGGCGGTGTTGTCCGCGATGCGTTCTGGGGGCTGCCGGTTCACGACGTTGATCTGGTCGTTCCTGGAGGCGGGTTTCGTGTGGCGCGGCGGATTGCCGACGCGCTGGGCGGAAAATTTTACAAGCTGGATCCGGAACGTGAAACGGGTCGGGCGATCTTCTGGCGCGAGGGCAAACGATGGGTGGTAGATGTCGCCAACTTTCGCGGGGGCGATCTGCTGGCAGACCTGCAGGGGCGTGATTTTACGCTCAATGCGGTGGCTGTGCCTCTGGCCGGCAGTCTGGACGGCGTGATCGATCCCTTGAACGGCCTGTCGGATGCTCAGAACCGCATTCTGCGACGATGTAGCCCGACTTCCCTGGCGGACGATCCTATCCGTGCCTTGCGCGCGGTGCGGTTGAGCACACGCTTTCACCTGCGCATCGAACCGGCGACCCTGTCTGATCTGCGGCGAGAAGGACCGCGATTGATTGCTGCCTCTGCCGAGCGCGTGCGAGATGAATTCATGGCGCTGTTGGGTGACCCACGTCCGGCGGCAGGGCTGCGCGTGCTGGATTCGCTCGGCCTGCTGGCGCTGATTGTGCCGGAAGTGAATGCCATGCGGGGCGTCCAGCAGAGTCTGCCGCATCGCTCCGATGTGTGGGAGCATACTCTGGCGACGGTTGAGCGGTTGGCTGCCGTTCTGCATACCATCAGCCCACAGCGGACCGAAGACAATGCCGCGCAGGCCGGCTTGGGGTTGATCGTCTATGCGTTGGACCGCTTTCGCTCACAGCTTCAGACGCATCTGGCCCAGGCCTGGCCGGATGAACGCCCGCACACGGCCTTGCTGACCCTGGCGGCGCTGCTGCACGACAGCGGCAAACCCGCCACGCAGGAAGTCGATGGTGAGCGCATCCGTTTTTGGGGACACGATGCGGCGGGGGCGGTTCTGGCAGAAGAACGGGGCCGGGCACTGAAACTGAGCAAAGGCGAAATTGTTCGGCTGTGCGGCATCGTGCGACATCACCTGCGTCCGCTGCTGCTCGATGGGGAACCAATCCTCTCCCGGCGGGCGGTATATCGCTTCTGGCGCGACTGCGGCCCCGCCGGGATAGACGTGTGCCTGTTGGCGTTGGCCGATCACCTAGCAACTGTCGGGCCGGCGTTGGAAACCGGCGCGTGGAGCCATCTGTTGCAAACGGTCGGCACGCTCTTGGAAGCAGCTTATCAGGCGGATGCACCGGCCTTGACCAGTCTGCCGCCTCTGGTCACGGGCGATGACCTGATGCGCGCGCTGGCGCTCCCGCCCGGTCCGCAGATCGGTTTGCTGCTGGAACAGCTCCGCGAGGCGCAAGCAGCAGGGGAAATTCATACCGCTGCCGAGGCGTTGGCCTTGGCCCGGCGGCTGCTCGTATAGCCACTGCTAGAAGGCTTGCTCCGGCATCTCGTCGGAGGATTCGGGCGCCTCTTCTTTCTCAATCCGCTGCTTACACTGGGTACATTGGGCATACTGTTTGTTGTAATCGACCAGCAGCCCACCGCAGTTGGGACAGGGTGTGGGCAGCGGGCGCTTCCAGGAAACGAAGCCACACGCTGGGAAGTTCGCACAGCCGTAAAAGCGGCGTCCCCTTTTGCTGCGTTTTTCCACCAGTTCCCCGCCGCAGTGCGGACAGGCTACACCGGTTTTTTCTAGCCAGGGTTCTTTGTAACGGCAATCTGGATAGCGTGAGCAACCAATAAACTTGCCGAAGCGCCCGTAGCGCAGGATCAACGGGCTGTCGCATTCTGGGCAGTCGCGCCCGATCATCTCGACCTGCCGTTGCGAGGGGAGCTCCCGACGGGCATGGTCAAGCTGCTGCGAAAACGGGCCGTAGAAGTCCCGCAACATGGGCACCCACGCGTTGCCCCCGGCGGCGATCTGGTCCAGCCGGGTTTCCAACTGCGCCGTGAAGTTCGGGTCCAGCACGTCCGGGAAGTATTTCACCAACAGGTCATTGACCAGCAGCCCGGTTGGGGTGGGCACAAGCTGGCGACCCTCACGGGTGACGTAGTCGCGGTTCTGGATCACGGCGACAGTCGGTGCGTAGGTGCTGGGCCGCCCGATGCCTTTTTCTTCGAGCGCCTTGACCAACGTGGCTTCGGTGTAGCGCGGCGGCGGCTGCGTGAAGTGCTGCTCTGGCAGCAACCGCAGCAGGCGAAGCACTTCGTCCGGCTCCATATCCGGGATGATCCGGTTCAGGTCTTCGTCGGTGGTGTCGTCATCCCGCGCCTCCTCGTAGACGCGCAGGAAGCCGGGGAATCGCACGATGCTGCCAGATACGCGGAACAGATAGGGCTTCTGTGGCTCATCTGCCGGACCGGCCAGGATGTCTACCCGTTGGGTGGCATAGACGGCATTTACCATCTGGCTGGCGACGAAACGCTGCCAGATCAAGGTATAGAGCCGCAGTTGTTCGCCTGTCAGGGCATGTTTGATGCTGTCTGGCGTGCGATAGACACTGGTCGGTCGGATGGCCTCGTGGGCTTCTTGGGCACTTTTGGCCTTTGTGCGGTAGATGGGCGGGCTGGAAGGCGCAAAGTCCTTGCCATATTGCTCGCGGATAAAGGCGCTGGCCTCATGTTGCGCCTCGGCAGCGACAGTCGTGCTGTCGGTGCGCATGTAGGTGATCAGGCCGACGGTCCCGCCATTGATGTCGATGCCCTCGTACAGCGCCTGGGCGACCTGCATGGTTCGCCGGGCGCTAAAGCCCAGCCGCCGCGAGGCTTCCTGCTGCAAGGTGCTGGTGGTGAAGGGTGGGGCGGGGCGGCGCTGTTTGGTGCCACGTTTGATTTCCTGGACGACATACTGGCTTTTTTCCAATGCTTCCAGGTGAGGCCGAACATCGTCTTCAATGTGGAAATCGACCGGCTCCCCGGCGATTTTCACCAGCCGCGCCACAAAACTCGGCGCTGCCGCCGAACCGTTTAGATTCAACTTGGCAAGCTCGGCATCGAGCGTCCAGTATTCTTGAGGGATGAAGGTTTCGATCTCGCGCTCGCGGTCCACCACCAGCCGCAGGGCCACACTCTGCACACGCCCGGCGGAAAGGCGGTTGCGTACCTTGTCCCACAGCAGTTCGGTGATGTTGTAGCCGACCAGCCGGTCCAGGATGCGGCGGGCCTGCTGTGCGTTGACCAGCGGCATGTTGATCTGGCGCGGGTGTGCGAAGGCTTCCTGAATGGCCCGTTCGGTGATCTCGTGGAAGACGACGCGCCGAGCGCGGCTTTCCTCGATCTCGGCGGCGGCGATCAGGTGCCAGGCGATGGCCTCGCCTTCGCGGTCTGGGTCGGTCGCCAGGTAGATTTCCTGGGCCTTTGCTGCCGCTGCCTTCAGTTCCTTGACGACCTTGCGCTTTTCGTTGGGCACACGGTACTTTGGCGCGAAGTCATGTTCCACGTCCACCGAAAGCTGGGAACGCAGCAAGTCGCGCACATGGCCCACCGAGGCCTGCACGGTATACCCTTTGCCCAGGAAACGACCCACCGTGCGCGCTTTGGCCGGGGACTCGACGATCACCAGGCGGCCATATCGTCGCCTGCCACCGTCGGCGGCCTTTTTACCGGCGCTGTTTTTCCGGCCCTTGTCCGCACCCGATTTCTTGCGCCGGACCGGTTTCGTGATGACTTCCGGTCTGGCGATTCCCTCGTGCGCCGGGGTTTTGCCTATCCGAAAGATCGTTGTCCCACAGACGGCACATTTACCGCGTGTTCTGGGTGTCCCGTTTTGTGCATATTCGGCTTGCGGGTCAACCATGACGCGCCTGGTCTTACATTTCACGCAGTAGGCTTCAAAGGTTTCACTCATGGAGCCTGTTCTCAATCCACTTTCCACAAACACACCGGCTACATAGATGGCCCTAAAGATAAGAGTCTTTCCCCTGATCGCGCAACTGTTTCACGACCTTGCGCACATCCTGAGCGTGATCGCGGTGGCAGACCAGCAGCACATCATCGGTATCGACAACAACCAGGTCTTCCAGACCGATAGTCACGACCATGCGGTTGCTGACGACCAGCGTCTGAACGGTATCCAGAAGAATGTGTCCATTGCCTGCGCCGCGAATGATATTACCGTTCTCGTCGCCCTCCAACACATCGAACAGCATTCCCCATGTCCCCACATCACTCCAGCCGATGTCTACCGGAATGACTGCGATGTTGGTTGCACCTTCCATGATGGCATAGTCGATGGACAGCTTGGGCATTTTCTCCCAATACGACGTAATCTGAGCGGTGAAATCTGGCGCGCCGAGCAGAGGGCGAATCTGCATCAGCAGGGCGTACATCTCTGGCTGTTGACGGCGGTATTCCTCCAGCACGTCACGCGCGCCGAGGATGAACATGCCGCTATTCCAGTTATACAGCCCGGATTTGAGAAATTTCATCGCCCGTTCCCGGTCCGGCTTTTCGGTGAACTGTTCCGCGTGGAAGCAGTCGAAGCCGTGCAGCCGTTCCAGAAATTCGCCGCGCCGGATGTAGCCAAAATCGGTGGCTGGACGGTAGGCCGGGATGCCCAGGGTGACGATCATGTTCCGCTGGGCCAGTTCCGCGGCGCTGTGCAGCACGGCGCGGAACCGTTCGGTCTGCGCGATGTGATGGTCGGCAGAGAGGACGGCGACAATGGCGTCGGGGTCGCGCTCAGCAATCGCCAGAATGCCCAAGCCGGCAGCGGGGCCGCTGTCGCGCCCGAAGGGTTCCACAATGAAATTTTCCGCCGGAATTTCTGGCACATCTGCGCGCAGGGCGTCCACCTGATCTTGCCCCGTGATCACGAAGACTCGCTCCGGCGGCAACAATGGCGGCAGGCGGCGCACTGTCATCTGGAACATTGTCTGCTCCTCCTCGATTAGGGGGAGCATCTGTTTGGGGCGAATTTGGCGGCTCAGCGGCCACAGGCGGGTTCCACCGCCGCCCGCCATGACGAGAGCGTAGAAATGTTTCAGCAGCATCGCTTATCTCACGTTAATCTAGAACATAAGGCGCAGCGCGGCCTCTTGCGAGGATATATTGCATCCCGCCGACCTGCCTGACCATGCCCTTGAGTTCCATCAGCATCAGGGCGCTGCTGAGCGCCGCGATGGGCGTATCCAGCAGGCGGCACAGGTCATCGATGTGGGTCGGTTCTTCACCGAGATGTTGTAAAATGCGCTGCTCCTGTTCATTTTCCGGGGTGATACTCTGCACCGCCGTCTGGGTGATGGACCCCTCGCGTGACAGGTTCAGTTCCGTCAGCACGTCATCTACGGTGATGACCAGTTTGGCCCCATCCTGAATCAGGCGGTTTGTGCCCTGACTGGCCGTTGCGGTCGTGTTGCCCGGAACGGCAAAAACATCGCGCCCCTGCTCGGCAGCCCAGTCGGCGGTAATCAGCGCGCCGCTCTTGATCCCCGCCTCGACCACGATCACGCCCAGCGACAGCCCGCTGATGATCCAGTTGCAGGGCGGAAAGTTTTTGGCTTCTGCCGTCGTGCCGGGCGGAAATTTCGTCAACAACGCGCCATGATCGGCGATCTGGCGGGCCAGAGCCGCGCTTTCTGGAGGATAAATCTGGTCGATGCCGCATGGCAGCACGGCCAGGGTGCGTCCTCCGGCTTCCAGGGCGCCTCGATGTGCGGCGGCGTCGATGCCGACGGCCAAGCCACTGACGACCGTCACCCCGGCGCGGGCCAGGTCGGCGGCGAGCTGGGAGGCCATGTTGCGCCCGTAGGTGCTGGCTTTGCGCGTGCCGACGATGGCGACGGCCCAGTTATCCTGTGTGCTCAGCGATCCGCGCACGTAAAGGACGGGCGGCGCATCCGGTAGTTCCTTCAATAGGGTCGGATAATCGGCATCTTCCAGAGTCAGCGCCGCTGCGCCCAGATCGTCCAGTTTGTGTTGAAGTGCATTCAGGTCAAGCGTGCGGCGCGCCTCTCTCAGGTTTTTAAGTGTGCGCTGATCCAAACCGGCTGCTTGCAGAGCGTGCTCGTCGGCATGCCAGGCTTCTTCCAGGCTGGCAAACCGCTGCCGGAGGGCTGCCAGCCGCCGTGGACCGACACCGGCTACATGGTTGAATCCGATCCAATATTTGCGCGCGCTCACATCGCCACCCTTACTACCAGGTGGCAAACAGGATAGCAGGCGTGCTGAGGGCTGTCAAGGCGTGGAACGGGGCACAGGCCGGGCGTATGTGTTATTCCGGTAACAGGCCGGGCAGAGGATCGACCGTGACGACCTGATTTTCGATGTCCACATCCACGACGACATGAGGCACGTCGGGAATCAACACCTCGCCGCGCGGGCCGCCTTGTACCACGAAAACATCGTTAGCGCCGGTTTCGAGCACCTGCTCGATCCGGCCTAACTCTTCCCCGGCGGAGGTGACCACGCGCGCGCCCAGGATTTGAAAGGTATAGTACTCCCCCTCTTCCAGGGGAACGGCATCTTCCAGCGCAACCATGAGTAGCTTCCCGCGCAGGGGATCGGCCTCTTCGCGCGATGTGATTTCCTCTAGCGTGACCAGGAGGAGGTCGCGGTGGCGGCGGGCTGCCGTCAGCGTAAAAGGAAATGCCGCTTCGGCGTCGTAAGGGTCCGACCCAACGAAGACAGTTTCCAGGTCGCTCACCCGTTCCGGAAACTGTGTGGCGATCTCGACGCGCAGTTCTCCCCGGACGCCGTGTGGGCGCAGGATACGCCCCAGGATCAGGAAATGGGGAGCGGAGGCGGACCGCCGGTTCGCCTCCGGTGAGGGTTGCTGCGGAAAGAGGGGAGACATGTTACGGGCCGGGAAGCCTAGATGATTTCCAGGTTAACGCGCTTGCCCTCTTTGGCGGCCAGCACGCGCAGCAGCGCGCGCATGGCGTTGGCAACACGCCCATCCCGCCCGATGACGCGGCCCATATCCTCCGGGGCGACGTGCAGTTCCAATGTGACGGACGCCCCCCCGCCGTGCTCAACGACGCTGACTTGGGAAGGATCATCGACCAGCGACTTGGCGATATATTCCACCAGTGTTTTCACCCCGTCCTCCACTTACGACATATCCGCGCGCCAGGGCGGGCAAACAGGACACAACAGGCCCGGCATTTGCCAGGCCAGACAGGAGCGATAGGACCTGTGCCCGATCAGGCTTGCGACTCGCTGCTTGCGCCCTCGGCTTTCCGGGCCTTTTTGCGTGACCGCACGGGCGACGGCGTCGTGGTCTTAGGGCTGATCGGTGCACGGCTGGCGGCTTGGGCCTGCGCTTCGGCGACCAGGGCGTCCAGAGCCTCTCCCTGGCGCAGACGTGCATAGCGGGCCAGCGTGCCGTTCGTTTCCAGCAGGTAGTTCACTGTGTCGCTGGCCTGCGCCCCGACGTTGAGCCAGTACAGGGCGCGATCTTCCTGAATCTCCATCGTCGCCGGTTCGGTGCGCGGATTGTAGAAGCCGATCACCTCGATATAGCGGCCATCGCGCGGGCTGCGTGCGTCGGCAACGACGATCCGGTAGCTGGGTTGCTTTTTGGAACCAACGCGGCGTAGACGAATGCGAACCATCTTGAAGTGCCTTGCTCCTTTCGATCTGCCTGCCGACCCGTCAGCGGAATACGCCGGGCAGCCTGGGCAGACGGCCTTTGCCAATTTGCTGCATCATATCCTGCATTTGACGAAACTGTTTGAGCAGCGTGTTTACATCCTGCACCTCGACGCCGCTTCCGGCGGCGATGCGTCGCTTCCGGCTGGCGTTGAGGATGCGTGGGTTTTGCCGCTCTTTCGGCGTCATCGAGCGAATAATTGCCTCGACCTTTTTGAATTCCTGATCAGCCTGGGCCATGTCGATCTGCTTGGTCAGGCGGCTCATGCCGGGGATCATGTCCAACAGTTGGCCGATGCTGCCCAGGCGTTTGACCTGCTGCATCTGCTGGAGAAAGTCTTCCAGTGTGAACTCGTTGCGCAGCAGCTTCTTCTGTAAACGTTCGGCTTCCCGTTCGTCGAAAGCGGCCTCGGCCTTCTCGATCAGGCTGAGCACGTCGCCCATGCCCAGGATGCGCGAGGCCAGGCGATCCGGATAAAAGACTTCCAGCCCGTCCAGCTTTTCGCCGGTTGCCAGGAACTTAATCGGCACCCCTGTGACGGCGCGCATCGAGATGGCTGCACCGCCGCGCGCGTCGCCGTCCACTTTGGTCAGGATCAGCCCGGTCACGCCGACACGCTGGTTGAAGCCCTCGGCAATGCGGACGGCTTCTTGTCCGGTCATTGCGTCGGCTACTAGCAGCACTTCGGCGGGGTTCGTGCGTGCCTTGATGGCTTCTAGTTCGGCCATCATGTCGTCGTCGATCTGCAAGCGCCCGGCAGTGTCGATCAAAACCACCGTCGCCCCGCTTTCGCGTGCCGCGCGCAGACCGTTCTCGCAGATGACCGGCGGCGCCACCTGGGTGCCCTCTTCCCAGTAAGGGACATTGATCTGCTTTGCCAGCGTGACGAGCTGGTCCACTGCTGCCGGACGATAGGTATCGGCGGCGATCAGAAACGGCTTTTTGCCGTCGCGCCGCAGGTATAGGGCTAGCTTGGCGGCAGTAGTCGTCTTGCCGGAGCCTTGCAGCCCGACCAACATGATCACGCGCGGGCTTGGCCCGGCCAGTTCCAGCCGTCCGGCTTCACCCAGCGTTTCGATCAACTCCTCGTGGACGATCTTCACGACCTGCTGCGCGGGAGTCAGGCTCTTGGTCACTTCTGCGCCGACGGCCCGCTCTTTGATCCGGCTGATGAAGTCTTTAGCAACCTTCAGATTGACGTCGGCTTCCAACAGCGCCAGACGCACCTCGCGCATGGCCCTATCGACATCGGCCTCGGTCAGTTTGCCGTGACGGCCCAGTTGATCGAAAACGCTTTGCAGTTTATCAGTCAGGCTTTCGAACATTGCTTGATCCCCATAGGGCAGGGTAGCATTTTAGAGGATGCAAGGGCATTAGTCAAGGTGTTGGCTACGGAATTGAGTCGGGTATGAGTGGACCTTCTATCACCGGAACGGGATTTTTGCCGCCTCCCCCTTTGCCCGTGCGACCGCGTCTGCCGTTGCGTCGGCGGCGACGCTGGCGTGTGGGCTGCCTGTGGGCGGTGGTCGGTGGTGCACTGGTGTTCGTGATCCCGATCTTTCTCGGCAGTGTAGGAGTGCTGCTCTATCTGTTGGTTCCTCCTGCGCCACTGGACTTGCTGATCCTGGGGGTGGATGCTCGCTCTGGCGAAGGCTATGCCACCCGCACCGACAGCATTATGGTGCTGGGTGTGAATCCCGCCGAGCTGAATGTGAGCCTGTTTTCGATCCCACGCGACCTATTCATTGACACACCGGCATATGGACTCCAGCGCGCCAACACGATTAATGTCCTCGGTGAGCAGGACGCACCGGGGACAGGGGCGGCGTTGGTCGGAGCGGCCATCGCCCGAAGTTTTCAGGTTCAGCCGGATCGCTACGTGCGCGTCAACTTCAACAGTTTTGTCCGGGTGGTGGACGTGCTCGGCGGTATCGACGTGGAAGTTCCCGCCCGGCTGGTCGATACCCAGTATCCTACGCCGGACTGGGGAACGACGACGATTATCTTTGAACCGGGCTGGCAACACATGGATGGCGAAACGGCGCTCGCCTACGCGCGTACCCGTCACGCCGACGACGACTACCGCCGCGCCGGACGCCAGCAGCAGGTTGTAGAAGCTATCTTTCGGGCATTGTTCAGACCGGAGAACTGGCTGCGGCTGCCTGCCGTGTTGACTGTGTTTGGAGAGACGGTCGATACCGATTTGACCCTGACGGACCTGTTGCTGATCGCGCCACCGATCCTGCGCGATGGCGTCAGTGGCGGCATCGACCGTCTGGTGATCGACCGCGATCTGGTCCAGCGTTCGCCGGAGGGAAACGCTGTCCCCAATTACGCTGCCATTATCCCCTGGCTTGAAGAACGCTTCGACTAACGGTGTGGGCTATCCGCGCTGGCGGTCGTGCCGCAGGAGTTCCTGGTATGCCCCTTGCCACAGGTCCGCAGAGCGGGTCAGGCGCGTGATCTTGACTTCGGCAAAGTGGGAAAACAGGCCGGTCAGCAGTTCCGGCAGACGGTCCCAGGAGTCCTTACGAATGAGGTTTTCCAGCCGGGCGGCGGCATTGCCAACCCAGGCCCAACGCTGCCGGAGTTGTTCTGCCTTGATCCAATAGTCGCGCTTTTCCCACACACTGGCCGATTCGTCTATGCCTTCCTCAATGCGTTGGAGGCAGATGACCAGATAGGCGGCCATGTCTTTGGCGTCGTCGTCAATGGCGGGCTTCTGGCTCAGGTGGCGTAGCAGTTCGGCACAGGTACGCATCAGTTGGTTGCGGTTTTTGCCTGTACTGTCAGTATTGATGACACGACTCATCCGGTATCCTCTTGCTCTTTTCTCGGTTTCAAACCACGATTCCTGCAACCTTACTCGTCTGTGCGGCGGCTGTCAAGGTGGAGTATGTCGGACAGGGTGTGTTCAAACAGAGCGATAAAGCCAGATGCGCCTGTTTTTTCGGGGCAAGCTGGCGTCCGAGCTATAGAGGCGTTTGGATGTGCAAACTTCCTGTCCTGGCGTTTCCACCGCCGGTTGATCTGTCGCCACCTCGTGCTGATGATTTTGCTGTCGGTAGCCCTGGCCGGATGTTATCGGGAGGGGCCGGGCCTACTCACGCCCACGCCCGATTTTCCTTCGCCACCTGCGCTCACGCCTCTGCCAATCCAGATCGACGGTTCCGCGCTGATGCAGCCGCTGGCTGCCCGTCTGGCGGTGGCATTTCAACAGGCATCTCCGGGAGTTCGGGTCATTGTCGGTGCATCCGGCACAAGGACCGGATTTGCGCGTTTGTGCGCGGGTGAGTTCTCGCTGTTGAACGCGCTCCGCTCTATTGATGCTCAGGAGGCGGCACTTTGCCGGGCCAACGGTGTTGCCTTGCACGAAATTCCTCTGGCATACCAGGCCATTGCTGTCGTCGTGCCGGTCGAAAATGCGTTTGCCGGATGTCTCAATCTGACCCAGTTGGCGGGTATCTGGCGCGCGGGCAGTGCCATGCAGTCTTGGCGGCAGGTGAATCTGCAATTTCCCGATGTGCCGCTGGCAGTCTATGCGCCGCCCGACGATTCGCTGGCTTATAATCTTTTTCAGGAGCGCGTGCTGTCTGGCGGTGCGACGCGCCCAACGTATGAGGGGGTGCCCGTCGGATCGGATGCCGTCGGCTTCTTGGAACTGGGTGAGGCGCTACGACTGCAAGGATCGTTGCGCCTGTTGCCACTGGCCTTTGGCGATGGTGTGGGGGCGCCCTGTGTGATGCCCGACGAGGCCGCCGTGCTTAATGGCAGTTACGCTCCCCTGACTCGTGTCCTGCGCGTATATGCCGCCGTTGGGGCGCTGACCCAACCTGAAGTGGCGCAGTTCGTGCGCTATCTTCTCAGTGCTGAAGCAGATGTCGTCATCCGCGACCTGGGGCTGATCCCTTTGCCTGTCGCAAGCCGCGCGCAGGTTCTGGAACAAACCGGCCTGTTGCCATAAGCAGCCACCAAACAAAACGCCCACTCATAAGAGCGGGCGTTGTTGTCTACGATGCTGGAGGCGGCGCTTTAGACGCCGCCTGGATTCAATTACAGGGCGCGGACGATGTTGCTGAAGATGTTGCCGATGGCCGGGCCAAGCAGGGCCAGGATGACGATCACGACGACGGCGACCAGAACCAGGATGAGAGCATACTCGACGAGACCCTGGCCTTCTTCACGCGGAAGGTACAGCATAGATAGATTCCTCCTAATAAAGTGTGCTCACGAAACCCGCTTTGTCGGGATATATACACAATAGCACCGGATCAATGTTTCGTCAATGCGAGCCGGGGCATGATTCGGTATTCAAACCTTTTTTTCATAAAAAGTTCATATTTGCAGATACAACGACTGTGAAACAATCCTTTTCTAAATAATTAATCATCCCTTGCTCCATAGGCCGCTGTTACCAGGGTGTTCTGACTGGTCGATAGGGTGGTTCGCGTGCTAAAATCGCAGGTATGTTCCACACCGTGTTAGTGAAGTGGTCTTCATGATGACTGTGAGAGACAGGGATGCTCCCCCATTGGTGATGGTCGTGGATGACGATTGGATGAACCGTGAGGTGTTGGAAGCCTACCTCACGGATGCCGGGTACGACGTGATCCTCGCCCACAGTGGTGCACGGGCATTGGAACTGGCCCAGGCAACGCCGCCCGACCTGGTTCTGTTGGACATCAATATGCCCGGCATGAGCGGCTATGAGGCGTGTGCTCGTCTGAAAAGCGATGAACTGACCCGCTTCACGCCGGTGGTGATGGTGACGGCCCTGGAAGCCGAGGATGATAAAATCCGTGCCATCCAGTCTGGAGCAGATGACTTTTTGACCAAGCCGTTTAACTCGCTGATGCTGCTCACGCGCGTCCGCAGCCTGTTGCGCATCAAGCAGTTGCACGACGAGCTAGAGAACCGTAATGCTCTGTTGCGCCGTGTGCTGAACCGTTATGTCAACGAAGACATCGTGGACGTGATCCTGGTGGACCCAGACAAGTACCTCAAACTCGGCGGCGACACACGCACGGTGACGGTGTTCTTTGCCGATATTCGCGGTTTTACGGCTTTTGCCGAACGGCGTCCGGCGCACGAAGTGCTTCAAATCCTCAATCGGTTTTTTAACGAACTGACCGAGGTGATCTTTACCCATCATGGCACGTTCGATAAATATGTCGGCGATGAGTTGATGGCTTTCTTCGGCGCGCCTGTTGCGACTGGCGATGACGTGTTGAACGCGCTGCAAGCCGCCCTGGAAATGCAACGGGTCTTCTGCCGGGTACGGGATGGCCTGGACCTACCGGAACTGAAAACGATAGGGTTGGGCATCGGTCTGCACAGCGGCGAGGTGGCCGTTGGCAACGTCGGCTCAGAGCGCGTGATGAGCTATACCGTCATCGGGGATGTGGTCAACACGGCCCAGCGCATCCAAGAGGCGGCGCAAAGCGGGCAGGTGTTGATCAGCGAGGCGACTTACCGCCTGGCCGAGCCGTTGCTGGATGCTGAACGCCTGGAAGCGCGGACATTCTCCGGTAAGAGCGAACCGATTGTCGTGTATAACCTGCGCGGCATCCGAGCGTAGCCTATCCGTCGGGCAAGCGTCGCTGATCATCCCTTTACAAGCGATTATGATCGTTACGGAATACCAGCGGCGGAAGGGCGGTCTTGGACGATGGCGTATTTTGATCCTGGGCGGCGCGGCCCGCCGGCCTGGCTGGTCTTTTTGGCGGCAGGCGCGCTGGTCATCGGCGGGTATCTGATCTGGCAGGGCTTGCAGAGCTTCCTGGCCTCTGGGCTGCGTGGCGTCATGGAAGCGACCCAGGTGGCTCAGGCAACGGCGACGGCCTATGTTCAACCGACCTCGACCTTGCGGTTTACCCCCGCACCGACCTGGACGCCTGTGCCGCCCTGCCAGCCATTCCGGGTGACGGTGCCCGAAGCGATCATCCGTGAATGCGCCAGCACACGCTGCGCTATTCGGGATGTGCGTCATGAAGGTGACGAAGTGTGTGTGCTGGAACGCGATCCGGTAAATACCGAATGGTATCGCGTGGACCTGGAAGCGAGCGCCTTTTTCCTGGACTTGGCGTTCATGCATGAGAGCGTGATCCGCGCCGTCAACCCGACAGCCACGCCATCTCGCACGATGACTCCCTTGCCGACGTTGACGCCCGTTCCCAGCGATACGCCCTTGCCCACGCCGCCGCCGACCTTCACCGCAAACCCTGCCACGCCGCCGACGGTCACGCCGACGTTTACTTCATCCCCCACTCCACCGCTGATCAGCGGATAGGTTGCGCCTTTGGGATTCTGTCGGCACAATCCCCAGCGCATGGCATCGATTCGAGGTGGAGGAGGCATATTCCTGTGAATAAGTATGCTATCGCCCTGGTCGTTTTGCTTCTGGTAGCCTGTACGGCGGCCCCACAGACTTCGCAGGCTCCGGCGGAGTTTTCCTGCAACCCAACCGGCAGTGAGCCGGACCAGTTCAGCGGCCCTGCCCAGGTGATTCGGTCGGGCCATGACTACATCGCTACCATCACAATGGAAAACGGCGGGCAGATCGTGCTGGACCTGAATCCACAGGCTGCGCCAATTACCGTCAACAACTTTGTCTTTCTGGCCTGCCAGGGCTTTTACGACGGTGTTACCTTCCACCGTGTGCTGCCAGGCTTCATGGCTCAGGGCGGCGACCCGACCGGGACAGGCACAGGTGGCCCCGGCTACCGGATTCAGGATGAGCACAATAACGGCCTCGTTTTCGACCGCGCGGGCTTGATCAGCATGGCGCATACGGCGGCACCCAACTCGGCAGGCAGCCAGTTCTTCATCACCTTTGGGCCGGCCCCTCACCTGAACGGCACGTTTACGATCTTCGGCGAAGTGATCGAGGGCATGGATACTCTGATGAACATCACGCTGCGTGCCCCTGAAGCCGTTCCTGCGCCGCCGCCGGGGGATGTGATCGCCCGCATTCGCGTTGAGGAACGCTAAAGCGCGTCCGGCTGTGTTCCTTAGCCTTGATTCGTGATTCTAACTTGATTTTAGTCCAACTTTCGGTTTACACTGTGGAGTGTAGCGCGGCTAAGGGAAAGCAGGCTTTCATGTCAACTCTGTCCAAGCGGTTGCAGCAGGCAGAAACGTCTACAGACCCAACTGCTGCTTCAGGTTCGCAGCCCAAGCGGTCGTCGATCCAGGCGTTGCAGGAAAGCGCCAAGCCTGCTGAGCCTCCCAAGCCTGCCGTCGGCGCCGCGGGGGGCGAGATTGGAGCCGAGGCGGAATATGTGCCGCCACCCAAGCGGCGCACCACGCCGAAGATCATGCAGCTGCGCAAACAGTTGCGCGGAAAACTGCTTTCCTCACCAGACGAAGCCGACGCCTGGGACATCGAAAACCCGGAGCATCGTAAGATCGTCATCGACCGCCTGACGGTTATTCTCCAGCGGGCGAATATCCAGCTCAGCCAGCCGGAACGCCAGGAATTGGAGCAGGCCCTCATCTGGGACCTGCTGGGTTTCGGCGCGATTGATCCTCTGGTCCGCGACACTTCCTACTCCGAAATCATGGTCAATGGGCCGGAGATCATTTTTGCCGAGCGCAAGGGCAAACTGGCCGAGACGGAGATCGTCTTTGACGACGAGGATCACGTCCAGTGGACAGCCCAACGCATCGTGCGTCCTTTGCAGCGCGACCTTTCTCGCCGCAACCCGATGGTGGACGCGCGTCTGCCAGACGGCTCACGTGTGCACATCATCATGCCACCGTCGGCGCTGTGCGGCACGACCATCACCATCCGTAAATTCCCGTCCAAGCCGCTGACGGTCGCCGACCTGATTCGTTTTGGCTCATTCAGTGAAGAGGTCGCCAAGTTCCTCGAAGGCTGTGTGCGTGCGCGGCTTAACATCGTGGTCAGCGGCGGCACGGGGTCCGGCAAGACCACGTTGCTCAATGTCCTTTCCAGTTTTATCCCCGAAGACGAGCGCATTGTCACCATCGAGGACTCGGCGGAACTCCAACTTAAGCAGCGTCACGTAGTCCGGCTGGAAACGTGCCCCCCCTTGCCCGGCACAAAAGACGGCGCACTGGTCATCCGCGACCTGGTCAAGGGATCGCTACGGATGCGCCCGGATCGTGTGGTGGTGGGCGAGTGCCGCTCTGGCGAGGCGCTGGACATGCTCCAGGCGATGAACACCGGGCATGATGGCTCATTGACGACGGTGCATTCCAACAGCCCGCGCGACTGCATCGCCCGTCTGGAAACGCTGTGCCTGATGGCCGGGATGGACCTGCCGGTGAATGTGATCCGCGCCCAGATCGCCAGTGCCATTCAGCTTATTGTGCAGCAGAGTCGTCTCAAGGACGGCAGCCGTAAGATCGTCCAGATCACCGAAGTGCAGGGCATGGAAGGCAACCAGGTTACGCTGCAAGACATCTTCGTGTACAAAACGCCCGATCACACAGGGGCCGGGCCGAGCCACGTCGGCGGCGGCACGCTGGAGCCAACCGGATTTCGCCCGCGCTTTATCAACCGCTTTGAGGAGCAGGGCATTCACCTGGATGCTAAAATCTTCGGCGCAGACAAGATGCAGTTCTCCCGCAAAGGACAGTGACGCGCCGAGGGGTTCGTCGCCGGTACAGATTATCCTTGCCCCCACGAGCGCCTGTTCGTGGGGGTTTTTACGCCGTAGACCCGTTGCGCGTTTGGCGCTCTTTGCGGTTAAATACGGATATGTCGGCATCAGTTCAGGTGGACGCCATGAATTTGCCCCTAGATCGCGTCCTGCACGGCGACTGTGTGGAAATCCTCGATGCGCTGCCGGAGCGGTCGGTCGATCTGATCTTTGCCGATCCGCCATACAACTTACAGCTTCAGCAAGAACTCTGGCGGCCCAACATGACCCGCGTGGATGCGGTAGATGACGACTGGGATCGTTTCGAGAGCTTTGCCGCCTACGACACGTTCACCCGCGCCTGGCTAACGGCGTGTCGCCGCGTCCTTAAAGATACCGGCACCTTATGGGTGATCGGCTCTTACCACAACATCTATCGGGTTGGTACAGTGCTAATGGATTTGGGATATTGGATTTTGAATGATGTTGTCTGGATAAAAACCAACCCCATGCCTAACTTTCGAGGGGTGCGTTTTGCCAATGCTCACGAAACGCTGATCTGGGCGCAGAAGGTCCGGGGCGCGCGCTATACGTTCAACTACCATGCGATGAAGGCCCTCAACGACGACCTGCAAATGCGCAGTGATTGGCTGCTGCCGATTTGTTCCGGTAAGGAGCGTATCCGCGTCGGCGGACAGAAGGCGCATTCCACACAGAAGCCGGAAGCCCTGCTGTACCGTGTGATCCTGTCTAGTTCCAATCCCGGTGATGTGGTGCTCGACCCCTTTTTCGGCAGCGGCACGACCGGCGCGGTCGCCAAAAAACTGCACCGCCACTGGATCGGGATCGAACGCAATGCTGAGTACGTGCGGGTGGCCCAGCAACGGATCGACTCAGTTCGGCCCTTGCCTTTTTCGGAAGAGGTATTTCAGCCTGCCAACAAGCGGAGTCAACCACGTATTCCCTTCGGCGCGCTGCTGGAAGCAGGACTCATTCAGGCCGGACAGGCGCTTTACTTTGGGTTGAGGAGTGAAATCCAGGCTACCGTGTTATCGGATGGGCAACTTAAGTGCAACGGAATCGTCGGTTCCATTCATGAGGTTGGTAGGTCTATCAAGGCTGCTCCCTGCAACGGGTGGCAGCATTGGTATTATATCGATATCCAGACAGGCGAACGTTTACCTATAGATCACTTACGTCAACAACTGCGTGTGGCAGGTGTGCAGCGGGAGGATGAAGTGGTCGAAGAGCAAGATGTGACCGCTTGCTAACCTGCCGACTTGCGTCATTCGCCCGGTCCGCATAGGATGGAGCGCATGGAATGAAGGAGAAAGAGGCGATGAGCAAACCGATTCGCTGGCTGTTATGGGCGCTCCTGGCGAGCGCGCTGGTGTTATCCGGTGGCCCAGCGCGCGCGCAACAAGGCGGCGCTGCGGTGACGGTGGTCTGTAGCCAATATCTCCGCTCGCTGCCTTCTGAAGATGCGCCGCACGTCGGCCTGATGAACCCAGGAGACGTGTTTGCCGTCGTTGGGCAGAATGCGGGCTGGCTGTTGTTGCAGATCGATCCGAATTTCCAAGGCTGGGCGTACGACGGAGATTGCCTGGCTGTCAGCGGCGACCTGAACACGGTTCCGACGATCAACCCGACCCAAGTAGCGACTCCAGGGCTGCCCGTCGGGACGGTCGTTTGTCCGCAGTACTTGCGCCGCTATCCCTCGACCGATGGCCTGGTGCTGGCGACCCTCAGCGCGGCGGATTCACCCCTGAGCATCGGCGGACGCAACGCCGACAACACCTGGATGCTGGTCACGACTCTGACCGGGCAGGTCGGCTGGACATCCTACACCGAATGTATCCAGGTGGCGGGCAACTTCCTGGCCGTGCCTATCGTGCAACCGACCGAACCTTACAGTGGCCCGCCCGCGCTGGACGTGCTTTGTTCCCAGTACGTGCGTGCGCAGCCGAACACCCAGGCGGCGCGTGTCGCCGTGATGCAGCCCGCTGACGATCCCTGGCTCATCACCGGGCGCAACGCCGACAATAGCTGGTTCGTGGTGACGAACAGCGACGGCGGTCTGGTCGGTTGGACGGCCTTCGGCGGGGAGTGCGTGAATCTGTTGGGCGACTTGAACGCTGTTCCGGTCGTTTCTGAGCCAGCGTACAGCGGCCCTGCCGTCGCTAACGTGGTTTGTTCCCAGTATCTACGGGCCTATCCCAGCGCCGACGGACGCCGCATTTCTATCCTGGATGCGACCAGCGGCGTGGTGCAGATCGTCGGGCGCAACCAGCCGGCAACCTGGCTGTATGTGCGCGCAGATAGTGGTCTGGAAGGCTGGATGGCGAATGGAAATTGCCTGAACGTGCTCGGCAACGTTCTGGAGACGCCTATCCTGTTGCCGGAAGTGACTGGAGCAACCCAGGTGGTAACGGGACCGGTCGGGGCTGCCGGGATCGCCGAGCCTTATGCGACCGTTTCCTGTAACCAATACCTGCGCTTCGAGCCGGATGCCGCAGCGACGGCGGTGGCGACCATGCGTCCCGGCGATGCGCCGTACAGTATCCTGTGGCGCAACGCGGACACAAGCTGGCTCTACCTGAACGGCAACGGCTACCAGGGTTGGGCCGCCTGGGGGAACTGTCTGAACGTCGTCGGGGAGGTGCTGGGGCTGCCGATCTTCTCGTCGGCTGCTTATAGCGGGCCGCCAGTGGTTGAACTGGCCTGTCCACAGCGGCTGCGCGCCTATCCGAGCACCGAAGGCCGTATCCTGGACGTGATGCCGGCTGGCGCAGGACCGTACAATGTCGTCGGTCGGACAGAGGATGCTTCGTGGCTGCTCATCCTGCGTTACGATGGCCTGCAAGGCTGGGTTGGCGTCGGCAACTGCCTACGGGTGAGCGGCGATGTGCTGGCAGCCCCGGTGATCGAGATGGCTGGCTATGATGGTCCACCGATTGGCGTGCTGACCTGCACGCAGTATCTCCGCACTGTCCCGGCCCAGGACTCCCAAACTGTGCGGGTACTCGACGGTTCTGAGGGTACTCTTTATATTATCGGGCGCACCGCCGATCTGGACTGGATGCAGATCATGCTGTCCGATGGCACGGTGGGCTGGGCGGCAACTGGGGCGTGTATTGGCGTGCGCGGCAACCTGACCGATGCTCCAGTCGTCGAGCAGCCGTTCCCAGTCTACAGCGGACCGCCGATTGGCGCACTGACGTGTACCCAGTTCTTGCGCGCTCTGCCCAGCGAGGAATCGCAGCAAGTGTGGGTGCTCACCGGACTGGAAGGCACGCTGAGCATCACCGGGCGGACTCCTGATAATGCCTGGATGCGGATTGCGCTTGAGAACGGCACAGTCGGCTGGGCGGCGAGCGGTGCCTGCGTGACGGTGCGCGGCAACCTGGACGAAGCGCCCGTGATCCCGTATCCGCTTTTGCCGACCTACGGCGGTCCGCCGATAGCGATGGTCGCCTGTCCGCAGTTCTTGCGCGAGCAGCCCAACGTGAACAGCACGGCGATCACCACTTTGCAGCCTGAGGATGGCGTTTTGTCCATCCTGGGGCGAGACGAGAACACAAGTTGGGTCTTCGTGGAGCGGGCAGACGGCGTGCAGGGCTGGACGGCCTACGGCGAATGCCTGGTCACTCAGGGCAATGTGCTCGGTCTGCCCGTGCAGCCGACGGCTGCGCCTTACAGCGGCCCGCCGCTGGCAGATGTGATCTGCAATGTCAATCTGCGCCGCAATCCCACCCGCAACGCCGAAGTGATGACGGTGCTCTCGGCGGAGACGGGCTACCTGAATGTGATCGAGCGCGACGACAATGGCGAGTGGGTGCTGGTCGAACTCTCAAACGGCATGGTCGGCTGGCTGAGCCTGGGCGACTGCGTGGTGACGCTGGGCAATGTCGCGGCAGTGCCCACACCGCCTCTGGCCGACCGCAACCCCGATCTCTGGACGGTCATCCGGGCAGCGGGCGTGTGCACCAGCGGCGACTATGCCGGCCAGATCATCGGCGCCTTCAACCGCAGCGCGCCCATCGGCGCGGTCAGCCGCCTGTGCACTCCCAGTGACCAGCAAGCTGTGACGCTGCTGACGCGCCTCCAGGTGGAAATCGCTATCGTCAGTGGGACGTGCCCCGGTTTTCAGCAGGTGCCGTTGAGCGGCGGACAGACGCTGTGCCACCGCGCTGTGCGCACATCGCAAGTGGACGACTTTGTGAACTTCGCCCGGCAGCAGTGAGGGCAGGTTTGTCGTAGAGCTTTCGTGGGGGCGCGCTATGATGGCGCGCCCCTGATCGTTAGCGTTCTAGCAGGGCCAGGGCCGCGCTGCGAATGGCCCCCGCGTCCAATAGAATGCCCTCGTGACGCGCGACCACGTTTCCTGCGCCGTCGAACAGCAGCAGTGTTGGCACGAGCCGCACACCGTACTGTCGGGCTGCATCGCGCCCGACTTCGCCCAGCAGGTCCACCCGCAACACTTCGACCCGACCTTGCAGTTCCGTTTCCAGCCCATCCACGATGGGCTTCGATACGGTGCACATTGTTCAAAGGTTGGAATAGATTTCCAGCAGCACAGGGCGCCCGCCGTTCAGCCGGGCCTGGAGCGCCGCCGGGGAGTCGATGGGGCTGGGGTGGATGTAGAGGATGATGTGCAGCAGTAGGAACGCTGCCGCAAACACGATCAGCAGCACAGGCGCCGGGTGCGCGCGGATAACGTCGATCAGCATGAGCGTGCCTTTCCAAAGGATTTTGTGGCGGCGGCTTCAAGCCGTCGTCGCCGTTTTGTGTGCGTCTGAGGGTTAGACGCCCGGAAAGGCACGAATGTTACGACGTGGCTGCAAACACGACCTGCCCGCCGATGACGACCGTCTGCGCCAAGTTCACGCCGAAGTGATAACCCAACTCTCGATAATCATCGGTGTCCCAGATGACCACGTCGGCAGTGCGGCCCACCTGGAGGCTGCCCACGCGGTCGCCCAGGCCGACGGCATAGGCAGCATTGAGGGTGCAGGCGGCCAGGGCTTGTCCTGGCGTCAGGCGTAGATAGCGTTCCGCGACGGCCATCGCCATTTGCAGGTTTTCGCACCACGCGGTGCCGGGGTTGCAGTCGGTCGCCAGGGCGACAATTGCGCCCGCGTCAAGGAATTTCTGCGCTGGAGGGAAGCGCGTTAGACCCAGGTTGAACGGCACCAGCGGCAGCAGCACGGCAACCGTATTGCTGCGGCCCAGCAGAGCGATCTCCTCATCCGGCGTGGCATCCAGGTGATCCAGCGAGACGGCGCCCAGTTCGACACCGAGGGTCGTCCCGCCCAGCGCCTTGAACTCATCCACGTGGATTTTGATCTTGAACCCGGCAGCGCGTGCCGCTTGTAGGATGCGGCCCGTTTGTTCCAGGGTAAACGCACCGTCCTCGCAGAACACGTCGCAGAACAGGTCGCCGGGCCAGCGTCGGGTCTTCCAGGCGGCAGCAGCGGGAAGCATCTCGGCGATGATCTGCTCCACATAAGCGTTGGGATCGTCCTGGTATTCGGGCGGCACGGCGTGTGCACCCAGAAAGGTCGGCACAAGCCGGACCGGATGCCGTGTGCTCAGCAGGGCGATGGCTTCCAACATGGCGCTCTCCGCGCCGGGGGTCAGGCCGTAACCTGTCTTGATCTCCAGCGTGGTCGTGCCGTGCGCCAGGGCCGTGTTGAGGCGAACAGTCGCTTTTTCGGCCAGGGCGTCCGGCCCGGCGGAGCGTGTGGCGCGCATCGTGTGGAGGATGCCGCCGCCCTCGGCCATGATCTGCTGGTAGGTCGTGCCTGCGATCCGCCGCTCGAATTCCTCCGCCCGATTCCCTGCCCAGATAAGATGCGTGTGCGGATCGACCAGCCCCGGCGTGACCAGGCGGCCCCGTGCATCGAGGATCGTGTCTGCCCGCCAGCGGGACTCGATCCGGCGCGTCGGCCCAACGTCCACAAGCAGGCCGTCCTTGACGGCCAGCGCGCCGCCTGCAATCAGGCCGAGGGCGCCCAGGGCGCGCCCGCGCTGTGGCCCACCATTGTGCGGTGGGATCGTACACAACTGCCCGGCGTTGAGGAGGAGCAAATCGGCGAGTGAATCGGCAGTCATCGGCGGTCCACTTTCGTCAGTCAGTCCGGTAGTCGGTGGCATCAGCTTAACTTAAAATCGCATTTCTGGCCTGGCCTGGGAGCGGTAAAACCTTGCCGACGGCTGATTGCTGAATGCTGACCGCTGGTGGCCGGGTTCGCGTAGGACAGGCGTCAGCCAGGCGGCGGGCAGCACAAGGCCGAATGTGGCATACTGAGTCCGAAAACCGATTTCACGACACGAGGTGATTCGATGCGTCGTTTGACTGTTGTTCTGCTATTAGCATTGCTTCTGGCAAACGTATTCCCGACTCTGGCGCAGGGTGGGGGGGATGATGTGCTGCCCACGTCGGCGCTGTTGACCGGCATCCGCCACGAATACCAGGGTTGGAACAACTGCGGCCCGGCCACGTTGACGATGGGCCTGAGCTTCTTCGGTTGGGCAAATGACCAGTACACGGCGGCGAACTGGCTTAAGCCGAACCCTGAGGATAAAAATGTCTCACCCTGGCAGATGGTCGAGTTCGTCAACACGCAGACGCCTGTTCGGGCGTTGGTCCGCTACGGCGGGACGCTCGACACCTTGCGCCGGTTGATCGCCAACGATTTCCCGGTTCTTATCGAGGCCGGATTTGAGCCGGAGGGCTATGACTGGATGGGCCATTACGAGCTGATCGTTGGCTACGATGATGGTGTGGGAACGTTCACCATGCAGGATTCTTTCCTGGGGCCGAACCGGACACTTACCCGGCAAGAAGTCGATCACTACTGGCGGCACTTCAACCGTGTGTACATTGTGCTTTATACACCAGAGCGCGAGGCCGAACTGTTGGCTCTGCTGGGCGAGGATGCCGATGAACAGGCGAATGCCGCTCGCGCCCTGGAAGCTGCCCGTCAGGAGGCTGTCGCCGATCAAAGTGATCCCTTTGCCTGGTTCAACATGGGCACGAGCTACGTGCTGCTGGGAATGTACCAGGAAGCTGCCATCGCCTATGACCAGGCGCGCAATGCCGGTCCAGGGCTGCCCTGGCGGATGCTGTGGTATCAGTTCGGAATGTTTGAGGCGTACTACCAGGTCGGGCGTTACGACGACGTGCTGGCGCTGGTGGAGGTGAACCTGGGCACAACGACTTACGTCGAGGAGACGTATTATTATGCCGGACTAGCCCGCGCCGCGCGTGGCGAGACAGACCGCGCCACCGCTAACTTTCAGACGGTGTTGGCGTTCAATCCCCACTTCACGCCGGCCCGTGTCGCCCTGGATCAACTGCTGGCCGGGCAGGGGGATGGCGCGTAGAGTGCGCCTGTTGCGCCGAATACTTTCTCAAGTAGCGGCGGAACTGATCCGTCGCTACACTTTTTTCATGCTGAACTCACTTTCTTTGACCGTGACTACCTATGCGCCAGAGCATCGTCCGGCGGTGCAGCGGTTGCTGACCCACCATGCTCGCCTGCACCTACATCTGGATTGGCAGGATGTCGATACATGGCTCACCGGCCCGGCGGCGCTGGTCTACTTAGGCTGGCAAGGCCGCAGTCTCGCTGCGCTGATGGCTGCCTCGACGCCGCGTGGAGGCGCAAGCTGGCTGCGCCTGATCGCCCTGGACAGCGGCGTGCCTGTGCAGGCGGCGCTGCGGGCGTTGTGGGGGTATCTACGCCCGGCGCTGACCAATGCGGGTGCGTGCCGGGTGTTTGTGCTGGCGGGCTATATCTGGCTGGAACAGGCTGTTGAAACGTTGGCATTCGCTCACGTAGAGGATGTGGTTACGCTGCGGCGGGCTAACAGGGCAGGGCGGGAACTGCCGCTGCCACGCGCCGACCTGATTCTGCGCCCGGTAGAAGCGCGCGATCTGCCTGCCGTGCTGGCGGTCGATCACGCGGCTTTCGATGTTCCCTGGCAGCTTGAGGAGGAGGACCTGTATACCGTGCTGCGCCAGCCTGTGTCTTTCACGCTGGCGGAACATGGCGGCAGTGTGGTGGGATATGAGATTTCAGCGCAGTACGCCGAAGGTGGGCACATTGCCCGACTGGCGACCGCGCCGGCAATGCAGGGACAGGGCGTCGGTGGGACACTGCTGCGGCGGGCGCTGTTGTCTCTGGAAGCAGCAGGTGTAGAAGCGATCACGCTCAACACGCAGCGGAGCAATACAACATCGCAGCGGTTGTATCGCCGCTTTGGATTTGAATTCACGGGTCACAGCGTTCCGGTCTGGGAAGCGACTGTGGGAGCGTAGGGCAGGGTGCCAGCAGGCAAACGGCCTGGCGGGCGAGGTGGGTCTCGGCGGCGCGGGCCTGGTAATCCAGCCGGGCGTCGGTGCACATAACCTGTTCGTCTGGTGCGGCGCACGCTTCAGCGACGCGCACATCTGCTGCTAGCATTGCGGCCCCGGCCTCGATCCAGGCCAGTAAGGCTGTTCGCAGCGGACTTTTTTCTTCGGTCAGGCGCAGCACCACTGCACTGGAATCGCGCAGTCGGGCCGAGGCTTCAGCATGGTTAGGGTTTTGTAGCCAGGCGTCGATCTGCCCGATCAGCGCCGTCAGTTCGTCTGCTCTGTCCATCGCCTCGCCGGTCTGTTCTGGCTGAGGTGTGTTCTGCTGCGCATCTTCTATCGTGTCTGCAACTGCCGCGAGGTCGCCTTGCGCGCGCAGTGCCAGGCCGATTCCCAGCACCAGGACGATCAGCAAGCCTCCAATGGCGATCAGCAGGCGGCCCAGGCGATCCGGCGGTCGGCGCTGTGGGATCGACGTAGGAGGGCTGGTAGGGACCGTATCTTCAGACAGGCCAATCGCTGCGTCCCAGTGTTCTCCGAACAGGTCTTCCGGCAGTCCTCCCTGAGCGGACGAAGCCCCAAGCGCGGCTGCCAATTGGGGGTGAGGCGGTGTGTCTTGCGGCGAACGGGTTGGCTCGTTGAGTGGCGCGTGCGGCAGGGGAGGCGTATCTTCGATATTCGGTTTGGGCAGGTCTGCTTCCAGAAAAGCTGGCAGCTTGAGGGCGCGCGGTTCTCCCAGCGTGTTATAAACCGGACCGGTCGAAACGCCCAGCGCCAGGTTGTCGTTGTTGCCAAAGGCCACCGACTTTAACACCCGGCGCGCTTCTGGCGGCGTGGTCGAAGATGGGGTGTTCATCTCCGGCAGCGAGGGTGGTGCATGGCCGGGGGACGTCGGCTGATCCTCGAAGCCCGGCGGCGCGAAGGCGTCCGGCGGGAGTGGCCTGTCCCGTTGGGCTGCCTGGCGACCAGGCAGCCGCAGTAGTACAGAAATCGACTTCGGCTCGACTTCCTGGCCGACGCCGTTGATGTTGTCGAAGGTGAATTCTTCGGACGGTGCAGCAGCGGCGGTTCGGCCTGGTTTTGGCTGTGACTGCAAGCTGTTCGGGCCGAGGGGGAGCACAACGCCGGCCTGGTTTATGTCTGGGCGATCCCGGCTGGACGGTGCTTCTTGAGCCTGGCGGGGTTTTGAGATGATCCCAGAGGCGCGCGCGGTCTGGAGCTGTTCGTGAAGCTGCGCCAGATCGGACGACGGCGTCGCCAGTTCACCGAGCCTGGCAAGGGCAGATGCCGCGTGATCCCAGGCACCGCGTTCCAGGGCAAAGCTGAAAGCGGCGCGCCAATAGTCGCCGGGATGCGCTTTTTCCAGGGTGACCAGCGCGCCCCTGGCGCCTGGGTCCTGTTCATCGAAGACCAGAGTCAGCAGGTGTGCTGCTGCGCGATACCAGTCGCCATCGCGCAGGGCGTTCACTGCTGCCCGGTAGAGTTCGGCTGCCATGAAAATCAACCGTGTTCACCTGTTTTCTACGTTCTACTCTTTTTGCATGGCTGCCACAAGTTCCCCTCTTCTTGATTGCCCATAATTCGAAGAAAGCTATAACCGGACAAATATGAAAAGCAAATGATCTGGGGTAAAACTGAGGTACTTCAACGCGGCGGCAGCGCGCTGATAAACGGAATCCTTACGCTACCTTGCAGGAGAGACGCCTCGTGGATGTAAAAGCCATATGCGGAGCCATCCAGGATAGTGACGCCGATGCTATCGTCGTCAATCTTTTTGAAAACGCCCAACCCGGCGGCGCGACCGGCGCGGTCGATGCTGCCCTGGGTGGCGCGCTCCAGGACCTGATTGCCGGCGGCGATTTCAGCGGCAAGGCCGGGCAGGTGGCCGTGTTCTATCCACGCGGCGCGATCCCTGCCCGCCGCGTGATCGTGGTCGGTCTGGGGGCGCAGGATAGCTTCACACTCGATCAGGCTCGTCGCGCAGCAGCCTATGCGATTACGAAGGCGCGCGAGCTGAAAGCCCAGCGAGTCGCCACGATCCTGCACGGGGCCGACGCAGGTGGGCTGGACGTGGAGGTAGCGGCGCAGGCGGTGGCCGAGGCCAGTTTGCTGGCGTTGTACACCTATCGCGGCTACAAGAAGGCCGAGACGGAAAACGCTTTTCCCAATGTGTTGGAACTGTGCGTTTTTAAGGACGCGGACCTGCCCGCCGTACAGCGCGGCCTGGTGACGGCACAGGCTATTGCTTCTGGCGTGACCCTCACGCGCGATCTGGTCAACACACCGCCGAATGTCTGTACGCCGGCCTACATGGCCGAAACGGCAACCCGCCTGGCAGAGGAGGTCGGCTTGCGCGTTCAGGTGCTCGAAAAAGGTCAGATAGAGGCGCTCAACATGGGGGCGTTGCTCGGCGTGGCACGCGGCAGCGATTCCCCGCCGCGTTTTATCATTCTGGAACATCACGGTGCCCGTGCCGGAGAACTGGATACAGTCGTGCTGGTTGGCAAAGGGGTGACGTTCGACACGGGTGGCTACAACCTCAAGACTTCGCAGGGCATGAACAGCATGAAAGGCGACATGGCGGGCGCTGCTGCCGTGATGGGTGCGATGCGCGCCATTGCGCTGCTCGATGTGCCGCTGCACGTGGTCGGGCTGATGCCCGCCGCCGATAACATGATCAGTGGCCATGCCTATCGCCCGCAGGAGGTGCTGACGGCCAGCAACGGCGTGACCATCGAGGTCAGCAACACCGATGCCGAAGGACGGTTGTTGCTGGCGGATGCGCTGGTCTTCGCGGCACGCTTCAAGCCTGCGGCGGTGGTGGACATTGCTACGCTGACCGGTGCGTGCCTCACGGCGCTGGGGGCGGTGGCGGCGGGGCTGTTCAGCACGGATGATGCCCTGCGAGACCGGCTGCTGACTGCTGCCGATGCCACCGCCGAAAAACTGTGGCCTTTGCCGCTATTCCCAGAATATGAGAAAACGATTGAGTCCGATGTGGCCGACATCAAGAACAGCGGCGGGGCGGGGAGTGGGGTTGGCTCGTCGGCCATGTTCCTCAAACACTTCGTCGATTACCCGGCCTGGGCGCACATCGACATGGCAGGGCTGGAGTTCGAGGCCAAAGATAACCCCTACATGCCGGGTAAGGGCGCGACGGGTTATGGCGTCCGCCTGTTGACGGAATTCGTCCGCCGTTGGAGGCCAAAAGAGCATTGACGCTCCCCGGCCAGGCCGCTATAATAGCCCTGTTCCGGTGGTTGTGGGAACGGCGTTTCATCTATCCCAATTTTCCCCGTGCGTGCGTCCACCTGTTATTGACGCCAGCGGCGGCAAAGAGAAGATTGGAGTTCTTCACCATGTATGCGATCATCCGCACTGGCGGACGCCAGTACCGCGCCGAAGTGGGTGCGACTATCGATGTCGAGCGGTTGCCCTATGAAGTCGGGGCGACCGTCGATCTGACCGAAGTGCTACTGCTGGCCGATGGCGAGAAGGCAGTCGTCGGACGCCCCCTCGTGGAAGGCGCGAGCGTCCGGGCGACGGTGGTTGACCAGTACCGTGCCCGCAAGATTCTCGTCTGGAAGTACAGGCCGAAGAAGCGCATCCGTCGGCGTCGTGGGCACCGTCAGTATTACACCCGGTTGCGCATCGATCAGATCAACCCGGCGTAGCGGGATTACTCGAAGGAGACAGCGGTCATGGCTCACAAGAAAGGCGGCGGCTCCAGCCGCAATGGGCGCGACAGCCAGTCCAAGCGCCTGGGTGTCAAGCGGTACGGTGGCGAGTTCGTTATCCCTGGCAATATCATCGTTCGCCAGCGTGGAACCAAGTTCCACCCCGGCGTGAACGTCGATATGGGCAAGGATTACACCATTTTTGCCACTATCGCAGGGTATGTGCGCTTCGAGTTTATGCGCGGCGGGCGCAAGCGCATCAGTGTTTACCCGGAACCGCCTCAGCCGGCGCAGACCGAATCCGCCGTGCAGAATAGCTGACATGGCATATCCAGCCGTCACGCCAACCCGTCGTGGTCCGTGACGCGAAAGGTGCACAATCGCATGAAGGAAAACATCCATCCGAAGTGGTATCCTGAGGCCCGCGTGATCTGCGCCTGCGGGAATACGTGGACAACCGGTGCAACTAAGCCAGAACTCCGCGTGGACGTGTGCTCGGTGTGTCACCCCTTCTTCACCGGCGAACAGCGTATCGTGGACACCGAAGGACAGGTGGACCGCTTCTATAAGCGGCTGCAAGCCCGCGACGAGTACCAGGCCGATGCAGCCGCCCGCGAGACGTCTCGGACTTCGCTTGAGGTGTCGTTGGTCGAACTCGGCCTTGACGCGCGCCGCGTCAATATCTTAACCCAGAACGGACTCAAGACCGTCGGTGACGTGTTGGGGCGGCTGGCGCAGCAGGGCGATGAAGGGCTGTTGGGCTTTCCCGGTTTTGGACGCCAGGCGCTCTCCGAGATGAAAAAGAAACTGCGTGCGCGCGGCTACCAGCTCCCCGAAGACGTGCCGGCTGAGGGTTGAGTCGCGTCAAAATGCAGATCGACAGGGCAGGCTCGCTAAAAGCGCCTGCTCTGTTGTTTTTAAGTACCCTGGCCACATATGAAGACGAATCGTGGATAGTGTTTTTGAGGATGAGCCATGATTCACCACAGTGGCCGCACGGAAATTGTGTGCGGCAGTATGTTCAGCGGCAAGACGGAGGAGTTGATCCGGCGGTTGCGGCGCGCCCAGATTGCCCGACAGAAGGTGCAGGTCTTTAAGCCTGCTTTAGACGACCGCTACGATCATCGCCAGGTTGTATCTCATAACGGTCAGGGCTTCGACGCCCTGCCTGTCGGCGCTGCCGAAGACATCCTCAGGCATCTCGAACCGGATACGACCGTCGTCGGCATCGACGAGGCGCAGTTCTTTGACGATGCGCTGCCGGGCGTAGTCGAGGCGCTGGCTGCGCGCGGAATCCGGGTCATCTTGGCCGGACTGGATATGGACTTTCGGGGAGAACCGTTCGGCCCGATGCCGATCCTGATGGCCCGTGCAGAGGAAGTGACCAAGTTGCACGCCATTTGTGTCGTCTGTGGCGAGGCCGCCAGCCGCACGCAGCGGTTGGTGGACGGGCGTCCAGCCCATTATCATGATCCGGTAATCATGGTCGGCGCGGCGGAAGCCTACGAGGCGCGCTGTCGGGAACACCATATCGTCCCACGCGACTGAAGACCGAGGGGCTTGCCGGGCATGAGTGTTCAAGCGTTTCGCGCAGGCCGCGTCATCGGTTGGGCTGTTTTGTTGGTCGGGTTAGCGGCGGCGGCCCTGCTTTTTATCGCCTTCTTCCAACAGATGCCTATCGAGGGCACAACGCTGGCGATAGACTGGGGCGGCATCTGGCATGCCATCCAGGGCGGGCAGCCGAACTATCTGGGCGGCGAGACCGGGGTGCGTATCCCGCCCTGGAATCTACTGCTCATCCTGCCGCTGGGCCTTTTGCCGATGCGTGCTGGCTGGGGGGCGCTGGTTTTTCTCACGTATGTCGTATTGGTCCTCAGCGTTCCCCGTACGCCCCGGCGGGCGTTGTTTTTCCTCAGCGTTTTTCTACTGACCACATCGTTTCTGGCGCTGCGCCATGCTGCCGACGGCAATTTCGAGGCGATGATTATCGCCGGGGCGCTGCTGTGCGTGCACGGCTACAGGCGGCGCAATGCCTATACCCTGGCGGCGGGAATCCTGCTCGTCTGCGCCAAGCCACAGGAATCGGCGTTGCTGTTGTTCGTGCTGGCGTTGTCGGTGTTGCGGACCTGGCCCCGTCCGGCGTGGCTTCAACTGGGCGGCCTCCTGGCGCTGGTGATCGTTCCCGGCCTATTGTGGAAGGGCGGCGATTGGCTGACCGCCGTTTTCGGCATCTACCAGCGCGGCAGTGTGATGGACATCAGCCTGTGGGCGACGCTGGAGCGTGCCGGGATTGCCTCGCTGACCATACGAGCAGGGGTGGGGATGGCGTTTCTGGCTGCCACACTGTATTGGGCCTGGAAAAGTGGCCCGACGTTCTCGCGGGCGAAGGCGGCCATGTTGATCAGTGCATCCCTGCTGTTGGCTCCGTATTCCGCTGGGAACAGCATTCTCACGGTGCTTGCCGTTGGAATTATCCCGCTGTTTCAGGAACGCCCCCGGATCGGTGGGCTGCTGATCTTGCTGATCGACCTGCCGTTCCTGGCGACGCGGGAGCTGCTTTACTGGGGGCAGGGATATTATTGGCCTGCTTTCTTGCTGCTGGTGTGGGCGTTGATGATCGTCTGGATGCGGCAGGAAGACGCCGCAACGACCATACCGGTGGATTCTCAGGCGCGACAAAATGGCCGGGCAGCGGTATAGTCGGGAGTGTGGTGTTGGCTTAAGACAAGATGAGGTAGGGTCAACGGTTACATGCTCGACGAAATGGCCTCTTACAATCATGATAATCCCGTTCTGCCGGAAACGATCACTCCACCAGCTGAAGAGCGGCAGTTTGATGCGCTGCGCCGGGCGGTGGCCGAGGTCTTTCTGATTGAGGCAGAGCAGTTTCATCCCTTGCCCGGTATAACGGCGGTTTTTACGGGTCGGCTGCTGCTAGATTCCGAGGACGCTTATGCACAGCTTGATGAACGTCTGGCTACGCTGAACTACACTGCGGCTTTCCGGGAGCAGGGAGATGTGCAGCAGGTCCAGATCATGAGCGGTCGGATCAACCCGCCGCCGCGCGCCTGGTGGCCCAATCTGGTGTTGTTCATCCTGACAGTGCTCAGCCTGCTGTATGTGGGAGCAGGCATCGCTCTGGGCGACGCCCTGCTGACCGATCCGAATCGCCAGTTAACCGAAATCTGGCGCGGCTGGCCCTACGCGCTGAGTATTGTCCTCATTCTAGGCGCGCATGAGTTGGGGCATTATTTTGCTGCGCGCCATCATCGTGTGCCCGTAACTTTGCCGTACTTTATCCCGCTGCCATTTGGCTTCTTTGGAACGCTTGGCGCGTTCATTCAGCTTCGCGCGCCGATGCGCAACCGCAAGGCGTTGTTCGATGTGGGCGCGGCGGGGCCGCTGGCCGGGCTGGTGTTCGCCATTCCCATCTTGTTGATCGGTCTGGCGACGGCGGAAGTGCGTCCTTTGCCGACGGGCGAACCCTATCTCCTCGAAGGAAATTCGATCCTGTACGCGCTCGCCAAAGTGGTCACTTACGGGCGCTTTTTACCTGATGGGCGTGTGGATGTGTTCTTAAATCAGTTGGCCCAGGCGGGTTGGACCGGCCTGTTTGTCACCGGGTTGAACCTGATCCCGATTGGGCAGCTTGATGGCGGGCACGTCCTGTTTACGCTGTTGGGCAACCGGGCGCGCCAGCTTTACGGCCCGGCGATCCTGATCATGGCGGCGTTGGCATTGTTTGTTTCTGAAGCCTGGATGTTGTGGGTGTTTCTGTTGCTGCTGTTTGGGCGAGTCTACGCCACGCCGCTGGATATGATCACGCCGCTAGATGGTCGCCGCCGTGCGTTGGCCGTGCTGACGCTGGCGATCTTCGTGCTGGTTTTTGTGCCGAATCCACTCCAACTGGTCGAGCCGGTGCTGCGCCCGCCGATGCAGTTATTCTAAAGAGCATGTTTTCTTTTGCTGCCCGAAAGAAACAGGTCAGATTGGTTCTTCAACGGGTGATCAACAGGGGAGGCTAATCGTGTCAGGCGCAGCCTGCGTCCGCGAAGGAGTTGATTTGTGGCCCAACCGTTGACTATCCTTGCTGTTGACGACAGTCTGTCTAGGGTCGTGTTTATCCGCACAGTGTTGGCCATGAAATTCCCGGAAGCCAGATTCTTAGGAGCCTCCAGCGCCGCCGAGGCGATCTCGCTGGCCATCGAAGCGCGGCCCGACGTGACTCTCATAGACGACATAATGCCGTTCATGAGCGGATACGATGTGGTGGAGGCGCTCAGACGCGAACGGGTTCCCACGCGCGCCATCATAATGACGGTCATGCCTATCACTCCGCAGCTGCTGGTGCGGTCTATCAGGTTGGGGGTGTACGACTACCTGGTATTGCCGTCAAGGCCGGACGAGCTGATCGCTAAAGTACAGCGTGCATTGGAGGCCCCCGATCTGACGGTCACCAGCAATCTGACGCCGCTTATCAACCATATTCTCCTGGAGTGGGAATACCCAGAATATAAACAGGTACTCATGACTCGCGCTGCACTGAGGAAGCTGTGGCGGAACTGATTCGCTCTGTCAAAGTTCGGACGACTGTGTTTTCTTAGGAGGTGGATACGCATGGGAAAGTCCCGGTTTTTCCTCGCCGTGCTGGTGATTCTCCTGGCGGGTTGCCAGGGCTTAGGGCAGACACCACCACCGCCGCCATTTGATCCTGATTCGCTGGCGACTGCCCTGGCGCTGACTGCCGCCGCACCGCCGCCCGGCTTCGGGACGGTTGCTTTCCCATCTGTTGATGACCACCTGAATGACCTGCCGGGGTATCGTTATACAGTCGAGATGCGCTTCGAGGGCGCCTTTGGGCAGACATCACGCCAGACTTCCGGCTACATCCGTGCCGAGGTCTGGTGGGACGATGTGGCTCAGGCGCGCCGCGTAGTGCTGGCAGCTGAAGGCGATTCTTTCGTGGCGGAACCGCGCCGTTTTGAGGGGGTGCGCCTGGGCGATGCCTATTATCTAGTGGATGCCAACGGGCGCTGCTTGCTCAACGTTGAAGATACCGCCCGCACCATTGCCGGCTTGGAAGCCGGGACTTTGATCGGCGGCGTGACGGCAGCGCCATACAGCGGCACCCATGCCGTCCTCAACGGCGTGGAGGCGTATCGGTATGATGTCACCCTGCCCAGCATGACTCTGCCTGCTGTTCATGCCATCGAGAACAGCGCGCTCCAATTAAGCAGTGGGGAACTATGGGTCGCGCCGCTGCACAATGTGGTCGTGCGCTACTACGCCAATGTGGATGTGACCAACGTGCGGCTGTTCGAGAGCCAGCTTCCCGTCACCGGGCAGGTGTTCGTCCGCTACGACGTTTACGATCTGGGCGTGGCGCAGAACATCAGTATCCCGTTCGGCTGTTGAGTGTGTCGTGTCGTCATCTGCGATGTGCAGATGACGTTCTGCGGGCGCTCAGTGAAAGCGCCGTCGTAGCCGACCAAGCAGGGATTCGCGCTTCTGGCGCTGTTCTTCTTGCTCTTTTCGATGGGGCTTCTGCGGGCGGCTTTTCTGATCTTCTGCCGCGCGCAGAAACGCCTCGGCGGGGTCATCCCCCACTTCATCGGCACTTCCCGGTTCGCCGGTGAGCACCAGCAGCAGAGCATTCAGCCCGGCTTCGTAATCCTGTGTGAAGTCGGCAAACGGCAGCCCCTGAAGCCACTCGCGCCAGGGGGATGGACGGGCGACGGCCAGGTATAACGGTTTCTCGGCCTGGAAAATCTGCCGCAGTTCGCGCCGGATATGTTCACGGCGCATGGCCTCCGGTGAAAGCACCAGAATCACGCCTTCGCTGGCGGCAATAGCCGCGTCCAGGGCAGCGGACCAGTCGGCTTCCGGGCCGAGTTCGTCCAGGTCCAGCCATACGTCCACACCCAGCGCGGCCAGGTCCTCGGCCAGTCGCAGGGCGAGCAGGGCATCTTCACGGGTGTAAGAGAGGTAGAGCACAGTCCGCTTCTTTCTTTCGCCGCCACGAGCACGCAGCGGAAGACAGCCATCCTGGCGTCCGTTGTGCGTCTGGTGGTTAGAGCGTGTTATGCACTTTGGATGCTTGTTTAGCCTCAGCTCTCACCCCCACCCCCTCTTCCTCATGGAGAGGGGGCAGGTCCGGCATTTTCCCCTCGCCTTGCGGGAGAGGGGCCAGGGGTGAGGGCCGTTTTAGCCTACGAAAGTGCATAACACGCTCTCACTCTTTTCGGGTGTGTTTTTGCGCGGCGCGCGCCTCAAAGCGTTGCAGGTTCACGATAAAACGTTCGTGGGTCGCCTCGCCGATTTTCTCCACATCATCCCAGGCTTCGATCTCGAAGACCAGCCGCCGTCCGTCCACTTCCTTGAGCGTCGCTGTTGCTCGTACTTGCAAGCCGACCGGCGTCGCGGCTAGGTGCTTCACGTCGATGCGCGTACCTACGCTCGTCAGACCCGGCTCCAGTGCGTCCTTGAGGGCGCCAACGGCGGCGCTTTCCATCAGGCCGACCAGCATCGGCGTCGAAAAGACGGCGACCAGCCCACTGCCGATCCGGGCGGCGGTCAGATCGTCGGTCACGGTCCACCGACATTCGCCGGTCAATCCAGGCGCGAGGTCGGTCATGGTTATTTTACTCCCGGTTCTCTCACACCCATATCGCCGATGATCGTTTTTTGGGGCTGCGGGTGTTCGGCGGCGAAATCCTTCGCCCGCCCGCCGCGCAGCAGCCAGGCCGGGATCAGCGCCAGCAGGCACAGCAGCGCCCCAAACAGCGCCAGCTCGCGGATCACCTGGGCGGTGATGGTGACGTACATGTTCACCGCCTCCTGCGTCATGGCAACTTCCTGGCCGATTTGGCTTACAGCCAGCATCGAGACGCGCCGCAGGGCAATTGTCGTTAGCGCAGAGGAAGCCAGGGTCATGCCCATCAGCCGCAGCATATCGTCGATGGCAGAGGCGATGCCGCGCTGATCGTCTGGCGCAGCGTTGAGCACGGCGGCGCTGGTCGGCGAGAAGGTGAGTCCCAGGCCGGTGCCGACCAGGATCATGTGTAGCGCCATTTCGGTATATGTGACCGTCTCGAACCACGTCAGGCCGGCCAGCACGAAGCCGACCGCTGCCAGCAGCAACCCGAACACGGTCGGGGCGCGGTGGCCGAAGCGGTCGCTCAGCCAGCCGCCGGGGATCGCCGCCAGCGCCATCGGGATGGTCAACGCGCTCATCACAATCCCGACCGGCAGTGCCGCCTCGGTGAGGTGAGCCATATCTGGCGCGCGGATGTTGATCAGGATCGGCGGCCCGACCAAGCCGATCATCAGGGCAAAACCGACCACCAGGCTGATCAGATTGCCGCTGGCGAAGTTTCGCCTGCGGAACAGGTTCAGGTCGATTAGGGGATGCCTGCGCTGCCGTTCGACCAGCACAAACAGTACGAAAGCCACCGCGCCGCATAGCAGCAGCGGCCCGGCGTAGGGCGGCATGGCAGAAAGCTGCGCGAAGGTGGTCACATCGACAGTGACTTCGGTGTTTGCGCCCAGGCCGATGCTGATCGCCGCCAGTGTCAGGCCGAGCAGCACGGCTCCGGCGAAGTCAAAGCGGCCCGGCGCGCGCGGCTGCTCGACCCGCCGCAGCGCAAGCCAGGTAATCACAAATGCTGCCAGCCCAACCGGGACGTTCAGCCAGAATAGCGTTTGCCAGTCTACGATCTGGACCATCACGCCGCCGTACAGGTGACCCACCACCCAGCCGGCGGTGTCAATCGCCCCGATCAGACCGAGCGGCTGGGCGCGGCGGTGCGGCGGGAACAAATCGCCTACCAGCGCCATGCTGATCGGCACGAGCGCCCCGCCGCCGAACGCCTGGATCACCCGCCCGATTACCAGCGATGCCAGGGCAACCTGGGCGGGGTCAGGACGCTGTCCCATCCGCCGGAGCAGCCCCTCGATCATCTGGGCAGGCAGGGTGTTAGCCGTTGCCACCCAGACCGATCCGGCGATGAAGATCACCAAACAGATCAGATAGGTCCTGCGCCGCCCGATCAGATCGGAAACACGGCCCATGAAGGTCATCGAGATGGTGTAGGCCAGCAGGTAGCCGCTGACCGCCCAGGCCAGGTCATCCAGGCTGCTCTCAACCGGAAGCTGAAACTGTACCAGCACTTCCGGCAGAATTGCCGAGATGATCGTGACATCCAGCGCACCAATGAATACCGGCACGCCGACCAGCGCCAAGATCAACCAGGGGGAGGGAGAAGAAAAGTTAAGCGTTCTGAGTTTTGAGTTTTGAGTTGGATTTTGCATACGGCGCGATCTTTCAGCCTACCGCGCAACTGCCGGGAAATGCAGTCAGCAGCCCAGCTTTGCATTTACTCACTGCGTCGCCTATACCGGCGCTTCGATGAGGTGATCGCCGTTATAGTCGTAAAGCTCCACCATCCAGGTGCGCGTCTCCGGCTGGCCCTGGGCGTCCACTGTGCCTGTGTCCGGCTCGAAGATGACCATCCGTTCCGCACGCCCATTGTCCACGCGGATGTAAATATCTATCTGTACATCGGCCTGAGCCGGGATCAGGCCGAAGGTCAGCGCGGCGATCTCGCTACCCCGCGCGCCGCCGGTGAGATGCCACATCGCCACGCCGTCCACGTCTTCCACGCCGACGACGCTGATCGCGGTCAGCGCGCTCAAGGCCCGGCCTATGCCGCTCTCGGATTGCACGAATTCCTGGGCGTTGAAACCGGGCGAGAATTCGGCGTTGATCCACTGACCACCGGTCAGAATGCTGTGGCGATAGTATTGCTGGTCGCCGATGGCGATCACATCCACGTCGCCAGCGATGCCGCCCACCAGCGCCCGCACCCGCGCCTGCACCCGATCCGGCGCGACATAGGCGCCGGTGGCGCGCACAAAGTTGATCAGCCCCAACGTATCGATGAAGGCGGGCGCGCCTTCACGCGCGATGGTCACACCGAAGCTCTCGGCCTGGCGGATGTTCTGCGCAGCCTGTTCCAGCAAGGCCAGCGGTTGTGGAGTCGGTGTGGCCGGATTGCCGCCGCAGCTGACCAATAGAAGCGCACACAAGCCAAACCACCACAACCGCTGCATACGAGATTCCTCCAGGCTATGAGGTGTTCTGCGCGACTTTCTAGTATAACATGTACGGGGCAAGGGGCGGATCGGTTGCGCGCTTCTGTGGCCTACAGCGCGCTATGCTTGCCCTGAGACGCACTCCGGCGCATAATCGGCGCGAGGAGCCTGTCTGTGTCGGCTGAACACTGAGGGTGATTTTGCAGGCGAACCGCGAGAACATTGTTTTACGTGTATTGCTGGTAATCGGCTGTCTGCCACTGATCCTGACGCCGGTGATTGTCGTCGGCCTGGTGATCCATGTCGCTGTGCAGCCAACACCGATTCCGACACCTACCGCTACGCCCTGGATGCTGCCGCCGATTTACCCGACGATCAACGTCGCCGCAACGATTCAAGCCTGGGTCACGCTGTCGTTGCCGCCGACTCCGACGTTCGTGTCGCCGGGCCGGCATGGATCGACAGCGACGCTCAACGCACCGACGCCGGTCCCTGCTGTGCAATTGCCTGGCGGAACTGTTCCGGTTGCCACGCCGTCTGTATTTTAAGAAAACTGAACAGGAGTATTTTCCGATGTTGGGGGTTGGAAAAAAAGGATTGCCTTTGCTGCTGGTTGTGTTGCTGTTGACAGGTTGCTTTCGAGAAGCCGGCCCTGGCATTGCGCCGACTATCGGCGCAGGCGCGACGTTGTTACCCGGCCCATCGCCTACGCTCCTTGCCACGCCGACGGCTTTCGTGACGCCTTTTGTTCCCGGTCAAGGGCCAGACGTAACCGCCATGCCCACCCTGGCCGGCCCGACGCCAACCGTCGCGTTGGCTATTCCCGGCGCAACGGGCACGGTTCCTTTTGCCGCCGGCCCGACCTATACGCCCATTCCGGGAATGCCGACGGCGACACCAGTGCCCACGCAGGGCCTACAACCGACACCGACGGCGCTGGGTCTGGCGGACCCCTGTGTGTATCGGGTACAGCCGGGTGACACGGCGTATCACATCGCCACGACACACAACGTCACGCTGGCGCAGCTCATCGAGGTCAATAATCTGACGAACCCGGACCGCCTGACCGAAGGACAGGAACTGGTCATTCCTAACTGCGGCACACCCGGCGCGCCGCAGCCGACCGTTGCTTCTCCCGCGGGCGAGGCCCCTACTGCGCAACCGACCGTTACGCCGCCGCAGGAATCGGGCGGACAGACGATCCATGTCGTCCAGGCCGGGGAAAACCTGTTCCGTATTGCGTTGCGTTATGGCGTGACGGTTGATGAGATCGTTGCTGCCAATAATCTGGGCAGTTCGGAAGCGATCCTCCAAATCGGGCAGCAGTTGATTATTCCGTGATTTGGCGATCCTCGTTATCTGGTGAGGACGCCTCCGGTTGCGATCCGGCAGCGTTGCTGTACGATGAGAATTCGGATGCCGAGGCGGTTGCCGCAGCGTTTTCAACGAGGTCAACAGGCGTCTGAAGATAGGGGATCAGGTCGGCCAGCTCATCGATCACAAACGCCACCGCTTCGGCTTCGGGAAAAGCGCGCAGGGGGTCGATGAGCACGGCTTTCAGGCCGGCCTGGAACGCCCCCAGCGCGTCGGCGTAGTAGTTGTCGCCGATGTAAATGGCCTCCCCTGGCTCAGACAGGCCGGCAATTTCGACCGCCCGCAGAAAAATACCTGCATCCGGCTTCCACGACCCGATCTCGCCTGCGGCAAGGGTAAAGTGGAAGTATTCGTGGATGCCCAACCGCTGCGCCGGGTCGGTCAGCGGCAGCGGACGGTTGGAAACCAGGCCTAGGATCAGATCGTGCTGCCGCAACAGGGACAGCAGTTCGACCGTGCCGGGGGCGATGTGGCTCTGCGGGTTGAATTCAGTGGCGAAGCGGCGGTTGATCTCCTGGACGACCTGGCCGTCCGGCTCCTGACCCGGCGGCAAGACGGACATGGCGATCATCTGCGCGCGAATATAATTGGCCCAAAAGGCGTCTGGTCCCAGGCGGTCCATATCGTTTTCTACGCGCTCGCGGTCGGCCCAATATTCGTGGGAAAAGCGATGACCGGCCCGCTTGGCCGCGTGATCAATGGGGATGCCGTAGTCGGCCATCAAGGCCAACAGCGTATCGACCCCGGTCGGGGTGCTCAACTTGAGCGTGCCGTCCAGGTCGAAAAAAACACCTCTGACGCCGGTGAAGGGTCCATCTACCATGTGGGGCATTGTAGCAAAGCAGGTATATGGACGCAAAGCGGCCTCTGCTTTCTGGGCAAGTCCCAACCGAATTCAACGCGCCGCAGGGCTTTCTGGGCCGACATTCATTGTGCGGCGGTTGAACCAGTTGTGGGCGCGGCGCAGGTGAAGCTGGCAGACCTCAGGCGGAATCGGCGGCAGCCCTCCCAGCGAACGCTCTAACTGCCATAGTCGGTCGATGAGGGCGACTTTACGCGCGCTGTCGGGGACCATATTGGCGACGGCGCGAATGCGCTGCCAGTCGCCGTCCATCGACATCCGACAGACAATTATCATCCAGAGATCGTGGTAGGTCAGGGTAATCGTTTCGCCGGAAGGTCCGGTGAATTCCCGATACGTGCTTGTCCCGTGTGGCGTTTGCAGAGTATCGCCAGTCGTGTGCATGGAATTTGTCCTGAAGCGCAAAGCGGTGCATCTGAATAAAGTATAAAGGTGAATAACGCAACCTGTCTACGGTTAAAGGTTTGTTTTGACATAGGGCTTAAGTCCTATCGGCCAATTTCCTACTGCCGTGTCCGGCGTTACAATAGAGCAGCAGGGAAGCTGCGTGGAGCGCCGCTCGCTAGAAAAGAGGACTTCGGTGGAGTGGCAATTGCACTTTTCGACTCAGCCGGTGGCGGCGCTGGAACTGGTTCCCGGTGATTCGCTTCAGGTGGCCGTGTGGGACCGGAAGCGCAATGTCTACTTCTACGATCAGCGTACCGGGATGCCGTTGGGCCAGCGGGAATTGGTCTGGCAGGATGCGCCGGTTGCGCCCGGCAGCGCGGAGTGGGATGATTTCGTGGCCGGGCTGCGCGCCCCGAACGGGGGCTTTTTGCCGACGGTGCATCTGAGTGGCATGACCATCCATACCAGCCGCGATGGACACCTGCGCCTGGTGCACTTCTCCGATGGCCGCCTGGAACTGGAGGTCGATGGCCGCAACATTGCCCTAGACCGGGAGCAGGATGGGCGCTTTCTGGCGGTCGGGTTGGACCGTGCCCTGGGGCTGATCGGGGCGATCACGGAGCAGGGCCGACTGTGCCTCTTTCAGCAGCATGTCCGGGTGGGGTCCTTTTGGCCCGGTTTTACTTTGGGGGTCGATTCGCGGCTAAGTGTGCTTGTTCCCGATGCGCTTGGCCGCCTGGTGATCAGCAATGGCGAGCGGATGATGGTAGTCGATGCAGGCGGGCAGGTGCAACGCGAACTGTCGCTGCACTTCACTGCTGGGCCGATGGCGGTGTCGCCCAACGGCCAGTTCATCGCCCTGGCCGATGCCGACGACAATGTGATCCGCATTTACGATGCCGACCTGAATCCCACGCATCAGCGCCACGCCATCGACCTGATCGCCCAGGCCCGGCAGGTGCAGCTGCTGGCTTCCTCGCCAGGGCGCCGGGCGTCGGTGGCGGCGCTGGACGTATCGGATGATGGTGCGGTGGTTTTTGCGTTGGGGGGCGTCGTCTGCGCGACGCGGCTGGCTGCCCTGAATGTGCTGCCTCAGCCTCGGCCTTTGTTTTAGCGCGGTGGATTTTGCCGCACGGCAGGAAAAAGGCTGTATGAATGGGCATCTGATCAAACGGGCAGGGTTGTTATTGTTGGTCGCTGTGTTGCTGCGGGGCGGTGTACCCCTGTCTGCCCAGGGAAACGATCCTGGCGCGGCATTTGACCGCTTCGCTCTGTGGGTTGATGGGCCACACCTGCGTGGGGCGAATATCTGGCAGCGCATCGTCGTGCCCGATCTGGATGGGCTGGAGTTTCTGGGGGCGGGGCACGTCGGGCCGCCATACACGCAGGAGGATTTTGACCGTTTGGCGGCGCTTGGCGCGAATTATGTCAACATCTCCCATCCGGGCCTGTTCACCCAAGATCCGCCTTATGTGTTAGATCAGGGAGTGCAGGCGAATCTGGATCATTTGCTTGATATGATCGCACAGGCCGACATGTTCGCCGTGATCAGTTTCCGTACCGGGCCGGGCCGCAGTGATTTCACGTTCTATTCCGACGGCGCGGGCGTCTGGTTCGATGAAAGCCTGCTGAACGACCGCGTGTGGCAGGATCAGGCGGCGCAGGACGCCTGGGTAGCGATGTGGCGCTACACGGCAGAACGCTACCGGGATAACCCTATCGTGGCCGGTTACGATCTGATGGTCGAGCCGAACGGCAGCGGCGTGTGGCTGGACATCTGGAACCCGGAGGATTTTTACCCGGCTTACGCCGCCTCACTGTATGATTGGAACCAGTTCTACCCACATATTTCTGCTGCCATCCGCGAAGTAGACCCAGATACGCCGATCCTGATCGGCGCGATGAGTTACAGCGCGGTCCACTGGCTGACCTGGCTCCAGCCGACGGGCGATCCCCGCACGGTCTATACCGTTCACCAGTACGAGCCGTTTGTGTATACGCACCAGGATTCGCCCCTGGAGATCACTTATCCGGGTTCGCTGGACCTGGATTGGGACGGCGCGCCCGACACCTTCGACCAGGCTTATCTGGCGGGCCTGCTCTCGCCGGTAAGTGACTTCATGCGCATCTACGAAGTGCCGGTCGCCGTCAATGAGTTCGGGCTGCAACGTTGGGAACCCGGCGCGGCAGCGTTTATGGCCGATCAGATGGATTTGTTCGAGCAGCTTGGCGTCAACTACGCGCTGTGGGCGTTCAATCCGGCGTGGCCGCCTTACCAGCAGAATGACGCCTTTGACTTTTTGCATGGCCCCGATCCGGATAACCATACCGTTGTCGAAAGCGATCTGCTGGGTGTGATCACATCCTACTGGAGTCGCAACACGATTCGCCCCTCGAATGTCGGGGAAGAGTGAAGTTAACTATGCGCATCGCCGTTGACGCCAGTCGGGTCACACTGGCCCGCCGTACCGGAACCGAGCGTTATGCCCTGGCTGTGTTGCGCGCCTTGCTGGCTCTGGATACGCCGTATGAGTTCACGTTGTATTTCCGTGACGCGCCGCCGCCGGGCCTGTTCCCGAACGGAGCGTGTGCCCGGCTGCGTGTCGTCTGGTTCCCGCGCCTGTGGACGCATGTCCGCTTTGCCGCTGCGCTGTGGTCCGACCACCCGGACGTGACGTTCGTCCCGGCACACACACTGCCGCTGGTTTTTCCTGGCCCCGCCGTTGTGACAGTGCACGATCTGGGCTACCATTTTTTCCCAGAGGCGCATCCCCCTTGGCCGCGCCGCTACCTGGAGTGGTCCACATTGCGCAGCGCGCAGCGCGCCGCCGTCGTTCTGGTCGATTCGCAGGCCACGCGCGACGATCTGACCCGTGTATATGGCATCGATCCGGCGAAAGTTCAGGTCGTCTATCCCGGCGTGGATGAATCGCTGGCGCGCGTGACCGACCCGGATGAACTGGGACGTGTCCGGGCGAAGTACAGCCTGCCGACGGAATACCTGCTCTTTTTGGGGACGCTTCAGCCGCGCAAGAATATCGCCCGGCTGGCTCAGGCTTATGCCGAAAGTGGCGTGTATCAGCAGGGCGTGGGGTTGGTGTTGGCCGGGGCGCCGGGCTGGTTATACGATCCGGCCTGGATTGAGGGGATTCCCGGCATCCGGCAGATTGGCTACGTGGACGATGGCGATGTGGCGGCGCTCTACAGCGGCGCGCTGGCGCTGGTCTTTCCATCGTTGTATGAGGGGTTCGGCTTTCCGGTGTTAGAGGCAATGCGCTGCGGCGCACCTGTTATCACCAGCAGTACGTCTAGCCTGCCGGAATTGGCCGGGGATGCCGCATTGAAAGTGAATCCGCTCAACGTATCTTCGTTGGCGGATGCGATTCGGTGGGTCGTGGATGATGGGGCCTTGTGTGCGCGGATGGTCGAGATGGGGTATGCTCAGGCAGCGCGCTTCACCTGGGAAAGCGCGGCGCAGGCGGTTCTCGAGGCGCTGGAACGGGCCGCTGGAAGCTGAATCTCGCGTCAGGGTATCGTGGCGGTGGTCGATCTGAACTCGAAACCAAACATTCCAACCTCAAAACTTCCTCGCAGGATACTTCGTCTCCTACGCTTTGTGTTGGTGTTGCCGGTGATGCGTCTCTGGCGGCAGGGATTGTGGCCGACGCTGATCTGGGCTTTCGTGCGTGGGCGGCTGTTCCTGTTGGGGATGGACACGCTGCGCTATGCCCGTGTGACGTCCACCCTTTACGTTGGCGGGCAGATTCGGCGGCGAGGGTGGGCGGCGCTGCGGCAGGCAGGCGTGACGGCGGTGGTCAATATGCGCACCGAGCACGACGACCGTGCGGCGGGCGTGCCCATTCCCGAAGATAGCTACCTGCATCTGCCAACGGTGGACGACACACCTGTTTCGCTGGACGATCTCCGGCGCGGAGCAGACTGGATCGCCGCACGGATCGCGGCGGGTGGCGCGGTCTATGTGCACTGCGCAGCGGGGTCGGGCCGCGCGCCGAGCATGGGGGCAGCCTATTTAATTGCGCACCAGGGCATGACGGCGGACGAGGCGTTGGCAACGATTCGGCGAGTGCGCCCATTCATCATGCCATTGCCGAAGCAGCTCGCCCGCCTGCGCGAGTTTGAAGCCCTGATTCGGAACGGCCAGCGAGAATAGCGGCTGTCTGCTTAACGCTGCTGATAAATCAGTGGCGGATACGCGCGGCGCACGGCGTAGTACAGCGGGATGCTCACCAGTGCGCCGGCCACAATTTGCATCACGTTCGGCGCGACTTCCAGCGCCGCCTCCAGCCCGACCAGTACCAGCCCGGCCACAAAGTATCCTGCTACCAGGATCACACCGCAGACCGCCGATGCCAGCAGTAGCCGCCACCAGGGCGTCTCGCCGCGTGTCAGGTAGCCTGCCATCAGGCCCATCAGCGCGTGAATGACCAGCGTGAAGGGCGTCCACTGGGCGTAGGGTGAGGTCAGGTCGGCCAGGCCCGTGCCGAGTGCGCTGGCAATGGCGCCCACTGCCGGCCCGAATGCGAAACCGGTAAACAATACCCCCGCGTCGCCCAGATGCACGTAGCCGCCGATAGGGGTTGGAATTTGCACACCGCGCGTGAGGGCAAAGATCACCGCCGTCATGACGCCGGTTAACGCCAGCGCGCGCGGATCGGTCAGGGTGTTCCGCTTCAACATGGATGCTCCGTAGGTTTGGTTGCGAGGTGCCGTATATACCTGAGGGTCAGATTTCCTCCAAATGGGCTTCGGTCCAGGCATTATACCGCCGTTCAATCGCGCGGGTGAACGGGCCAGGCCTGCCGCCGTTGACCTGCTGCCCGTCGATCTCAACGATGGGCACGACGCCGCGCCCGGCGCTGGTGAGAAATGCTTCTTGCAGACGTGGAACATCTGCCAGCCGGACCGGCTCCAGGTATACGGGCAGCACTTCTGGTGCGACTTCCAGCGCGATCCGGCGGCTGATGCCGGGCAACACTGTGCCCTGGGCGGTGTACAGTGCGCCGTCGCGGATCGCATAAAAGTTGCTGCTCATGCCTTCCAGAATGGTCCCATCCGGCCCGATCAGCAGGCCTTCGTAAATCCCTTCGGGCAGAGACAGATGAGCGCGGGTTTCCATCCAGGCGGTATTCTTGGCTCTAGGGATGCTGCGTTGCCCGTTCACCGACTGCACGCGCGCGCCATTGGCGCGGACCTCGACCGGCACATCTTTGAACGGCTCGATAGCAAAGTACAGGTGGTCCGGCGCGTCGGCGGGCGCCGTGATGCGAAAGCGCGACTCCGGGTAGCCCGATTCCAGGATAAGTCGGCGCAGGGCATCTCGCGCCGACCGCCGATCCAATCGCAAGGGAATTCCTAGCAGCCGGGCGGATTCTTCCAACCGATCCCAATGGGCGTCCAGACATAAGGCCATCGTGCGATGGTAGGTCCGTGCGACGGTGTACACGCCGGTCGGTTCATAGCGGGCAGCTTCGGCCAACGACGAGGCTTGGTAGGGGGCAGGTTGCAACCCCTCCAATGACAAAATGGCAGCAGTTATGGTCAAAGGTTGTGTGATCATAAGAAGTATTGTACCACTTCTCAGATCGCCTGTTGAAGGGTAAAATGCCCTATTACGCCACGTAAACACGGCCCGGTTGGTAGTCCGGGCGCAGCGATTGCCCGCTGTTTGTAACCTTCCCTTCCCAGGGATGTCCGGTGGTTTGGTTGATCTTGCCTGGGAGGGGAAGGTATGAAATTCACCGTGTTTTTCGATCCACCATATTGGATTGGGCTGCTCGAAGTTGAGCGGGATGGTTGTCTCTACGCCGCACGTCATGTCTTCGGTGCGAAGCCACAGGATGAGGCCATCTATATTTTTGTCTTGCGTGACCTGGCCGCTCTGCAAAACGGGATGACTGTCGGTGTACCCCGCGATCCGGCTCATGGACCGAAGCAGGTCAATCCCAAGCGTAGACAGCGTGAGATTCGCCGTGAGTTAGAGCGCCAGGGCGTGACCCACAAGGCTTACGAGGCCGTGCGCCTGCAATTAGGCCGTGCGCCTGCAATTGGAGCAGAACAGGCACGAACATCGCCAGGAAAACCGCGAGGAGCGCGAGGCCGAACGCGCCCGTCGGCGCGAGAAAATGCGCGAAAGGGCAAAGGCCCGCCGCCGAGGGCGATAGAAGGCGGTGGTGGGCAGCCGGGTTTGCTGTTGTAGAGGCTGCATTATCTCCGCGCCAGGCTTCTTAAACCCACTCGAAGTGATCTGGCTGCGAGGTTGAGAATCTCACTGCGGTCTCTCTTCGTATACAGAGAGAGGGTAGCGGGTGGTGAGGTCTACAACAAAAGCAACCCGAAAAGAGTACTTGACTTCGAGTACGCTCGAAGTTGTAAAGTTCTAAAAACCCGGCCAATTCTGATGGAGGCTCAAGGACTACTGATGATCGGCAAAATCTGTCTGGTCACCGGCGCAACAGATGGCATCGGCAAGGTGACGGTGCGTGCGCTGGCCGAACGCGGCGCAACGGTGATCGGCGTGGGACGCGACCCTGCCAAAATACAGGCCGTGCTCACCGAGGTGGGCCAGATGCCCGGCTCGCTCGAATTTCTGACCGCCGACCTTTCTTCACAGGCCCAGATTCGTGCGCTGGCAGAGGAGTTCAAGAGCCGGTACGACCGGCTGCATGTCTTGGTGAATAACGCTGGGGCACTCTTCACCACTTACCGCGAGAGCGTTGACGGGATCGAGATGACGTTTGCGCTCAATCATCTGGCGTATTTTTTGCTGACCAACCTGCTGCTTGACCGACTCATCGCCGGCGCCCCGGCGCGCATCGTCAACGTCTCGTCAGATGCGCATCAGGGTAGCGCGATCAATTTCGACGACCTGGGTTATCGGCGGCAATACAGTGGGTGGTCGGCCTATGGGGCATCTAAGCTGGCGAACATCCTGTTCACATATGAGCTGGCGCGGCGACTGGATGGGACCGGCGTCACGGTGAATGCGGTCCATCCTGGTTTTGTGGACACGAACTTTCAACGGGCTGCCGGCCTGGATATGCGCGGCCATCTGACGCCCGAAGAGGGCGCCGATACGCAAGTGTGGCTGGCTACTGCGCCGGAAGTCGCGGGCGTCACAGGGCGATATTTCGTGCGGCGGCGCGACACGCCCTCCTCGGAGGCTTCCTATGATGCAGCGACGGCGCGGCGGCTTTGGGAGGTCAGCGCCAGGATGGTAGGGTTGCCGCACGGCTGAAAAAGGTGATCTGCGGGCGGTGTGGGCGGCAGCGGCGGACGGCGTTCCCGCCGCTGCCAGGAGGGTTTTACCCTCGGAAAAAGGCGTTGATGAAAAACCACAGGTTCGCCGGGCGTTCGGCCAACCGCCGCATGAAGTAGGGATACCAGTGAGTGCCGAACGGCACGTAGATACGCATCGGATGGCCCTGGCGGATCAATTCTCGCTGCGCCTCGGCGCGGATGCCGTAGAGCATCTGAAACTCGTAGCGTTCTTTGGGGATGCTGTGCGCCTGAATGTGTTCCAGCGCCGCATTGATCATCTTAGGGTCGTGCGTGGCGATTGCCAGGTGTGCTTCAGTGGATGCCGTGCCGTTTGCCAGATATGCCCGCATGACGTTGACGAAGTTCGCGTCTACATCCGCCTTTTTGGGAAAGGCCCGGTCTGGCGGCTCCTTATACGCTCCCTTGCACAGGCGGATGAATGCACCTTCTGCGTGCAGTTCAGCCAGGTCTTTTTCGCTGCGGTACAGATACGCCTGGATTACCGTTCCCACGTTGTCGAACCCGTACTCGTGGCGCAGCGTGCGATAGATGCGTAGCGTGCGGTCGGTGTAATCTGAGCTTTCCATGTCGATGGTGACGTGGTTGTGGCGCTCCCTGGCTTTTTCCAGGATGCGCCGCATGTTTGCCAGGCATAGGTCCTCGGAGATGTCTAGGCCCAACTGGGTGAGCTTGAGTGAGACAGTTGCCTGGATGTCCTCGTGGGCAATGGTGTCGAGGATGGCGAAGTATTGTTCGACGGCCTGTTGTGCGTCCGCTTCCGAGGCAACCGACTCGCCTAAATAATCCAGCGTGACGAGCGCGCCCTGGGCGTTGAGTTTGCGGGTCGCGGCGACGGCTTCGGCCATCGTCTCGCCGGCGACGAAACGCCGGGCCATGCGTCTGGCAATGAAGAAGTGGGTGATGATCGCTTTGGCCCAGCGCGCACCGGAGAGGTAGAGCAGGAGAGAGCGGAGCATCGCGTATCTTTCCTTTGTGCATCCTATACGAATAAGGAACGCTTGTTTTTGTATTATACCGCCAAATTGCTCCGCTCAAGGCTCTGTCGAAAAAAGCAGCGGCAGACGATGCTCCGCCGCTGCCGAAGGCTAAACGTTGCGCGGCGCGCCCAGGCGACCCCGTTCCTCGTCAATGATCGAATCGTCTAGCTTGACGAACAGCGGCTCGATGGGGCCGAGCTTTTGCCCCGGCGGCAGTTCGCTAGGTTCCCAGCGGCCTGTCGCCCCACTGGCATCATAGATCAGAGCTTCGTGGCTGCGCTCGCTTTCCTGAAAGGTCTCGATGCGTTGCTCGCCGAACAGCCTGCCCTGATAGCCGAGCATCTCGTGCAGACGCTGCGCGCTGAACGGCAGGAACGGCGCCAGCACGACTTTCAGGTTGTCGATGACGCGCAGGATAGTATAGACCGCCGTCGCTGTATCCTGGACATCCTCTTTGATGCGCTTCCAGGGGGCGCGGCGATCCAGGTAGACATTGGCTTCCTGGACGATGCGCATGGCTTCTTGCAAGGCAGCGCGTAGTTTGACGCCTGCCAGCAAATCGCCAACATCGGTTAGGGCGGCCACACTCTGTGCCAGAATTGCCTGGTCATCTTCGGTCAATGTTCCCGGTGTGGGCACAACGCCGTCGAAACGTTTGTCGGCGAAACCCAGCATCCGGTTCACCAGATTGCCCCAGGCGGCCACAAGCTCATTGTTAACACGCCCGAAAAAGCCATCCCAGGCGAAGTCTGCATCGCGCGTCTCCGGCAGAGTCGCAGCGACGTAATAGCGGATGGCGTCCGGCTGGTAGCGTTCCAAAATATCCGGCAGCCAGATTGCCCAGTTGCGGCTCTTGGAGAACTGCCGTCCTTCGATGTTCATGAACTCGTTTGCCGGCACGTCGTAAGGCAGGTTGATCGGGCGGCTGCCGTCATCGTAGAGGCCGCTGATGCCCATCAGTTCGGCAGGCCAGATGACGGTGTGGAAGGGGATGTTATCTTTGCCGATGAAGTGGTAAATGCGCGCCTCTGGGTTGTACCACCAGTCTTTCCAGGCGTCGGGCTGGCCGGTATTGCGCGCCCACTCGATGCTGGCGCTCAGGTAGCCTATCACTGCCTCGAACCAGACATACAACCGCTTACCATCCCAACCTTTTAACGGCACGGGGATACCCCAGTCCAGGTCGCGGGTGATGGCGCGCGGCTGGAGTTCGGCCACGTAGTTTCTGCTAAATGCCAACACGTTATCGCGCCAGTGGGCTTTGCTGTTCTTGCCGTTTTTCAGAAAGGCCGTTAGGCGCTCGGCGAAGGCGGGCAGGTTCAGAAAGTAATGCTCCGTCTCGCGCACAACGGGGGTTGAGCCATCGAGCTTGCTGCGTGGATTGATCAACAGCGTGGCGTCCAGCAGGTTGCCACAGTTATCGCACTGGTCGCCGCGCGCATCTTGAAAGCCGCAGAGATAACAGGTGCCCTCGACCAGTCGATCTGGCAGGAAGCGCCCCTGCGATTCGCTGTAAAGCTGCTGCTGGGTGGCGCGATAGAGGTAGCCGCGTTCTAGCAGACAGAGGAAGACATCTTGGGCGACGCGGTGGTGGTTTTCGGTGTCTGTGTGCGTGAACAGATCGTAGCTGATGCCGATCTTTTGCTGGGTTTCCAGAAACCGGTGGTGGTATTTCTGGAACAACTCTTGCGGCGAGATTCCGGCTTTGTCTGCCTCGACAGAGATCGGCGTGCCATGCGAGTCTGAGCCGCTGACCATCAGTACGCGGCTGCCCTTGAGCCGGTGATAACGCGCGAAGATGTCGGCGGGCAGGTAAGCGCCGGCCAGGTGGCCCACATGCAGGTCGCCGTTGGCGTAGGGCCAGGCGACGGAAACGTGGATGATCTCGGTCATGGTTTCCTCCTGAGTTATCAAGGACAAAAAGGCTTGTCTGAGACTGATCCGGCCACAAATAAAAACCGCCTGCGCGAGGCAAGCGGTCGGTTTGGTTGAGCCATCAGGATGCGCCCATCAGTCATGTAGGCGCAGCCGTCGCCGGAGTAGGGCCTCGCCCCCACCCAGCCACGGCTCGCAACGCATGGACATGGTGGCCTTCCACAATGGGTTCTCGCTCATAGGGTGAAGTCTAGAGGAGATGCGCTCAAATGTCAAGATTGAGGCTGCCCACCAAACATCTTTATTTGCTGTAAGGAAACAGGCTAACTAAAATGTCTGTCGGAGCACCTTGTAAGCCAGGCGCAAGGAAGTATACACCGTCGTTAATGTCTGTGTGAGGTGATTAAAATACAATCCTTCAAAAAAATAAGGAGTGAATAGATGCGAAGCCGACTCTTTCCGATGTGCATTCTGTTTGGCGCGACTCTGTTGGTTGGCCTCCTGGTTATGGTTTCTGTCCCCGCTGCGGCGCAGGGGCAGGAACTTTCTACCCCCGACGTGTTGGCGTTGCCGGAGTGTGATAGTTATCCCCTCCTGACCGCTCCGGTCAACCCGGCCCGCCGGATCACCTTTGCCGATGAGGTGATTTATGCCTGGACCAACGAGCCGCAGGGCACGGTCAGCCGTGAGGTGCTTGTTTTCGATGTGGGACTCCCCGGCTCTGCCTCAGAAGGTTATGACCTCAGCGAGATACACGGCTTTCCCGGTGAATACACCTGGTTAGGCCAGCAGGCATTCTTTCCGGCAGAGGGCGGCGGAGGGCGTGGTCAGGCGCAGTTCAGCCTAGAAGAATTTACCACGACGCCCGCAATGTATGTCTGGATGGTCGTGTTCTATGGGGAAAATGAAGCGCCCCTGTGCCGCAGCATCAACTACTGGTTGGACCTGCGCGAGCGCGAGCGACCCGACCAGCCAGAACAATTTCCTGATCCGCAGGAGTTGCAGCGTTCGGTGCTGTCGGCATGCGAAGAAGTTGTCGTCGTGGCGCTGGCCGGAAGTTCTTATGCCGGTGAACGCGACATCAACGTCAATGCAGATAGCTACACCGGCACGGATGCCTGTGAGATCATCTATGGCAATGATAACGCCAACGTGATTTTTGGCATGGGGGGCAACGATGTGCTCTACGGCCTCGGTGGCGACGACCGGCTGAATGGCGGGCCGGGAGATGACCTGGCCTTTGGCGGCATTGGCAACGATGTGCTGCAAGGTGAAGAGGGCAACGATCGGTTGTACGGCGGCAACTTTGCCGAGTGCATCGGCGAAGCCTGCTTTGCCCCTTGCGAAGGCCCCTGGTGTTTTGTGCACTCGCGGGATGGCGTCTGGACGCTCACCGGCGGGTCTGATGGCGACGATACCCTGACGGGTGGACCAGATGATGACATGTTGGCAGGGGGACACTACACATCCTGTATCGCCGCAGATTGCATCAACGATGGCGGCGACTCGGGCCAGGATACCCTGACCGGTGATAGTGGAAATGACATGTTGATCGGCGGCACGTATGCACAGTGTGTCGGCACGGCCTGCTGGACCAACCACACCTACTACACCGGCACCTATACGCCGAACAGCAACTTCGACGGCGACGATAATCTCGAAGGCGGCGAGGGGGATGACACCTTGATCGGCGGCAACTTTGCTCGCTGTGAAGGTGAAAGCTGCTCCGCGCACGCAGGCCCGGATACGGTTGATCATCTGAGCGGTGGGCCGGGCAATGATACCCTGGTCGGTGGCAACCGTTCGGCGTGCGTCGGGGAAAGATGTTGGAGCGATAATGACTTCGACGCCGATGCCAATCTGGATGCTCACGATGTGCTGGATGGCGGCGACGGCGATGACTTCATCGCAGGCACGGGCTATGCTACCTGCGAAGGGGCGCTGTGCGACGCCGACGGCGGGCACGGCGGCGCGGACATTATTCGCGGCGGTGCGGGCAACGACACCATCTTCGGTGCCAGCTATGTCCACGCTGCCTACGTCCCGCATAACCTGGTTTGTATGCCGATGAACAGCATCAACTGCGAGCCGGATGGCCAGTACGACTTTTGGAGCGATGACATCGACGGCGGGCCTGGCAATGATGTGATTACCGGCGGCAATGGCGTCTTTTGTGATGGCGATAGCTGCAACGTGGTCGGCGGAACCGATCACGGCGATACCCTGGTAGGCGGCTTTGGTAATGATCGTCTTATCGGCGGAAACACCTATGGCTGTACCGGGAGCGCCTGCACCGCTAACCGACGCACCTACGACGACGGCGACCGTCTGGAAGGCGGAACCGGCGATGACACTGTGATTGGCGGCAATTCCGGAACATGTGAGGGCGATGCCTGCCTGGTCGATGCGATCACTGATAACACTGACGGTGGAACGCCGGACGAGATCGTGGGTGGCGATGGCAACGACACGATCTACGGCGGCAACAGCGCCGTCTGCGTGGGCAGCGCCTGTATCGCGGCGTCGGGCTATGATGGGAACGACACACTGGATGGCGGCGACGGCGACGACGTGGTTTATGGCGGCAATTTCGCCGACGCTACGGGAACACAGGCGCGCGCCGACGCGATGAACGATGCCGGGGATACGGTCGTTGATGGCGGTGAAGGCGTGGACGAGGTTCATGGCGGCAGCCTGGCCCGCTGCGCCGGGGCGAACTGCATCAGCGTTATTCAGGGGGATGGCAGCGATGCTTCCGTTACCGGTGGGCCTGGCAACGACATCGTGGCAGGCGGCAGTACGGCGGTTTGCGATGGCGACAACTGCCGCGCCAACGGCGGGCAGGACTTTAGCGAGGCTATTATCGACGGCGGTCCCGGCGATGATCAGGTTTACGGCGGCAACATGGCGCGCTGCACCGGCGCCAATTGCACCGACACATCCGGCGTTGATGGCGGCGATATTATTGCCGATCCTGCTGGTGACGATGCCGATACGATCATCGGCGAAGGCTTTTCCACGACGGGGGAGTTCGGCAATGGCGCTGTGGATACCATCTCGTCTGCCGACGGCGACAACCGCGATACGGTTGACGGCGGCCCTGACTGGGGCGATCCGAATGTCTGTGACGATGGCGGCGACGGCGACAGACTGACGAACTGTCAGTAACCGAGAGTCACGCAGGGGTGGTTCACAGGCCGCCCCTGCGGTTTTCCAAAAGTGTTTGCGTCTGTTCCCAGACCTCTTCTACCGTGACTCCGTTTTTTTCCCAGGACCAGTTCGTCGGCGGCCCGGCAGCGACGCCGCCGGACGGCAGGGGAAATGGCTTCCAGGGGGCAACAGCCCGCCCCGGTGGAACGAAAGGGGCGTAGCGGCGGGGGTCTGAAGGGCCGAAGATCATCACCGTCGGTGCGCCTGCTGCTGCCATCAGGTGTATCACACCGGTGTCCGGTCCGATAGTGAGTGCCGTGATCGATGCCAGCGCCGCGAGACCGGGAAAGTCCAGCGCACCAATGAGAAGAAGCGCCTTCTCGCGCTGGCTCAGCGGCAGCGCCTGTCGGAGGTCGGCGGCGCGTTGTGCATCCTGCGGACCGCCCAGAATGGCGACCGTTCCTCCGATAGCCTGGGCCGCGCGCGCGGCGACCTCTGCCAGCAAGGGGATCGGTGGGCGCTTCTCCAACATCGTCATGCCAGGGTTGATGCCTCCACCTGCATGGACGACGATGACGCCGTTGGGCACCTCCGCAGACGCGCGCAGGGATTGAATCCGCTCCGGTCTGGCCGGGATGTTCGCCCAGCAGCCTGCTACATCCAGGCCGAGTGCGCGCGCCACGTCGAGGTAAATGTCGCCCTCGTTGCGCGCTTCGGCAGGGGCGATGCGTGCCCGAACGGTGTAGAACAGGCCACGTCCTGCCGAGTCCAGCCCGGCGCGAACTGGCACACCGGCCAACCAAACTGCCAGACCGATCAGCGGAGATCGTTCAGGCACGGCGACCAGGTCAAACCGCCCAGCTCGAATCTGGCGCGCCAGTAGCCACAGCCCTTTGGTCGAGCGCGCAGGGTTGGCGGCAGGCCCGGTTGGCAGTAGGGTGTTCAGCAGGGGATGGTCGGCGATGGCAGGGGCGCTGTGTGTTCCGATACCCCAGGCGATGTGCGCTTCTGGATAGGCGCGGCGCAAGGCCGCCAGCAGGGCTGTTGCCATCACGACATCGCCAATGCAGCAGGGTTTAACCAACAGAATCCGCATTTTTCCCAATATTCACTCTTGCGCCGTCACCAGGATGGTGTATAATATATCTCAAGATGCGGGTTCTCCAGTGGAGAATACGTGTTTAACAACCAGGGAGGCAGCAGGCACAAAACCGCAGTATCAGCAGCAGTTCCAACGCCTGTAGCCGACGTTCGGCAGTAAAATAACGTCGGTTTTTTGTTCCCTGATCTGCACCTTAACAAGAGAAGAGTGATAGGGAAGGCAAAGACAGACAGCGCGAGGCA